>NZ_JBHUGZ010000020.1:0-37647 GCF_042682145.1 Mesorhizobium newzealandense | reverse complement strand
CCTTTGCCGTATGGCGAACCACGGAAAAGGCCAAGGGCGCCAAGGCCTCATTGATGACGCTTGGCGCCACATTGTGGCTGATCCTGGTGGTTGTGGTCTGACAGTGCGGACATGGCGCCTGTCGCGTTCGCCGGGCTTCCTGCCGCGCAACAAAAAAAGGGCAGCCGCAGCCGCCCTTTCCGTGCATCCAGCGATCGTGTTGGGCTTAAGCCGCCGGCTCGAATTTCAACGCGACGCCGTTGATGCAGTAGCGCAGGCCAGTCGGCGGCGGGCCGTCCTCGAAGACATGGCCGAGATGGCTGCCGCAGCGGGCGCAATGACATTCGGTGCGAACCATGCCGTAGCTGCGATCGACGGTGTTCTCGACCGAGCCGGGCACCGGGTCGTTGAAGCTCGGCCAGCCGGTGCCGCTCTCGAACTTCAGCTTGGATTCGAACAAAGGTTGGTCGCAGCCGACGCAGGAAAATGTGCCGGCGCGCTTCTCGTAGAGCAAAGCGCAGCTTCCCGGCCGCTCGGTGCCGTGGCCGCGCATGACGGCGTACTGCTCCGGCGTCAGCCGGGCGCGCCATTCGGCGTCGGTACGGGTGACAGGGTAGGTGTGGGTGTCCATTTGATCTCCTCAGCCTTGCCGGCTCGTTGTTGATTGCAGCCTCATATTCGCACCAAGATAGGCATTTGTTACAGGATTTGCCCGCATTTTCGATCGTGCCTTCATGCGATGGCCCTGAGATAGCGGGCGACCGATGTGTCGAATGCCGCTTTTGCATCGCCAATGACATTCTGGTTCCACCATGCGCCGTGGATACGGTCGAACTGGAACGGCTCCAGTGCCGCCGCAATGCGGCGAACGGCTGCCGCGTTGAGCGGAATCTGGTTCGGGTAGCTGTACATGAAGCTGACATGGCGACGCGTCGGCGTCACCTGCACCGTATCGCCGGTCAGGATGGCGTTGCCGCCATCGCGCTTCCAGTGCAGCACCTGGCTGCCGGCAAAATGGCCACCGCAGCGGATGAGTGTCAGCGACGGGTTTATCGCGCACGTCTCGCCCTCCCAACTGATGATCGCCTTGTGCGGTCGTAGGATCCATTGGCGGTCGTCGGCGTGGAGATAGATCGGCACGCCGCCAAACGCCTCGCTCCATTCGACCATCGCCGAGTAGAAGTGGCAGTGCGAGATGGCAATCGCTGTCAGGCCGCCGAGACGGTTGATTTCGGCCACTGCCTCGTCGCTGACCATCGAGATGCAGTCCCACAGCACATTGCCGTGCGGCGTCTGCGCCAGCAGCGCGCGCTGGCCGATGGCGAAGCGCGGTTCGATGCCGAAAGCGAGAACACCGGCGTCGTCCTTGACCATGAGCCGGTGTCCGTCAGCGAGCTCCTGCGAGGTGATCCAGGCCTGGCCTTCCCAGCGCACAAATTGCCGCTCGTCTTCGCAGATCGGGCAGCGGTCCGGTGGTTCCTGTGTTGCTGCGAACTGGACGCCGCATTGCAGGCAGAGAAAGCAGGTCATCGGGTTTCCTGTCGGGGGCTATTCAATGCTTCCTTGAAAGCTGCTTCGTCGCGCCTTCGAGCCCGGCCAGCGTCAGCGGGAACATGCGGCCACCGAAGATGTCGCGGATCATGGCAATCGAATGGGTATAGCCCCAGTTCTTCTGGTTCTCGGGGTTCAGCCATACCGCGTTTGGCCATTGCTGCAGCAGGCGGCCGAGCCAGACCGTCCCGGCCTCCGGATTCCAGTGTTCGACCGAGCCGCCGGGGTGGGCGATCTCGTAAGGGCTCATAGAGGCGTCGCCGACGATGATCACCTTGTAGTCCGGCCCGTATTTGTGGAGCAGGTCGAAGGTCGGGATCGTCTCGGCGTGACGGCGGCGATTGTCCTTCCACACGCCCTCATAGAGGCAGTTGTGGAAATAGAAATATTCGAGCTGGCGAAATTCGGCGCGGGCGGCCGAAAACAGCTCCTCGACGCTTTTGATGTGGTCGTCCATCGAGCCGCCGACATCGAAGAACATCAAGAGCTTTACCGCATTGCGGCGTTCCGGCCGCGTCCGCACGTCGAGATAGCCATGCTCGGCGGTCGCATGGATGGTGCCGGGCAGGTCGAATTCCTCCTCGACGCCTTCGCGCACCCAGCGGCGCAGGCGCTTGAGCGCGATCTTGATGTTGCGCGTGCCGAGTTCGACGGCATCGTCGAAATTCCTGAACTCGCGTCTGTCCCAGACTTTTACGGCACGGCGGTTGCGGCCTTCGTGCTGGCCGATGCGCACGCCTTCGGGATTGTAGCCATAGGCGCCGAATGGCGAGGTGCCGCCGGTGCCGATCCATTTCGAGCCGCCCTGGTGGCGGCCTTTCTGCTCCTCGAGCCGTTGCTGCAGCGTCTCCATCAGCTTTTCGAAGCCGCCGAGTGCCTCGACCAGTTTTTTCTCTTCTTCGGTCAGGTGCTTCTCGGCGAGGCGGCGCAGCCATTCTTCCGGGAGGTTCGCGACGTCCACGGCATCCGGTCCGCTGAGCGCTTCGACGCCCTTGAAGACATGGGCAAACACCTGGTCGAAGCGGTCGATGTGGCGTTCGTCCTTCACCAGTGCGGTGCGGGCGAGGTAGTAAAAACCCTCGACGTCGTAGTCAACCAGCCCGGCTTCCAGCCCCTCCAGCAGCGACAGATATTCCCGCAGCGAAACGGGCACGCGCGCTGCCTTCAGTTCGAGGAAGAAGGGGATGAACATTGTCTATCTACAGCAGATCATACTCGATGAAGCCGGTCCTGCGCGCGACATAATCGTAGAGCTTGCGTGCCGTGGCGTTGGTCTCGTGCGTCATCCAGTAGACGTTCTTGACGCCGATCCCAGCGGCTTCCTGTTTCACCGCCTCGATCAGCGCCGCACCGATGCCCTTGCCGCGCACCTCCGGGTCGGCGAACAGGTCCTGCAGGTAGCAGTTGTTCTGCTCCGCCCAGCAGGAGCGGTGATATAGATAATGGGTGAGGCCGACCGCCTTGCCATCGAGCGTGGCGATAAAACCCTTCGGCTCGAACTCACCCGCCGTGAACAGCCGCTTCCAGGTGACGGCGTAGACCTCCTCCGGCAGCCTGGTTTCGTAGAAGGTCAGATAAGCGGTCCACAGCCGCTGCCAGTCGGCATGGTCGGACTGCGCCAGCGGGCGGACGGTGATCTCGGTCATTTTGTCTCCTCCGAAGGGTTCTGGCCGAAGCTGCCTGCCTGTTCGGCTGGCCGCAACGGTCCACAGCCGGGGAAAGCGCTAACCCTGCCGCCTCGCCATGAAGGCCAGCCGCTCGAACAGGTGTACATCCTGCTCGTTCTTCAGCAACGCACCATGCAGCTTGGGCAGGGCGTTCTTCGGGTCGGCGCGCAGGTCTTCCGGCGCGATGTCGTCGGCGACCAACAGCCTTATCCAGTCGAGCGCCTCGGAGGTCGAGGGTTTCTTCTTCAGCCCCGGCACCTCGCGGATTTCGTAGAACTGGGTCAGCGCCGCCCGCACCAAATTCTGTTTGATGCCGGGATAGTGCACGTCGACAATTCTGTGCAGTGTCTCGACATCGGGAAAGCGGATGTAATGGAAGAAGCAGCGGCGCAGGAACGCGTCCGGCAGCTCCTTCTCGTTGTTGGAGGTGATGATGACGATCGGCCTGACCGCGGCGCGGATGGTCTCGCCGGTCTCGTAGACGAAGAACTCCATCCGATCGAGTTCCTGCAGCAGGTCGTTGGGGAACTCGATGTCGGCCTTGTCGATCTCGTCGATCAGAAGCACGACCTTCTTGCCGGCCGCGAATGCCTCCCAAAGCTTGCCGCGCTTGATGTAGTTCCTGATATCGTTGAACCTGATATCGCCGAGCTGGCTGTCGCGCAGCCGCGACACCGCATCATATTCGTAGAGGCCCTGCTGCGCCCTTGTCGTCGACTTGACGTGCCATTCGATGAGGTCGAGGCCGAGTGCGGCGGCCACCTGCCTGGCGAGTTCGGTCTTGCCGGTACCGGGCTCGCCCTTGACCAGCAAGGGCCGCTCGAGCGCGATCGCCGCGTTGACCGCCACCATCAAATCCTTGTCGGCGACATAGGCCGCCGTGCCTTCGAAACGCATTTTTGCTCCCTGGTTGGTCATGGCGACCGTAAGGACGCTGCCCTGCCTGTGCAAGGGTGGCTGTTGGCAGCGGGGAGGCCGTGAACCCGACACGGAAAGAATGCCAGTCTCACTGGCGCTTGGTCGACCAGCAGCCTATATTGGGTGGGACGGTCTGTGCTTCCCGGCAGGAGAACATTTTCCCCGGGGCCTTAACGATCCTTAGGGAGCTGTCCCTGGGAAGACCCGTGGGTTTTCTCATACGGCGCCCACCTACTTTGTAGGTTCCCGGGATCGCTCTCTCCACCGGTTGTGTGGATCGTCGCTCAAGGCCAAGCATCCACTGACATTTCGGTGGATCATGCGGTAGAAAACGTCGTTCCTGCCCCTCCGTTCAAATCCGACCTTTTCTACCCTGGCTCCATGACCTCTCCAAAAGAACTGAAAAAACACCTCCGCAAGGAAGCACTCGGCCGCCGCGATGCGCTGGATGCGTTCTGGCGGGTGGAGGCGGCGCTCGAAATGGCCGAGACGGCGCGCGATCACCTCGCGGTCGAACCGGGCCAGATCGTCTCCGGTTTCTGGCCGATGCGCTCGGAGGTCGACGTGCGGCCTCTGATGTTTGCCTTGCGCGAGCAAGGGGCAAGGCTTTGCCTGCCGGCCATTCTCGACAAGACCACCATCGTCTTTCGCGAACTGGTGCGCGGCGCGCCGATGGTCGAGATGGGCTTCGGCACTGTCGGCCCGCATGAAGAAGCCGAAGTGCTAGACCCTTCGGTGATGCTGGTGCCGCTTGCCGCCTTCGACGCGCGCGGCCACCGCATCGGCTATGGCGCCGGCTATTACGACCGCGCGATCGCCAAGCTGGTCGAAAAGGGACTGACGCCACGGCTGATCGGCATCGCCTTCGACTGCCAGGAGGTGGCCCAGGTGCCGGACGAAAACCATGACGTTGTCATTGCGGAAATACTCACCGAGAGCGGGTTGCGCCGGTTCGATATATGATGATCTGCATAACGCGTTTCTAAGACATATCGGATAGTACTTCTGCAATACAATCCGATTCGATGGCAGCAATAGCTATGGTCTTAATGCGTTTCATCCTGATGCCGTTTGCCCTGATCGCGGTAGTGCTGTTTGCGATGGGATTGCACATCACCGGAACCACTCTGTATCACAAAGCCGCCTGGTATCAGACGGTCGCCACCGTGACGGATGTCGATCCCTACACTGAAACGAAAAAAAACGGCCTAACGATAGATGGCATCAATGTCGCCGTCACCTATGTGGTTGACGACGCGCCGATGACCTGGTCCGGAAAGGGAAAAATCATTGGTCTTTATGCGGCGTCCATAGGCGACAAGGTGGAATTGTACTACGACCCCGCCGATCCATCGAACCTCGATACCGCCGCAATGAAGGGCTGGCTCGTCGCCCTGTTGATCATTGTCGGTACCGGTGGCTTCACTGCCTTCTACGTCTGGTTCTTCTGGCTACGCGGATGGCACGCGCGTCCACGTCGCCCATGATGCCATCGCCCGTTCGCGCTGCGGGCGCGAGAACAAAGCCGCTCCAACGGCAGCGCGTCACTTGCGGCTGGCGTCAGGACCAATCGCGGTAGCGCTTGCCTATCGTCCATGGCTCTGGATAGAAGTGGATATGAGACTTCTCTTCCTCGGCGACATGGTCGGAAAAACGGGACGCACGGCGGTGTGGGAACAACTGCCGGGGCTGATCTCCGATTTCAAACTCGATTTCGTCATCGTCAATGGCGAGAACGCCGCCGGCGGCTTCGGCATCACCGAAGAGATTTTTCGCGAGACGATCGCGGCCGGCGCCGATGTCGTGACCACCGGCAATCATGTCTGGGACCAGCGCGATGCGCTGGCGTTCGCGCCGCGCGAAGAGCGTTTTCTGCGACCCTCCAATTTCCCCAAGGGCACGCCCGGGCGCGGTTCAGGCGTCTATATCGCCAGGAGCGGTGCGCGGGTGCTGGTCGCCAACATCATGGGCCGGGTGTTCATGCATCCCGAACTCGACGATCCGTTCCAGGCCGGCGAACGCGAACTGGCCGCCTGTCCGCTCGGCGAGCAGGCGGATGCGGTGATCATCGACTTCCACGCCGAGGCAACCTCGGAAAAGATGTGCTTCGCCCATTTCGTCGATGGCCGCGCCAGTCTCGTCGTCGGCACCCATACACACCAGCCGACCGGCGATCACCAGATTCTCAATGGCGGCACCGGCTATATTTCCGACGCCGGCATGTGCGGCGACTATGATTCCTCGCTCGGCATGGACAAGGAGGAACCGCTCAACCGGTTCCTGTCGAAAGTGCCGAAAGGGCGCTTCGAGGCCGCGACCGGGCCGGCGACATTGTGCGGCGTCGGTGTCGATATTTCCGACCGCACCGGGCTGACCGAGAGGATCGCGCCGTTTCGTCGCGGCCCGCGGCTGGAGGAAACCGCACCCTCCTTCTGGTTGTGACATTGATATAGACGCGCTTAGTACCTAACTGCCGGCTTCATCTGCTTCAGATCGTTACAAGAGGGGACGACCTCCATGCAGCTCATCGAATTCCTGGCGCCGCATTTTCACTTCGTGTCCGATCCAACCGCCTGGGTCGCGCTGCTGACGCTTGTGGTGCTGGAGATCGTGCTCGGCATCGACAATCTGATCTTCATCTCGATCCTGACCAACAAATTGCCGGAGGCCCAGCGCGCCCGTGCCCGCCGCCTCGGCATCTCGGCGGCGCTGATCATGCGTCTGGTGCTGCTGGCCACCATTTCGATCATCGTCCAGCTGACGACGCCGGTGTTCACCGCCTTCGGCCACGGTTTTTCCTGGCGCGACCTGATCCTGATCGCCGGCGGTCTGTTCCTGGTCTGGAAGGCGACCAAGGAAATCCACCACACGGTCGATCTCGACGATCATCAGGACACGATGATGGGCGAGACGTTGCAGCTTTCGCTCGCCGGCGCGATCTTCCAGATCCTGCTGCTCGACCTCGTCTTCTCGATCGATTCGATCATCACCGCGGTCGGCATGACCGACGAGATCGCCATCATGTATATCGCCGTCATCGTGGCGGTGAGCGTGATGATGCTGGCGGCGGCGCCGCTTGCCAATTTCATCGCCAAGAACCCGACCATCGTCATGCTGGCGCTGGGCTTCCTGCTGATGATCGGCATGACGCTGATCGCCGACGGCATGGGCTATCACGTGCCCAAAGGCTATATCTATGCCGCCATGGGTTTTTCGGCGCTGGTCGAAGGTCTCAACATGCTGGCCCGCAAACGGAAGAAGTCAGGGTCCGGCGGTCACTAGCCTCGGAAAGCCGCGATCCCGAGCGCCGCGCCGCCTATAAGGCGCGGCTGGACGAATTGAGCCGATTTATCTATAAGCCGGCCATTCCGACAGAGAACGCCGTACGTCCATGCGGACGCACAAGGGACGTTCTGAAATTTTGAATTTGAGCATTTTGCAAAACGCCAGGTGATTGCACCTGGCCGCAAGCTGCTCTAGCCAAGAGACGACAGGGGTGCCATGGCTGGCCATTCACAGTTCAAGAACATCATGCACCGCAAGGGCCGCCAGGATGCGGTGCGGTCGAAAATGTTTTCCAAGCTCGCGCGCGAAATCACCGTTGCGGCCAAGAGCGGGACGCCCGATCCATCGATGAACCCGCGCCTGCGCCTTGCCGTGCAGAACGCCAAGGCGGTGTCGATGCCGAAGGACAACATCCAGCGCGCCATCAACAAGGCGTCGATGGGTGATGCCGAGAACTACGAAGCCGTGCGCTATGAGGGCTATGGACCCGGCGGCGTCGCCGTCATCGTCGAAGCGCTGACCGACAACCGCAACCGTTCGGCCTCGAACGTGCGCGCCGCCTTCACCAAGGCCGGCGGGGCGATGGGCGAAACCGGATCGGTGTCGTTCATGTGGGATCGTGCCGGCGAGATCTATTATCCGGCATCCGCCGGCAGCGCCGACAAGGTGATGGATGCGGCGATCGAAGCCGGCGCCGACGACGTGGAATCCGATGAGGAAGGCCACACGATCTATTGCGCCTTTGAAAATCTCGGCGAAGTGTCGAAAGCGCTGGAAGCCTCGCTCGGCGAAGCTGAATCGGTGAAGCCGATCTGGAAGCCGCAGAACAGCGTTCCGGTCGATGAGGATCGGGCACAGTCGCTTATGAAGCTGGTCGCCACGCTCGAGGATGACGATGACGTTCAAAGCGTCTACGCCAACTTCGAAGTCGACGACGAGACCATGGCCAAGCTCAGCGCGGCATGAGCGAAGCTCGGCCGGCCATGAGCGACAAGACGCTGCCGCAGGTCCGCATCACCTATTGCACGCAGTGCCAGTGGCTGCTGCGCGCCGGCTGGATGGCGCAGGAATTGTTGTCGACCTTCGGCACGGACCTCGGCGAAGTCACGCTGGTGCCCGGCACCGGCGGCATTTTTACTATCAGCTGCAACGACGTGCTGGTCTGGGAGCGCAAGCGCGACGGCGGCTTTCCGGACGCGGCGAAGCTCAAGCAACTGGTCCGCGACGTCATCGATCCGGATCGCGATCTCGGTCATTCCGACCGCAAGGGCCACACATCAAAAGACCCCGCCTGAGCGGGGCCTTTTGCTTTTCGCAGATACGCTTCTCTCTTTGTCTTGACGCAAATCCGGACGGCGACACACTTTTCCTGGAGTTGCTTAGAGCAATGAGAGAATGAAGCAGGCCATCGCCACGATGGCGGTGATGGTGCGGACGTGGTTCCACATCACCCATTGGCTCAGATGGTTCGCCCACACGGCGGCGCCGTTGCTGCTGGCCGGGTCGACGGCGGCGAGCGCATCGTTGAGCGGTACGTTGAAGACCATGGTCACGATCGGGTTGCCGATCAGGTAGATCACCGCGCCGGCAAGCAACCAGTACGAGCCGGACTGACTCCAGCCCATGATGGCGGCGGCGATAAGCACCAGACAGAGCAGGCCGGTACCGAAAAGCGCTGTCATGAAGGTCGGGGTGATCACCGTGATGTTGATCGAATTCATCGCCGCGATGCCGCTAGGGATGGGCAGTCGGGCGAGCGCCGGCATGACGAAGTTGGAAAAGGCAAAGAACACGCCGCCGACGACGCCCGAACCGATCGCGGCGAGGAAGACGAGTGTGGGGAGAAGTTTCGGGATCATGTCAGTTGCTCCAGATGCCGGTTGCGGCGGTTGCCGTTGCGTAGGCGGAAAAGTCTCTTGGCTGGCGGCCAAGCACGCGCTGGACGCCATTGGTGAGTGACTCGTTGCGGCCGTCGAGCACCTCGGTGAACAGCTCGTTGAGCAGCCAGGCGAACTCGGACGGCAGTTCGTGCGCCGCGACAGCGGCGGTGAATTCATCATGCGAAATTCTGACAAAGCGGATGTCGCGCCCGGCGGCCTTGCCGATCTCGGCGACCGCATCGGCGAAGCTCAGCAGCCGAGGGCCGGTCAGTTCATAGAGCTGGCCGATGTGCCCTTGCTCAGTCAGCACGGCAAAGGCGGCGTCGGCGATGTCGTCGGCATCGACAAACGGCTCGCCGACATTGCCGACCGGCAACGCCACCTCGCCCTCGGCCAAGGACTCGACGAGGAAGCCTTCGCTGAAGTTCTGCGAGAACCAGGCGCAGCGCAGGATCGTCCAGTCGGCACCAGAGGCCTTCAGCATCTCTTCGGCACGTTGGGCTTCCGCCTCGCCGCGCCCGGACAGCAGCACCAGCCGGGTGACACCGTTTTCTACGGCAAGCCTGGCGAAGGCGCCGACCGCCTCGGCCGCACCCGGCACGGCCAGGTCGGGATAGTAGCTGATGTAGACGGCACTGATGCCTTGCAACGCCGGGCCCCAGGTCGCGGGGACTTCCCAGTCGAAGCGCGGGGTGCCGGAGCGCGAGCCGATCCGCACCGGCAGGCCGTGCGCCGTCAATCGCTCGGCAACGCGGCGGCCGGTCTTGCCGGTGCCACCGAGGATCAGGATGGGTTTCGTTGTAGTATCGTTCATGGCGTTTTCCTCTTTTACAAACGTGAGTAATCCTCACATTTGCAAAACGTGATAAACCCTCGTATTTTGCGAGTCAAGCAATTTTGTTGGCATTGGAGTTGGCCATGGAAGACACCGCCGCGCCGGTTTCGCCCCAGGAGCAGATTGCTTCGCCGCGTCGGGCGCCGAGCCAGCAGCGCAGCCGTGAGCGGGTCGAGCGCATGCTGGCTGCTGCCTCGGCACTGATCGCCGAGCAAGGCAGCGACGCGATGCGCATGGGCGAGGTAGCGGAGCGGGCAGGGGTGTCGATCGGCTCGCTCTACCAGTTCTTTCCGGACAAGCGGGCGATCATCTGGGCGCTGGCCGAGCGCTACACCGCCGAGAGCCAGGCCTGCATTTCGGCGGCACTCGCCGACGTCGGCGACGCCGAAGGCCTGGGCCAGGCGTTTTCGGAGCTGGTCGATATCTATTACCGGCTGTTCCTGGACGAGCCTGTGATGCGCGACATCTGGTCGGGCACGCAGGCCGACAAGGCGCTGCGCCAGCTCGAACTCGCCGACAGCCGGGCCAACGCCGAATTCCTCACGGCGGTGCTGAAGCGGCTACGGCCGGCGGCCGATCCGGCGGCGCTGGAAACGACGGCATTTCTGGTCTGGCAAATGGGCGAGGCCGCCATGCGGCTGGCGATCTCGGTCGAGCGCCAGGAGGGCGACAGGCTGGTCGCCGCCTACAAGCGCATGGCGCTGCGGGAATTGCTGGCCGAGTAGCGAGCTACCGGCCGAGGTAACCCCGGAGCATTTCCGCGCGCTCATCCTCCGTGCACATTGCCATCCGGGCCAAGCCGAACATGCCGCGATGGAGCGCGACAACTGCGAATGCGTACGTCACGATCATTTCGTCTGTCTGACTTTCCAGATCTCGCAGCGCCAACTGGAAAAGCGTCTGCCACGCGGCTTTGTAGTGCGGTTCGATCCAATCCGGGATCGGCGGGTTTCGGTCGTCGAGCAATCGCGCTTCTTCGATTATCGCGGCCAGACCGTAGACTCCCCAATTCGCCGGGGCGTGTTCTGCGGAGATTCGAACGATTTCCGGGATTGCGGCGTAAGATGCTTCTCCAACATCTCCCTGATGATGCAATTCATTCAAGAGTTCGTCCCAGACCGTCTCGTTATCATAGCGAAGGGCCAGCGCTCGCAACGCCGGTCGCGGATCATAGACAACCTTGTATCCACCCTTGAGACCGGACCATCGCTCGTCGTTGAGCATAGACATATCACTCTCCCTGACCGACTCGTCCCTACCGTTAGGTCAACAAAAAACCCGCCTCGAAGGGCGGGTTTTCCGATCTGCGAAAAGGTCGACGGACTTAGAGGCCGAAACCTTCGAAACGCTTCTTGAACTTCGACAGGCGGCCGCCGCGGTCGAGCAGGGTCTGCTGGCCGCCGGTCCAGGCCGGGTGGGTGGTCGGGTCGATATCGAGGTTCATCGTATCGCCTTCCTTGCCCCAGGTCGAACGGGTCATGTATTCGGTGCCGTCGGTCATGACGACCTTGATGGTGTGGTAATCGGGATGGATGTCGGTCTTCATGGTTCGGTTCCTGGCTTGCCGGCGCTGCTGACGGGCATAAGCCTGCGTCGATGCGCCCCTTTTTAAAACTCGAAGCCGCAGCTATTGAGGAGCCACGGCTTCTAAAACGGTCGGCGAGCCTATACATCAGCCGGAATTGAATCACAAGGCCGCGGCAAGCGCATATTGAAGCGCATAGCCCAAAGGCGGCTAGAGGAAACACTGGAATGGCGCAACCCAGCAGCGCAGACGAGCGCCGGCGCTCGCTCAAGCCGCTCAGGCGCCTGTTCCCGTACATCACGCATTATCGCACGCTGGTCATCGGCGCCGTCATTTCGCTCGTCATCGCCGCGGCAACGACGCTGGCGCTACCGCTGGCCGTGCGGCGCATGATCGATCACGGCTTCTCGTCGGCCAGCACCACCTTCATCGCCGAGTATTTCGCAGCCCTGGTGGCGATGGCCGCCGTGCTGGCGGCCGCCTCAGCCGGGCGCTACTATTTCGTCATCACGCTCGGCGAGCGCGTCGTCGCCGACATCCGCCGCGATGTCTTTGCCCATGTGACGACGCTGTCGCCTTCCTTCTTCGACACCGCCCAGTCGGGCGAGATCGTATCGCGGCTCGCCGCCGACACGACGCAGGTCAAATCGGCGGTCGGGGCGACGGCCTCGGTGGCACTGCGCAACGTCATCCTTGGCCTCGGCGCGGTGGGGATGATGGTCGTCACCAGCCCGAAACTGTCCGGCCTGGTGATCGCCGCCATCCCGGTCATCGTGCTGCCGCTGGTCGCCTTCGGCCGTTCGGTGAGGCGCAAGTCGCGGCAGGCGCAGGATACACTTGCCGATGCCACCGCCTATGCCAGCGAGCAGATCGGCGCGGTGCGCACGTTGCAGGCTTTCACCAATGAGAAGCTGGTCACAGGGCATTTCTCCGCCGCGGTGGAAGCCGCTTTCGAGGCGGCGCGCTCCTCGATCTTCGCGCGCTCCTTCCTCACCTTCTTTGCCATTTTCACGATCTTCTCGTCCGTCGTGGCGGTGCTGTGGTTCGGCTCGCGAGACGTGCTCGAAGGCTCGATATCGCCAGGCACGCTCGGCCAGTTCCTGCTCTATTCAGTGTTCGCCGCCGGTGCGCTCGGCGCGCTGTCGGAAGTGTGGGGCGAGCTTGCGCAGGCGGCGGGTGCTGCCGAACGGCTGACCGAGATCCTGGCCGAGAAGCCGGCAATCCAGGCACCGGCCCATCCGAAGCCCCTGCCAACAGTCGCCAAGGGCGCGATCGTCTTCGACGATGTGTCCTTCTCCTACCCGGCCAGGCCCGACCGCGCTGCCGTGCATGGCTTGAGCTTTCAGCTCACGCCCGGCGAGACAGTGGCGATCGTTGGCCCGTCAGGCGCCGGCAAGAGCACGGTCTTCTCGCTGATCCTGCGCTTCTACGATCCCGAAACTGGCAAGATCCTGATCGACGGCGTCGACGTGCGCGAGGCCGATCCCGTCTCGGTCCGCGAGCGCATCGCCATCGTGCCGCAGGATGTTACCATCTTCGCGGCAAGTGCCCGCGACAATATCGGCTTTGGCCGGCCGGGCGCCAGCGAGGCCGAAATCGAGACGGCGGCGAAGGATGCGCTGGCCGACGAATTCATCCTGAGACTGGAAAAAGGCTATGACAGCCAGGTCGGCGAGCGCGGCGTGACGCTGTCCGGCGGCCAGCGCCAGCGGGTGGCGATCGCTCGCGCCATCTTGCGCGACGCCCCGATCCTGCTGCTCGACGAGGCGACCTCGGCGCTCGACGCCGAAAGCGAGACGCTGGTGCAGGTGGCGCTGGAGCGGCTGATGCAGGGCCGTACCACCATCGTCATCGCCCACCGGCTGGCGACGGTGCTGAAGGCCGACAGGATCCTGGTCATGGACGGCGGCAGCATCGTCGAGGAAGGCACGCATCAGAGCCTCGTCGCCAAGGGCGGCATCTATGCGCGGCTGGCCAAGCTGCAGTTCGATACCGGCGCCAGCGCCTTCAGGGGCGCGGCGGAGTAGGCATTTCCGGCGGGACTCAGTTTGCTTCGGGCTCGGCGTAGGCGAAGTTGTAGTTCCAGCCGGAATTGTCACTCATCTTCTTTCGTGATCGGAGATAGGCGCCGATATTCTTGGCGGGAACCCGATCGCCGATCGTCTTGAGGTACCAGTCGACCTGAAATTCAGTTGACGTACTGGACCAGCGCGCCTTGAAGGCGACGTAGGGCGTAATCACGTCGTCGGATTTCTCGGGCCCAACAAATTGTGCCTTCAGGTTTCTGACGATGCATTGATGACGCTTGAACATGGGGCTGCCGAGCCAGACCGGACCGATCCTGCCGACCATATCCGGCGCCGGCAAATTGCTGAT
Organism: Mesorhizobium newzealandense; assembly: GCF_042682145.1. Classification (NCBI taxonomy): domain Bacteria; kingdom Pseudomonadati; phylum Pseudomonadota; class Alphaproteobacteria; order Hyphomicrobiales; family Phyllobacteriaceae; genus Mesorhizobium; species Mesorhizobium newzealandense. The sequence continues at coordinate 23,631 of NZ_JBHUGZ010000020.1, read as the reverse complement.
GCCAACATCCGCCTTCAGCGGAAAGTTCGTGACAAGATCATCGGTATCGAGCGCCTCTGCCGGCAACTCGTAGGATTCGACTATCGTGACGACGTTCCGATCGCGGTCGTCGTTTGTCGACAACGTCGCCAAGCTTGTCATCCCGGGATACTGGCGGTTGTAGTACTGTAGGTAGTCGTCGGCGAGCTTTGTGGCCGATTGCGAAACCAACCTGTATCGCATGCTGTCGGCATCCGCATCGCGATAGGTCGTACTGACCGTCAGGTTGAGCGGCTCGCCCTTGAGTTTGGGAAAGTCAAAAGCCTCGCTGACGAAGGTGGTCGGCTGAAAAAGTTCCTTGCGCTCAATTCTCTCCATCTGCGCGTTGCCGGCGACGATCGGCAAGGCAAAGCCATAGTCGGGCGGAACAAGGTTCTCGGCCCTGCCGCCCTGGAGATAGTTGGTCGCATCGATCCAGTAGGCCTGGCTGCCGATGACGGCCTTGACGATGACGTGGTCAAACGCGCGAACTGTTGGAAGAATGTCGCCGAGTGCAAATCCGTCGTCCAGGTCTGTCAGCGCCGGGTCTGCCTGGATACCCAGCCGCCGCAGGCTGGAGGCAAGAAGCAGGGCCTTGTCCTTGCAGTCGCCGAAACCGCTCTTGACCACCACATCGGGGCTGCGGGGGATGTAGGAGCCGCGGCCCATCGACAGGCTCACATAGCGAATGGTGTCCTGAACCAGCCGCATCGCCTCGATCATCCGATCTTCCGGCCTGGCGTATCTGGCGGCGATCTCGTCCAGTTTCGAGGCGAACTCGGCCGGCAGTTCCTGATCGAGCCCGGTAGTAGGGCAGAACCGCGTCGACAACGTCCTGCCAGTTGGACGTCGAAGACATCTGCACGCTGGGGTAAGTCAGGAAATCCGCCGGCAGGTTCTCTTCGGGCTTGACCGGAGCCGGATTGGCGCTCTGCCAAAGATAGGTCGTCATCGCACCATCCGCCTTGATGTCCGGCTGGATGTCGGTGCGGATCTGGCGGATCTTCAGCGGCTCGGTTGTCGGCCAAATCACCCTCTCGCGGATGAGTGCGATGGGTTCTCCCCACGCCAGCGCGACCGAGTGGAAGAACAGGCCAGCACCGACGATCGGTGTCCTGACAGTGGTCTTGCCGTAGTCGATGATGTCACCGACGCGGACATCGTCGACATTCACATAAGCGGTGAGCCAGCCGTCGAACAGGCCTTTCTCCGCATCCTTTTCGCGTCGAAACACGTCGAAGGTGGCCCCGGGCAACCGGTCGATCACCACGCCGTCGCGAATGATGTTCAGCCAGTTCATCGTGACTTCGGACGTTGCCGGGTCGAACTCGATGCTTATGGCCGCACCGCGCTCAAGTCCGGTGCGATCGACGATCTTGTAGGCATAGCGATCAAAAGCCTCGAGGCCGCCTGGCCGTTGCCGGATCTGATACTCCGACAAAAGATTGGATATGCCGTTCTTAATCTGGCTGTCGAAGCGCGGGTCCGGCCTGGGAAGCTCGACCCGATCGATCCAGCCGCCAGGACTGCCCTTGTGGATTTCGGCGTCGGCCATGGCTGGCGAACAGAAAATGGCAAAGGCAATCAAGACGAAAAGCCGCATGATCGCAGATGATATCACTGGAAAGCACCCCGCCCGAACAATCCGGCCGTCTCGCAAGATAACTGTCGGATACTACCAGTGATAGAAAAGTAGAGCCGATCCCGCAAGACACAGGAAGCTGTCGCCGCCCAGCGATGACGCCCGTTGTATCCAGGATGCCGACGGGCATCAGCCCATCACCGAAATCGAGAAGGGCCGATATGGCGGGTTCATCCGCCGTATCGCTGCTTCAGATGGTTCACGAAATAGGTGGCGTCGAGTTTTTCGCCGGTGGCGCGCTCGAGCAGGTCCGGTGTCGACCAGCGTGACCCCTGCGACCAGATCTTTTCGCGGCGCCAGGCGTTGATGGACTCGAAATTACCCTTGGCAAGATCGTCATCGGCGGCGGGATGCTCCCGCGTCAGCGCCGCCCATTGCTGCGCCGCCATCATCGCGCCCAGCGTGTAGGAGGGGAAGTAGCCGAAGGCCGCACCCGGCCAATGCACGTCCTGCATCGGCCCGTCGGCCGGATTGTCGATGGTGGAAAGGCCGAGATAGTCGCGCATCTTGGCGTCCCAGGCTTTGGGCAGATCGGCCACCTCCAGCCTGCCCGAGACGAGCTCCTGCTCCAGTTCGTAGCGCAGGATGACATGCAGCGGGTAGGTCACCTCGTCGGCATCGACACGGATCAGGCCGCGTTCGACACGATGCACATGCGGCAGGATGTCGTCGAGCGACCAGGCTTCGCCGAGATGCTTTTCGACCACCGGCAGCGCCCAGCGCCAGAAGGCCGGGTTGCGGCCAAGCTGCTTTTCGACGAACAGGCTCTGGCTTTCATGCACGGCCATGCCGCGCGCCCTGCCGAGCGGCCAGTGCGACCATGCCTTCGGCAGGTTCTGTTCGTACAGCGCATGGCCTGTCTCGTGCAGCACGCCCATCAGCGCCGACAGGAAATCTGACGTCTTGTAGCGGGTGGTGATGCGCACGTCGCTCGGCACGCCGCCGCAGAACGGGTGGTGCGACACCGACAGCGACCCGTGTGTCAGGTCGAAGCCGACCGCCGCCATCATGGCAAGGCCGAGCTCGCGCTGCCGGTCGATCGCATAGGTGCCCGAAAGCGGCTTCAGCGGGCGCTTGCGCAGCCGCGCTTCCTGTATCGCCAGCGCCTCCGGCACGAACCCCCTGAGGAAAGCCTTGAGGTCGGTGAAGACCGGCGTGATGTCGGCGGCGCGGTTGCCAGGGTCGTATTGCTCCATCAGCGCGTCATAGGGCGCGAGACCGAGCACATCGGCACGCAACGCCGCCTCTTCGCGCACCAGCGCCACCACGCCTTCGAGCGCCGGCTGGAAGCCAGCCCAGTCGTTCTTGGCGCGCAGGTCGCGCCACAGTTGCTCGCAGCGCATGCGCGCGGTCGTCTGACGTTCGACGAATTCGACCGGCAGGCAGGTCAAATTGGTGTACTGGCGCCGCAGTTCCGCGATGGCGGACCGTTGCTCTTCACTTAACACTTCCTGTTCAGCCGCGGCGATCCAGTCGGCGATTTCCGGCGCCGTTGCCCTGGTGTGAAACATGCCTGCCAGCGCCGACATTGCCTCGGTGCGCTTCTCGCCGCCACCGACTGCCATGTGGGTGGCCTCGTCGGCGCCAAGGATGGCCAGCGCATGCTCGAGCGCTTCGAGCTTGTGGCCGAGATCATCGAGTTTCTGAAAGGACATGGCGGCTTCCGTGATTGAGGACGGCGCGAAAAGATACCAACGCAAAGGCGTTTGCAACCCTGCGGGACTGTGCGTCGGGTGCATCTTGCGCAGGTGAGGTCACGCGTGAAATGCTACCGGCGGCACATGAAGGGGGAACACTATGATCGGCAACATCCTGGTCGGGCTGGTGGCCTTGATCCATGTCTACATCGTCTATCTCGAAATGGTGCTGTGGGACACGCCGCGCGGGCACAAGGCATTCAATCTGAAGCCCGAATTTGCCAGCGCCTCGAAGGTGCTCGCCGCCAATCAGGGCCTCTACAACGGCTTCCTCGCCGCTGGGCTGATCTGGGGGCTTTACCTCGGCGCTGCCGGTTTTCAGGTCAAGGTTTTCTTCCTGTTGTGCGTGGCCGTTGCCGGTCTCTATGGCGCGGCGACGGCTGGCCGCAAGATCCTGTTCATCCAGACCGTGCCGGCGGTGGTTGCCCTGATTGCAGTCTGGCTTGGCTGGTAGGGAAAAGAGACGCCCTCGGGATTGGGTCCCGAAGGCGCCAGGTGGTCCCTTCCTGGCGCATGGCCGGAAAATCGGAATCGATTTCGGCAGGATCATGCGCGATATCGAGGTGCGCGGTCTCAGCCGTTCGGATATTTTCCGCCGTCAGCGCCATCGCCCATCAGGAAAACGCTCCCGGTATCGCCCTTCAGACGCTGGTCGACGTTGTCGAGACGGCGCAGCAGGTCATGATATTGCGCCGCCGGTATCCTGCCATGATCCGATGCCGCGATCTTCTCGGCCGCCTGACTGATGCGGGCGGTCCGCATTTCCAGGCGCTCGGCCACGGCCGGCGTAATGCTGTTGGCTTGTCTTGCCTCGACTATGCCCTGGTGGACGCCTTGGACCTGGTTGAGGAGTCCCTCGACGCGCGGGCCGGTAAAGTCGGTCGGGTCGGTGGCGTCAAGACCGCCCTTGTGATGGTCCGCGGCATAGGCGCCGGCGAGGGGAACGGCGATGAGGAACGCCGTGATTGTCGCAGTTCTGAGCGAGGCTTTGGAAATAAAAGAGCGCATCGCGCGTCTCCTCCTGAAGAGGAAGGCGGCGGTTCTTTCGCCTGCCTTCCGGCCGAGGGCCGTCCGGTTCCGTCGCGTCGCGATGGGGGGATTCATCGCCGGCGGTTCTCGGCCCAGGCGGGAAGCTAGGACCGCACAGCGACGATGTGTAATTAAAAAAAGATAATCTTTTCAGGCCTTGCCGGCCTCGGTCTGCGCCCTAGAGTTGAGCCGTCGAACAAATTCGCGTGATGCCGCGTGATGATGGATCAACGTTCGGTGAGCTTCAGTTCAATGCGGCGGTTCTTGTTGCGCGCCTCTTCGGTGTCGGCGGGGTCGAGCGGCTGGAACTCACCGAATCCGGCAGCGACCAGCCGGTTGGCCGGCACGCCGTTCTCGATCAGGAACTTCACCACCGAGGTCGAACGCGCCGTCGACAGTTCCCAGTTGTCGCGATAGCGGCCGGTGCCGGAGAGCGGCTTGTTGTCGGTATGGCCGTCGACGCGCAGCACCCAGTTGATCTCGGGCGGGATTTCCTTCTGCAGCTCGATGATGGCGTCGGCGAGTTTCTTCATCTCGACCTTGCCGGCATCGTTGATCACCTCGGAGCCGGTCGGGAACAGCACTTCCGACTGGAAGACGAAGCGGTCGCCGACGATGCGGATGTTCTCGCGGTCGGCGAGGATCTCGCGCAAGCGGCCGAAGAAGTCGGAGCGGTAGCGGTTCAGCTCCTGCACGCGCTGCGCAAGTGCCACGTTCAGGCGGCGGCCGAGATCGGCGATCTTGGTATTGGAATCACGATCACGGGTTTCGGAAACGTTGAGCGCATCCTCGAGCGCGCCGATCTGCTTGCGAAGTGCTGCAATCTGCTGGTTGAGGATCTCGACCTGGCTCAGCGCCTGCTGGCTGATCTGGCGCTGGCTGTCGAGTTCACCCGACAGTGCCACGGCACGCTGGTTGGCGGCGTCGCCGGCGCCGGCACCTTGCGCCAGCAATTGTTGGAGCCGGCTCTTTTCGGCTTCGGCCGCCGACAGCGATGCCTGCAGATTGGCCAGCGAATCATCCTTGTCCTGCGTCGTCGAGCGCTCCAGCGCCAGAAGCTGGGTTAGTTCGTTGATTTGCGAATTGAGGCGCGAGAGCGCCGTATCCTTGCCGGAGATTTCGCGGCCAAGCAGGAACTGCGCCAGCACGAAGACGGTGAGCAGGAACATGATCGCCAGGAGCAGCGTCGAGAGCGCGTCGACGAAGCCCGGCCAGTAGTCGATGCGGCGATCGGTGCGCCGACGTGCCAGCGCCACGTCAATGCACCCCGGGCTTCTTCAGGGCGTCGGCGATTTTCTCCAGCGTGTTGCGCATCGCCTTCTGCTCGTCGGACTGGGCCTCGACCCAGTCGCGCATGATCTGCTGCTCGGAGCGCATGTTCTTGACTAGGCCGGAAATGCCGTCGGCGAGATTGGCCATGGCGGTGGCGACGCGCGGATTGGAGCCGCCGCCATTCTCCTGCATGCTGCGCAGCCTTTCCGACAAAAACCCGGATCTCGTCCGAGGATTCGGCCTTGGCCGGGTCGGAGACGACGATGTCGGACGACAGATCGGTGACCGAGGACAACCAGTTTTCCAGCTCGGTGTAGAAGCGCGTCTGGGCGCGGCCGGCCTGCAGGTCGAGGAAGCCGAGCACCAGCGAGCCGGACAGGCCGAACAGCGAGGACGAGAAGGCCGTGCCCATGCCGGCCAAAGGCGCCGAAAGACCTTGCTTCAGCGAATCGAGCACCGCGGCGGCGTCACCCGTGCCCGGATCGAGCGATTCAATGGTCTCACGGATCGAGCCGATGGTGTTCAACAGGCCCCAGAAGGTGCCGAGCAGGCCGAGGAACACCAGCAGGCCGACAAGATAGCGCGAGGTGTCGCGGCTTTCGTCGAGGCGCGTGGCGATGGAATCGAGCATGGTGCGCATCGAACTGGTCGAGAAGGCCGTCGCCGAGGAGCGGCCGATCATCGCCTTCATGGGCGCCAGCAGCACCGGTTCAGTGGTCTCCGAACCGGCACGGAAGGAGTTGACCCAGCGCACTTCGCGAAACAGCCGTCCGACCTGGCCGAAGGCCAGCAGGATGCCGACCACCAGCACGCCGACGATCAGACCGTTGAGGCCGGGATTGCTGCCAAAAGCGGTCGAGATCTGGCGGGTCAGGATGGCGGCGATGAAGGCGACGATGACCAGGAAGATCATCATGGTCAGCAGGAAGACCTGAGGGCTCGACAGTTTGTGCGGGTCGTAGATCAGGACATCAGAACGTCTGCCCATGCCGAAGGATCTGAGAAAAGCCATCCGTGCCCCGTTTCCGATGCCGCCGCCGATCACGTAGACCGCGACTCTAAACGGAATTGTGACCAAATTGAATGGCGCTTGGCAATATTGCCGCGTCGATAGTCTGTGTCAGAGGCGATTGATGACCAGACAGTCGACCATCGCGGCCAGATGCAGGCCGGCGCCGGTGACGACGAAACCATGCCACAGCGCGTTGTGGAAGCGCAGTCCCCTCCAGGCGAAGAAGATGACGCCGCAGGAATAGACGATGCCGCCGGCGACGATGAGCGCGAGCGACGTCGTCGGCAGCGTCTGGACAAGCGGCTTCACCAGGATGATGCCACTCCAGCCGATGGCGAGATAGAAGACGATCGCCAGCCGGTCGAAACGGCCGGGAAAAAACACCTTGATGGCGATGCCCATGGCAGCGGCGGTCCAGACGAGGACGATCATCCAGTGCGCCAGCGGCGAGCCCTCGAGCTGAGCCAGGAAAGGCGTGTAGGTGGCGGCGATCAGGAGATAGATCGCGGCATGGTCGAAGCGCCGCAAGATCCATTTCACCGGCGACGACACCGGCCACAGATTGTAGGTCAGCGACACCGACAGCACGGTGAGCAGCGAAACCACATAGAAGGCGGCGGCGATGTATTCGCCCGGCCCGACTCGAAAGGCTGCCAGCGCCAGCAGTGCCGAACCGGCCGATATCGCCAGCACGATGCCGACGGCATGGACGATACCGTCGGCGATCATCTCGGCGCGCGAATAGTGCCAGCGTCCGATGAACGGTATGTCGGGGTAGGGTTGGTTGTCTTTCACTGCCGGGTTCCTGCGCCGCGCGCTCTAACTTGGGCGCTCGCCAGGCAGTTTTTCAAGCTTCCGTTGCGGTTTTGCGACTGCGGCGCATCAGCGCGCCGCCTGTCAGCGCGGCTTGCCTGTCAACGAGAGGGGAGCGGCTTCTTCACGGCCTTCAGCAAGGCGCGTTGGATGACCTCGTTGCCGGCGACCACCGAGCCGTTGTCGAGCATGTCCTGGCCGCCATCCATGTCCGAAACGAAGCCGCCCGCCTCGCGGATCAGCAGCAGGCCGGCGGCGACGTCCCAGGCCGACAGGCCGGTTTCCCAGAAACCATCCATGCGGCCCGCGGCGACATAGGCCAGATCGAGAGAGACGGCACCCATGCGGCGGACGCCGGAGACCTCCGCCATGACGTTGCGCAGTTCGACCAGGAAATTGCCGTGGTGGCCGCGTCCGAGATGCGGCACGCCGCAGCCGATCACCGTGTCGACCAGCTTGATGCGGCCGGCGACGCGCAGGCGGCGGTCGTTCATGAAGGCGCCGCCGCCGCGTTCGGCGGTGTAGAGCTCGTCCATTGCCGGATTGTAGATGACACCGGCAACGATCTGCCCCTGGCGTTCCAGGGCGATCGAAACGGCAAAGAGCGGGATGCCGTGCAGGAAATTGGTGGTGCCGTCGAGCGGGTCGACGATCCAGCGGTGCTGGCTGTCGTCACCTTCGACCACGCCGCGCTCTTCCATCAGGAAGGCATAGCCCGGCCGTGCCTTCGACAGTTCGGCAAAGACGATGTCCTCGGCCTTGCGGTCGGCCTGGCTGACATAATCGCCAGGGCCTTTCAGCGAGACCTGCAGGTTCTGCACCTCGCCGAAGTCGCGCGACAGCGAGCGACCGGCTTTCATTGCGGCCTGGACCATGACGTTGAGAAGGGCTGAGCGTGCCATCGTGCTTCTTCCTGCTGCTGCGCGTCAGTCTGCGCGGCGCACGTAGGTGATTTCGTTGGTGTCGACTATGATGCGCTCGCCAGCGCCGATGAATGGCGGCACCAGCACGCGGATGCCGTTTTCCAGCATCGCCGGCTTGTAGGACGAAGCCGCCGTCTGGCCCTTCACCACCGGATCCGCCTCGGTGATGGTCAGCGTCACATAGTCGGGCAAGGAGATGCCGATCGGCCTTTCGTCATAGAGCTGGACGGTCACCATCATGCCGTCCTGCAGGAAGGCGGCGCGGTCGCCGACGAAGTCCTTGTTCAATTCGAGCTGCTCGTAGCTTTGGGTGTCCATGAACACCAGCGCATCTTCCTGCGCGTAGAGGAAGGAAAAATCCTTCAGGTCGAGCCGGATCTGCTCGACGGTCTCGGCCGAGCGGAAGCGCTCGTTGAGCTTGGTGCCGTTGATGAGGTTCTTCAGCTCGACCTGGTTGTAGGCGCCGCCCTTGCCTGGCTTGACTGTGTTGGTCCTGACCGCCACCCAAAGGCCGCCATCATGCTCGATGACGTTGCCGGGACGGATTTCGTTGCCATTGATCTTGGCCATGGTGATCTGATCCGGAATGAGATGTTCGCCGAGAAAGCGATTTCGCGGCTCCCAAGACCACAAATCGCCAGAAGAGGCAAGGGAGCGGGCAGGCTGCGGCCAGGCGACGGGCATGGAACACCCAGGCCGGGGTCTGGAGGTGCGGTGCCATGGCAGCGGTGTCAATCGCTCCGGTTGAGAGCCGCACCGATGGATTTGGCGACGGCATCGGCGACCTTTGTCAGTCGATGGATGTGCGGCGAGCGCATGACAACGACCTGCATGGACAGGTCGAGATCGCCGACCTCGACGAGCATCACGCCCTTCGGCAGGTGCTGACGGAGAAGGCGCATGGGCATGAGGCCGAGCCCATGACCCCGGCGCACCCACTCCATCTGCATGGCCGGGTCCTGGATTTCGGCCGCAATAGACAATCTCCTTGCGTCCTCGCCCAGGACGGCAAGCAACCGCTGGCGCGCGTCGCAGGGTGCGGGGCTCAAGACCCAGGCGGCATTTGCAAGATCTGGCGCTTGGCCCGAGTGCTTGCCGGCCACAATGCCGAGGCGCTCCGTGCCGATGGCACCCTCGCAGCTTTCGCCGGTGCTTGCCCGCAAGACGATGGCGACATCGAGTTGCCCGCGATCAAACTGGTCGGCGAGCTCGGCGCTCCAGCCTGTCTTGAGGCGTAGCGACACGTTTGGAAACAACGCGGCGGCATTGGCAATGGCCCCCGCCACATCCCTGTCGGAGAGGCCGTGAGCAAGGCCAAGGCGAAGCGCGCCTTCAGGCTCGGCACTGCCGGCGAAGGATTTCAGCGCATCGACCGAAGCGAGAATGTCGCGGCCGCGGGCCAGCACGTCCAGGCCTGCCTGGGTCAGCCGCGGCGGCTTCTGCCGCCGGTCGAGCAGCGTGGTGGCGAGCATGTCCTCCAGCCGCTGGATCTGCCGGCTCACGGCAGGCTGCGTCAGTGGTAGGCGCCGGGCCACTTTCTGGATCGAGCCTTCCTCGGCGAACAGGACAAGCGTGCGCAGTTCCTCGAGCATCCGTTTTCACCATGTCTTACACGCATAATCATTCTGACTATTATGAATTTGAAATCCACCGTCTGACAAGCGATTTTCCTTGCAACGGAAAGGATGACGACAATGAAAGCCATCGAACTGCAGAACCCGGGCGGCATCGGCCACCTCAGAATGGCCGAACGGCCGATGCCGGAACCGGGCCGCCAGGAGATGATCATCAAGGTCAAGGCGACGGCGCTGAACTACCGCGACGTGGAAATCGCGCGCGGCAATTATCACACGGCATTCCCATTGCCGCTGGTGCCGCTTTCGGATGGCGCCGGCGAGGTCGTGGCGGTCGGCCCTGAGGTCAGCCGGTTCAAGGTCGGCGACCGTGTCTGCGGCACCTTCTGGCAGCGCTGGGTCGGCGGCAGCTTCGCCATGGCCGAACCGTCCTACCAGCGCGGTGGTCCCATCGACGGACTGCTCAGCGAGTTCGCCCGGCTGGACGAACAGGCGGCCGTGCTTGCTCCGGTGCATCTGAGCGATGTCGAGGCGGCGACGCTGCCTTGCGCCGGCGTCACCGCCTGGCATGCGCTATTCACCGAAGGCCATCTGAAGCCGGGCGAAACCGTGCTCAGCCTTGGCACTGGCGGCGTGTCGCTGTTTGCGGTGCAGTTCGCTGCTGCTGCCGGCGCGCGCGTCATCGTCACGTCAAGCAGCGACGCAAAGCTCGAACGGGCAAAACAACTCGGCGCCGATGACGGCGTCAACTATCGCGACATTCCGGATTGGTCGTCAGCCGTCCTGGAGCTGACCGATGGCCGTGGCGCCGACCATATCATCGAGGTCGGCGGGCCGCAGAGCTTCGCGCAGTCGCTGAAGGCCGCGGCACGCGGCGCCCAGATCAACGTCATCGGCTATCTCGGCGGCAGCGAGGGAGCGATCAATCCGCTCGATATCTTTCGCCGTCAAGTCAGGGCACGCGGCATACCCGTCGGCTCACGCGAATCCTTCGAGGCCATGAACCGCGCGCTTGCCGTGAACCGGCTGGGGCCGGCGATCGACCGGGTCTTTCCATGGACAGAGGCAGCGGCGGCCTTTCACCATCTCGAACATGGCTCGCCCTTCGGCAAGGTCGTCCTCGATCACATGCGGTGATTTCGCGAGCCAGCTTAGGGCAAGCGGTTCGCCTTCTGCAGGGCCTGCTTGGTCTGGTCGTCGCCCAGCCCCTGCAGGAAATCATCCATCTGCGGATCGATGAGACCGGCGCGGCGGGCGACGATATACCAGGCGCCGGCAAGGACAAGGTCCGGATCCGTGCCGATGCCTTGCATATAGAGCTTGGCCAGGCGGTTCTGGGCGGCGACATTGCCGCCCTCCGCCGCTTGCTTCATCCAGCCGAAGCCGGATTTCAGGTCGCGCGCCCCGCCACGGCCTTCGATCATCCAGGCGGCGAGATCGATCTGCGCGGTGTCGTAGTTCTGTCGTGCGGCCTGCGCCAGCAGACGCCTTGCCTGCGCGTCATCGCGCGGCTTGCCGCCGACGCCATTGGCATAGATCTGTGACATCGCATATTGCGCGTCGGCGAGGCCGGTTGCGGCGGCGCGCTCATAGTAGGAAACCGCCTTGGCGAGGCCGGCATCGCCGGGGTCCTGCTGGACCAGCATCTGCGCGAAATTGAACTGCGCCAGCCGGTTGCCCGCTTCGGCGGCAGCCTGCATCAGCGCATAGGCCCCCTTCTCGTCCTTCTTCACGTAGCGGCCATCGAGCAGCATCAACGCATACTGGAACTGCGATTCCGGCACGCCCTGTTCGGCGGCAAGCGCGTACCATTTCGCCGCTTGCGCCGCATTGAGCGGCACACCCAGGCCGCGCGACAGGATCTCGGCCACCAGCGTCTGCGCCGCCGGATCACCATTTTGCGCGCGGATCAGCGCAAGATTGTAGGCCGTCTTGTAGAGCCCGCGCTGGAAGGCGCCATAGGCGGCGTCGGCGGGCTTCGCCCCGAAGCGGTCGGGATTGACGGTGTCGGCCGACGGCAGCGGCGCCGGCTCGGTCGTGGTGGCGGGCTGCGGCAGCTGCTTGTCGATCGGCTTGTCCGTCTGCACGCCGACTTCCGGCTTGGGCTGCGGCAGCGGAACGGTCTCCGCGGCCGCTGCCTGGACCATCAGCACCGCAAGCAGAGCCTGGAGGGGAAGCGTCGCCGAGGGCACGTCAGTCCTCGAAGCGTGGCGCGGTCTCGTCGAGCAGCGCGTTGGCGCTGGCGACCGCCGTCTTGGGATCGGTGCCGTCGGCGAACACGGCGCTCGACAGTGCCACGAATTCGGCGCCAGTGGCGCCCACTGCCTCCACCGAGGCGATGTCGGATCCGGCCATGACGATGCAAGGGATCTGGATCATATCGGCCCACCACCTGCCAAGCGACAGGTTGCGCGGGTGTGGTTCTGGCTTGTTGTCGTAGCCGAAGCGGCCGAAGAAGATGTAGTCAGGCCGGGTCTCACCAAGCTCGAGCGCGTCGTCACGCGTCTTGGCGCCACCGGTGCCGACCATCATTTTCGCCTGGAAATGCTCGATCGTCTCGGCGAGCTCGGCCTTGGAGACCTCGACATGGATACCGTCGGCCTGGACGCGGCCGGCTATGCGGGTGTCGCCGGCAATGACGACAGCGACGCCCGCAGCCTGAGCTGCCGGCACGATCTGTTCGGCGAAAGCCTGGAAGGAGGCCTCGTCCATGCCGTTCTCCGGCAGGATCAGCGAAGCGACGTCGCCGCCTTCGAATGCCGCGGCGATACGGGCCGCCGGCACGCCGGGCGGCGCGATCAGCACGATGCGACAGCGGTTGGGGGGCGTTGCGTCATTCATGGTTCTTCGATCCCGCGTTTCGCCTATGCCGGGCGAAGATGGTTGGATTGCGGCATAGAGCAAAGTGCCCGCTTTGAACAGGCGGGCAGCCGGGATCGCGATTTTGACCCGCCGGGCGGCCGGCGGGCCCGCGTCACTTGATCGGTTGGGGGCTAGCGACGGGCGTTTTCGACTTCCATAGCGTCCAGCCGAGATTCATGCCGGCGGCGGCGATCAGAATTGCGGTGGCGCCGACGATCTGGCTCAGATGCAGCCGATGGCCGAAGGCGGTGACATCGACCAGGATCGCGACCACCGGGTAGATGAAGGACAGCGATCCCTGCAGATGCGTCGGCAGCTTCTGGATGGCGCCGTACATCAGTATGTACATCAGGCCGGTGTGGACGATGCCGAGCGTCGCCAGCATGGCCCAGCTCCACGCATCGGCCGGAAGCTGGGAAAGATTGACGAAGGGCGCCAGCATGACGACGCCGACGCAGACCTGGATCAGCGCGATCAGGTGCGGCGGCGTGCCCTTGAGCTTCTTGGTGACGATGGCGGCGACGGCCCAGAAGAAGGCCGCGCCCAACGCCATGACGATGCCGGTAAAATAATCCGTGCCGACATCGCCGGCATCAGGGGCGGCCTGCACGATCAGCACCATGCCGGCGAAGGCGATTGCCAGCCAGGTCAGCTTGGTCAGGGTCAGCCGTTCGGCGAAGAACAGCGCGCCGAAGCCGACCAGCATGAAGGGCTGCGTGTTGTAGACGGCGGTGGCGATCGAGATCGAGGCGCGGGAGAAAGCACTAAAGAGCAGCAGCCAGTTGACGACGATGGCGACGCCGCCGAGCGCGGCGATGCCGATGATGCGCAGCGACAGCCTGTTGCGCAGCAGCCCTAGCCCGGCGCAGATGACCAGCAGCGTCAGCGCGCCGAAAGCGCAACGCCAGAACACCACATCCATGATCGGCTGGCCCGAGAGGACGACGAACCATCCGATCGTTCCCAGGATCGCCATGGCGGCGGACATTTCGACCGTGCCGCGCACTGTATCGTTCACAACGAACCTCCGCATCAATTGAGCCGTCATGATCTCATGTGGCGCCAGAGCTTTCCATCTGATAGAAAAGGTAGTATGGATAAATGACCTAATTATATTAGGACATGTTTCCAAATTGGCGAGAAATGTAAAATGCTGGACGATCTCGACCGAAATCTCCTCGAAATCCTCGTCAAGGACGCGCGCACCTCGCTGAAGGACCTTGCTGCCCAAGTCGGGCTGTCGTCGCCGAGCGTTTCGGAGCGGCTTCGACGGTTGGAGGAGCGCGGCGTCATCCGGGCGTTCACCGTCGAGATCGACCCGCTGGCGCTCGGCTATACCTTGCAGGCGATCGTTCGCATCCGGCCGCTGCCGGGCAAGCTACACATCGTCCAGAAGCTGATCGAGGAGATCCCCGAATTTGGCGAATGCGACAAGGTGACGGGCGATGACTGCTTCGTCGCCCGTCTGTTCGTGCGCTCGATCGGCGATCTCGACGGGATTCTCGACCGCATCGCCGACAAGGCCGAGACCAGCACCGCCATCATCAAGGCGCAGCCGATCCGGCGGCGGCCGCCGCCGCTCGACGCAACTGCCTCTCGTGAGAGGGCAAAGGTTTTGCAGGCATCCTGAACCAGATCGGTCACGCCCCGGTTTTCAGAGGGCTGGTCGGGCGAAGGGCCGCCATTGGCCAGGCGTGCCCGCAGCCATGCTTACATTTGCTGTCGCTCCGCTCGGGATTCTGGGCTATTCAAGCGTCGATACGCTTTCCCTCCAGCTCAGCCCCTCCCCATGTCAGGCCTGCTTCTCGATCCGTGGTTCTACGCGGCTGCCATCCCGGCGGTCATTCTGGTCGGCCTGTCCAAGGGCGGCTTCGGCGGCGCTGTCGGCTTCGTCGGCGTGCCCTTGATGGCGCTGACCATGCCGCCGGTGCAGGCGGCCGCCATCCTGCTGCCGATCCTTTGCCTGATGGACATCGTGTCGGTGTGGACATGGTGGGGCGTCTTCGACCGCAAGATGCTGGTCGACATGATGCCGGGCGCCATCATCGGCATCGGCCTTGGCTGGCTGACGGCGGCACTGGTCACCGAAGAGGCGGTGCGGCTGATCGTCGGCGCCGTCGCCATCATCTTCGTCCTGCGCTGGCTCTACCTGCAGTTTCGCCATGGCGTCGACCACGCGGTCGCGCCCAACCGCATGGCTGCGGCCGTCTGGGGAACGGTCGCCGGCTTTACCAGCTTCGTCGCCCATGTCGGCGGTCCGCCGTTCCAGGTCTATGCCTTGCCGATCCGGCTCGACCCCAAAATTCTGTCGGGCACCGCGGCGATCTTCTTTGCCGCCACCAATGCGCTGAAGCTCATTCCCTATTTCGCGCTCGGCCAGTTCGACACCGCCAATCTGACGGCATCGGCGGTGCTGATGCCGCTGGCGCCGCTGTCGACCATCGCCGGGGCGTGGCTGGTGCGGCGGATGCGCCCGGAAACCTTCTACCCCTTCACCTATGCAACCGTGGCGGTGGTGGCGCTGAAGCTGCTGTGGGATGGCGTCGCCGGTCTGATGTAGAGGTGAGGCGGCCGCACTGCCCTGACCATCACGGCGGCGTCAGGCGGCGCTCGGCGCGAGGCGACGATTGCCGCCAAAAGCCAGTGCCGCGCCTGCTGCCACGACCAACGCCATGCCGGCAAGGATGCCGATGTCATGCGCGGTCGGCTTCAGCACCATGTCGGCGATGATCACCAGCATGACCGCATAGTCGAAGCGCGCCGCGCTCATCATGCGCTGGCCGATGGCCAAAACAGCTGGTGTGACGCCCTCCCTGGCGATCATCGCACCCATGCGCTCACCGGTCGGCTTGAAGATGAACATGCCGATCGAAAAAGTCGTGGCGTAGCCGATGAGACCGATGATGATCCACAGATCCGAAAAACCGACCCAGAAGCTGCACATGATGAGGCCGAAGATCAGTGTCAGCATCGACATCGGCGCGAAGAAAAGCCCACCCAACTGGCCGCTGGCGCGCATCGCCTGCAACTTTTCCTCGATGTTGCCGGCGCGCTCGGCAAGCACGCCGAGCAGGAACAGCACGAAACCGCCCCCGACCCATAGGCTGGCCGAGACGATATGGAGAAATTTGACGATCGAGTACCAGTCCATGGTGGCTCCCTGGGTGTTCTGGAGGGTTCCGGCAGGGCACGATTGGCGCCAGCCGTCAGAGGAGCCAGGCGTTTAGCGCGGCGCGTGTTTCGCAACGATGTCGCGGAAAATCCGGTTCTGTTTCAGCTTCCCGCCAGCGCGCGAAGTCGCCGAGATGGCGAATGCGCTGCCTGATTTTCTGCTATCGTGAGAAGTGTCGGGAGGGGTTGGTGCGACATCGTCTGGAAACAGTGCCGATGCTAGTGCGCCGATGCCGGGAGCCCGGTGGCGACAGGAATCGCCTGACGATCAACCCATTCCCGCACACGGGAAAAGGCAATTCGGGGGACACTATGCAAGGGGTAGCACGGAATTTCTTCACGCTGGCCATCATCTATTCGCTGTGCGGCATGGCGCTTGGCCTGCACATGGCGATCAGCCAGGACCATGGCCAGATGCCGACCCACGCCCACACGATGGTGGCCGGGTGGCTGATGTCGGCGGTCTTCGCCTTCTTCTACCATCTGTTTCCGGCAGTCGGGCTAAAGATGCTCGCCACAATCCATTTCTGGCTGACGGCAATCAGCGGCATCGGCCTGTTGATCGGCCTCTATTTCCTGCTTGCCGGCAACGCCGCGATCGAACCGCTGGTGGCGATTTCTTCGATGGGCTTCTACGCGGCCATGCTGCTGTTTGCCTTCATCGCCTTGCCGGCTGTCTGGAAGAAGGCCTGATCTGAGCCTGGAACGAGGTTCGGTTCTGTGCTGTTACGGCACAGGACGGCGGCGTTCGGTCAAAAAACACACGCGCCGTTAAGGCTTCATTAAGCTTTACAGGTGTTTACTATGTCCATCCAGTGATCTGGATTCTTACCGAGTGGTTGGAGCCACTTTGTTTGACGCCTCCCTGTTAAACTCCTGAGAGCCGCCTTATCCGCGGCTCTTTTTTTGTCCGGATTTCAGGGCGCCCGACAGCGGCTCGCCGTTAACCTTCTGTTAAACATGTGCTTGCCTTCGCCGGGAACGAAGCGCATTTTCAAGCTTCAGTTCGATACGGTGCTGGGTGTATCGGCAGTGAGCCGAATCGGCCAGCTGTAGGTGCAGGGGGCGTAGCAATGAACGAGCTTTCGAAGGGCAGTGCGAAAACCGTCAAACTGGCGGAGCGCCGGGTTTTCACGCAATCCTTCAAGCCGCTCTACCAGGAAGGCATGGGCCTGGTCGAACAGGCGGCGGAGTATCTCGACGGCAAGGGCCGGGCCGAGGCAAAGAAATTGTCAAGGCTGGGGGCCACGCTCTATGCAGCCGAATCGATGCGGCTGACCACAAGGCTGATGCAGGTTGCCTCCTGGCTGCTTTTGCAGCGCGCCGCGAATTCCGGCGAGATGACCCGGGACCAGGTTGCGTCGGAAAAGTCCAAGGTCCGCCTCGACACCGCTTCCGCCCATGACGAAGCCGCCGGCTGGGCCGAGCTGCCCAAGGATTTCCTCGACCTCGTCACCCGCTCGCTGCGCCTGCAGGCGCTGGTGCGCCGCATGGACGAGGAGATCTACGGCTCCGGCGACGTGGTCGACATGCAACCGATGGCTCGCCGCCCCAATCCGGTTTCCGACCAGATCAGCCTGCTCAACACGGCTTTCGCCCGCGGTTAAGCCTCGGCGCGCCTCTTCGTTTCTGGTTTGTTCACATTTCGCTGGCATCGCTGTCCGCCGGAGGTAAACTCGTCGGATGGGGGAAGCGATTCGCATCATCGGTATTGATCCGGGGCTTCGGCGCACCGGCTGGGGTATCGTCGAGAGCCTCGGCAATTCATTGCGCTTCGTCGCCTCCGGCACCGTGCGTTCCGACGACAAGGCGGCGCTGGCGACACGGCTGTGCCAATTGCATGACGGGCTCGCCGAAATCCTGCACGCGGCCATGCCGCACGAGGCGGCGGTCGAACAGACCTTCGTCAACAAGGACGCTGTGGCGACGCTGAAGCTTGGCCAGGCGCGCGGCATCGCCATGCTGGTGCCGGCCCGTGCGGGCCTTGTCGTTGCCGAATATGCGCCCAACGCCGTCAAGAAGGCGGTGATCGGCGTCGGCCATGGCGACAAGAAGCAGATCCACATGATGGTGAAGGTGCTGTTGCCGAAAGCCACGTTCGATACCGAACATGCCGCCGATGCGCTGGCCATCGCCATCTGCCACGCGCACCACCGGCAGAGTGTCGCCTACCGGATGGCAGCATTGGCATCGTGAGAGGCTGTTAGGCAATGATCGGCAAACTCAAGGGTACGCTCGACGAGATCGACGAGGATCATTGTCTCGTCGATATCCATGGCGTCGGCTATGTCGCCTATTGCTCGGCGCGCACGCTGGCCGCACTGCCGTCGCCGGGCGAAGCGGTGGTGCTGTTCATCGAGACCTATGTGCGCGAGGACATGCTGCGGCTTTACGGCTTCCAGTCGCAGCTGGAGCGCGAATGGTTCCGGCTGCTGATGAACAATGTGCCAGGCGTCGGTGCCAAGGTGGCGCTCGCCATCCTGTCGACACTGGCGCCGGCCGATCTCGCCAACGCGATTGCACTGCGCGATATCGCCATGGTCTCTCGTGCGCCTGGTGTCGGCAAGAAGGTGGCCGAGCGCATCGTCACCGAGTTGAAGAACAAGGCGCCGGCCTATGCCGGCACCGCTTCGGGCACCATCGGCCTGAAGCAGGAGCTCGGTGAAGGCGTCGCTCCGGCGCCGATCACCGACGCCGTCTCGGCGCTGGTCAATCTCGGCTATTCGCGCGACACCGCCGCCAATGCGGTGGCGGCGGCGCTGAAGACGGCGGGCGAGGATGCCGATGCACCGAAGCTGATCCGCTTCGGGCTGAAGGAACTGGCGCGGTGAGGCTTCGCTTGTTCAGGTCCTTGCCGTGTGCAAGGAAGGCATCATGAGCCTGTCCCCCCGTCTCATTGCCCCCGAAAAACGCGGAGAGGATGCCGAGCAGACCTTGCGGCCGCAGACGCTTGACGATTTCGTCGGCCAGGCGGCGGTGCGGGCCAACCTCAAAGTGTTCATCGAGGCCGCCAAGGGCCGCAACGAGGCGCTCGACCATGTGCTGTTCGTGGGACCGCCGGGCCTCGGCAAGACGACGCTGGCGCAGATCATGGCGCGCGAGCTCGGCGTCAATTTCCGCTCGACCTCCGGCCCGGTCATAGCCAAGGCCGGCGACCTCGCGGCCCTGCTCACCAATCTCGAAGAAGGCGACGTGCTGTTCATCGACGAGATCCACCGGCTGAGCCCGGCGGTGGAGGAAATCCTCTATCCGGCAATGGAGGATTTCCAGCTCGACCTGATCATCGGCGAGGGACCGGCGGCGCGCTCGGTCAAAATCGACCTCGCCCGCTTTACGCTGGTCGCCGCCACCACGCGGCTTGGCCTGCTCACCAATCCGCTGCGCGACCGCTTCGGCATTCCGGTGCGGCTCAATTTCTATTCCGTCGAGGAGCTGGAGCAGATCGTGCGGCGCTGCGCGCGCATCCTGCAAATGCCGCTCGGCGACGATGGCGCGCTGGAGATCGCGCGGCGTGCGCGCGGCACGCCCCGCATCGCCGGCCGGCTGTTGCGCCGGGTGCGCGATTTCGCCTCGGTCGCCGGCGATGGCCATGTCGACCGCCAGATCGCCGATGAGGCGCTGACGCGGCTCGAGGTCGACGCGCTCGGCCTCGACGCGCTCGACCGCCGCTATCTGTCGATGATCGCCCGCAATTTCGGCGGCGGCCCGGTGGGCATCGAGACGATCGCCGCCGGCCTTTCCGAGCCGCGCGACGCCATCGAGGACATCATCGAGCCCTATCTGATCCAGCAGGGTTTCATCCAGCGCACGCCGCGAGGCCGGATGCTGACGGCCAATGCCTGGCGGCATCTCGGCCTCGACGCGCCGAAGGATCTGGCGCAGCAGCAGATCAACCTGTTCCAGGAAGAGTAGCGGCCCCGGCGATTGGACGCCGACCCTGCGATCAAGGATCCGTGAATGTCCTTGCGCAAAATCTCCACATCTTTGTCGGTTTGCCGGCACAATCGTCGACTTTAACGCTGCCTTGCGACTGTCGCCGCGATCAAGTGCCGGAGCCAATCCATGATAACCAGACGCGGGTTCCTGCGCTTTGTCGGCGGTTCCTTCCTGACCGTTGCCGCGTTCAGCGCCTATGCGGTCGGCATCGAGCCGATGCTGATGACGCATGTGAAGCGCTATGCGCTGACGCCACCGCATTGGCCGGCGGGATTGAAGCTGCGCATCGTCGCGCTCGCCGACATCCATGCCTGCCGGCCATGGATGACGCCCGAACGGATCGCTTCGCTTGTCGAGGACGCGAATGCGCAGCAAGCGGACCTGATCGTCCTGCTTGGCGACTACATTGCCGGCATGCCCCTGGTAACGGGCCGGGTGACGCCATCGCAATGGGCATCCGCGCTGTCGGGCCTCAAGGCGCCGCTCGGCGTGCTGTCGATCCTGGGCAACCACGACTGGTGGGGCGATGGCTTCGCGCAGCGCGCCGCAGCCGGCCCGACGATAGCGCGCAAGGCCTTGGAGACGGTTGGCATCCCGGTCCTGGAGAACGATGTCGTGCGCCTGGAAAAGGATGGGCAAGGTGTCTGGATCGCCGGGCTTGCCGATCAGTTGGCCCTGCTGCCGACCAGGGACCGCGCCGGCTTCAAGGGGCTGGACGATCTCGACGGCACGCTGGCCAAGGTCAGCGATAGCTCGCCGGTCATCCTGCTTGCCCATGAGCCCGATATTTTTCCCACCGTGCCGTGGCGGGTGTCGTTGACCCTGTCCGGCCACACCCATGGCGGACAAATTCGGCTGTTCGGCTATTCGCCTGTCGTGCCGTCGCGGTTCGGCAATCGCTATGCCTATGGCCATGTCGTCGAGAATGATCGCAATCTGATCGTCTCGGGCGGGCTTGGCTTCAGCATTCTGCCGGTGCGTTTCGGGATGCGCCCCGAAATCCTGTCGATCGACCTCGGCTGAACGGTCAATGCAGCCCGCGGATCACATCCATCACGTCAGGCTCGGCCTTGTCGCCGTTGAAGGCATCGACGATGCCGAAAGCGCCGCCATAGCTCCACACCGACCATGAGAAGCCATGCGCCTCGGCGCGCTCGATCATGTCGCTGACATAGGCGGCCCGGTACGCAGCCGGCATCACATAGGCGTTGCCGTATTCCTGGCGGATTATGCCAAATTCGCCCAGCGTGATGTTTTCCGGCTCGATGCCGTTGGCCTTCGCCCAGGCCTCGACCTTTTTGAACGGCGCATCCATCAGGCCGAGCAGCTTTTCGGGACTGTCCATGCCGGCGACCTGTTCGTCGAGATAGGCAAGCAGGCCGCTCTGCCTCGCCCATGGCGCCTCGGCCTTGATCCTGGCGCGGATGGTGTCGAGCGTCACCTCGAGCTGTGCCTGCGGCACCGCAGCTAGCGGGTAGGGCAGGCCGGTCACATAGGGGATGAAATCACCGGCCCAGGTCGCGCCCTGATGGGTGAGCAGGAACGGATCGTAGGAATGGAAGGTCCAGATGACGTTGTCGTCCGGGATCGTCTTCGGATCGATCTTCTCCAGCGCCGAAGCGGCGGAATAGCAGGCGCCGGTCAGCACCAGGGTCAGCTTCGTGGCCGAGGATCGCGCTGCCGCGAACAGCTTCTGCTGCCGATCCGGCCACAGGCTGGTGCCGTCGCTGTCGCAGTCGACGATCGGTTCGTTCATCGGCTCGAAGGCGACTCGGGCAGGATCTTCGCCGGCCAGCGTGCGCGCCATTTTGCGCACCATGTCGACATAGGCGTCGAAGGCCTGAGGGTCACCCATCACTTCGGCCATGCCGATCTTGCGGCTGCCGCCGGCCGGGATCAGGTGCATGTCGACGACCACCTTCAGCCCGGCGCGGTTGATCATGCGCACCGAGTCCAGCACGCTGGCATAGAGGTCGTCACGCAAGGCCACGGTCTGGTCGGACAGGAAAGGCGACGGATCGACCGGCATGCGCAGGAAATCGAAGCCCGCGTCCTTCAGCGCCTTGAGGTCGTCCTCCTTGAGGAATTTGCGCCATTCCGGATAAGGCAGGATGGCCTTGGCGTCGCCCCACTGCTGCTCGCCCGGCCACGTCGTCCACTGGTCGAGATTGAGGCCGCGCTTCATCGAGAAGGTGGCTGCCTGGCCGGGCAGCGACAGAGCCATCAGCACAAACAGCGCCGTCATCAAGGTCTTGATCATCGCCGTCAACAGTGCCATCGGGTTCATGCGCCAAGCCAGTGCGTGTCGCCCAAAAGTGTGTAGCGGTTTGGGACAACGGCACGCACGGAAAACAATTGCTTGAAGCGCACCACGCTTTAGGTGCCCGGTCAGGCCCAAAAAGGAAAGCGCAATGGACGATCATGGTGAATCGGCGGCGTTGCTGGCGGGGCTTTCCGGCGCGCTGACGGAGTTCGGCCACCGGCTGATGGCGCGCGTCTACTACGCCGACACCGATTTCTCCGGCGTCGTCTACCATGCGCGCTATCTCGAATTCTTCGAACGCGGCCGCTCCGACTATCTCAGGCTGACCGGCGTGCATCACACCGAGCTTGCCGACGGCAAGCATGGCGAGAAGATCGTCTGGGTGGTGCGTCGCATGGAGATCAATTTTCGCGGCCCCGCCCGCATCGACGACATCCTGACTGTCGACACCCGCACCGAGGACATTTCCGGCGCGCGCATCTTCATGGCGCAGCAGCTCAAACGCGGCGATGAGGTGCTGGTCGAGGCCAAGGTCGAGGCGGCGATCATCGGCGAGAATGGCCGGCCAAGGCGCTTTCCCAGGGAATGGGTGGCGGCGTTCATGCCCAAGGCTTCACCCGCGGCCGACTAATGCATGTCGCCCAAAAGTGGCCCCGGTTTTTGGGGGAACGACATGCATAAGAACCAAGACCCAATGCGCATCGTCTGAATCCAGTCAGACGACGCGCTTTAGACGGACAGCGACCGCTGGCGATTGAATGTGCCGCGCCACGGGGCGTGGCAATGCGCCGCGCCTTATTCACTAACCCATCCTTAACCATAACGGTTCATGAAGAGATTGGTGAAGATTGGCGCGATCAGGCGCCTTCCTTTCACCAATATTTGCCCCGAAAAGGCCACCAACGGCACGGTTTGGGGTTGTTCCGGTAGCTTCGTGCGAACCGACCACAAGGGATGCCAGGGGCCAGCCGCCAGCTTAGCCCGGAAATCTTAAGGACGTAACGATGGAAAATATCGCACTCGCCGACCCGGGCGCGCAATTGTCGATTTGGGCGCTGTTCAGCCAGGCCAGCTGGGTGGTCAAGCTGGTCATGATCGGTTTGCTCTGCGCTTCGGTCTGGACCTGGGCGATCATCGTCGACAAGCTGGTTTCTTATGCCCGCATGCGGCTGGCGCTCAACCGTTTCGAGCAGGTGTTCTGGTCGGGGCAGTCGCTGGAGGAGCTTTACCGGACGCTTGCCGACCGCAAGACCACCGGCATGGGCGCGATTTTCGTGGCTGCGATGCGCGAGTGGAAGAAGAGCTTCGAGAAGGGCGCCAAAACGCCGCTCGGGCTTCAGACCCGCATCGACAAGGCGATGGACCTGGCGCTGACCCGCGAAATGGAAAAGCTGGAGGGGCGCCTCGGCTTCCTCGCCA
>NZ_JBHUGZ010000019.1:0-205076 GCF_042682145.1 Mesorhizobium newzealandense | reverse complement strand
GCGAGTCTACCAATTGGGGATTGTATTAAAATGATACAGTCCGCAGTCGCGCCCGCATCTCGTCGCTTTTGATGCCAGCTTCGCCCTGTACCTGCTACAATCCGATATGGCCGGCCGAATAGCGATTGTCCTGGCACTTCTTTTCGCCTTCGCCTACGGATTCGCAAAACTCGTGGAACGTTATGGCAGTGTTGGCGATGCTCCCTCTCCGTGTGCGGAATGGTCAAACCCTGATTGCTCAAACCGGAACGCGGCGCCTGCACAGTATGTTCCACACATCTCGCTTCCCTGGTGATCTCAGGTCGTGTGAAATTTGCGAAGACGCCCAATTCCTTTGCCCAACTTGTGCAAACGCCTCTATGCTTGGCGGAAAGCATAGGAGGCGTCATGGCCAAGCTGACAAACGCTGCTGATATGGCTCTGACCGTTGGTGTTGATCCGACGGCATTTCGGCAGGCATTGCGAAACGCGAAGTTCCCTTGGCACAAGCGCAATGCTGATTGGATTGTTGAGCTCGATAGCGCGGAGCACTCGTCAATGCGGACCGTGCTGGTAACTCTCCTGAAGCGAAAGAAGCCCGATGCCGTCCGGACCTGAAGGCCAGAAGCGCCCGCCGACGTGATCGGCAGATGCCGTCCGCGTCAGCCCGCATGTCGCGCACGTTTATCCGATGATATTCGACAAAAGGCGACCTGAAATGCCTTGGCGGTTGATTTGGCTGGTTCCCGCTCATGGGCTCGAACCACGATTCACGCCTTCAAAGGGCGCTGTCCTACCATTAGACGAAGCGGGATAATGCAACCTGCGCCGACACCCCTAGCCGGTTCGGGCGCCGGGATCAACGCGATCCTCCTGCGATCGGCAATTGGCGATCGGCAATTGGCGGCAAGCCGTCGCCGTCACGGGATACGGCCAACCGGCTCGTCGCACTTGTAGAGCGGGCAGCGGCCGTCACGGGTCGGGACATAGGCCGACATCGGCACGTCGGGCCAGTCGCATTCGTTGCCGAATTGCCTGACATAGCGGTCATAGGTGTTGGGGCCGGTGGTCAGCACCACGGCGCGGCGGCTCTGGATCAGTTGTTGGAGCTGCTGGCAGCTCATCGTGCGGGTGTCGGGCCGGGCCTCAGTGAGGCCGGTCGCGGCAAGCAGCATCGCTGCCGTCGCCAAAGCAGTTCGGTGGATGGGCATGGCGGTTACCTCAGCGGTTTACGTACCACGCGAACGTGTCAGGCGAAACTCGCATCCGGCCGGCGGTTCCGCAACAGCGCGATCCCCTTGCGATCGGCAACTGGCGATCGGCAAGTTGCGATAGACAACTGGCGATCGGCAATGGGCGGCAAGCCGCCGCCGTCAATCCGGGAGATCGCCGATCGGCTGGTCGCAGCGATAGACCGGGCAGTGGCCGTCACGGGTCGGGACATAGGCCGACATCGGCACCTCCGGCCAGTCGCATTCGATGCCGAATTGCCTGACATAGCGGTCATAGGTGTTGGGGCCGGTGGTCAGCACCACGGCATGGCGGCTCTGGATCAGCTGCCGAAGCTGCTGGCAATCCATCGTGCGGGTGTCGGGCCGGGCGGTGGCGAGGCCGGTCGCGGCGAGCAGGATCGCTGCTGTCGTCAAGGCAAGTCGGCGGATGGGCATGGCGGCTACTCGGTGTTTACGTCACGCCAAACTCGCATCCCGTCCCGCGGTTCGGCAACAGCCAGCCGGCCGTCTTCTCGTGGCGCAACCAAATGCCGCGTCGCGCATTGCTGGGAAATGGACGGCAGGAAGCCCTACGAGACCCCGCATTGGCCACCCGGAAACGAGGATCGCGAGGCCATGTGCTGTTCCTTCTGCGGCGGCCGCGACCACCGCTACGAGGACTGTCCGCAACGCGAGCCGGAGGCCGATCCTCCGCCTGACGCCCCGGACGAGGCCCCTCCCAAACCGAACGGATCCTGACACCGGGTTCGGGCTCTTCGGTGGCACCGGCGGCCACGGTGTGGCAAGTGCCTCGCGATCGCGGGCGGAATGTTGGATGCCGATTGCAACCAAATGCCCCGCCACGCATTGCTCGGCATCGACGGTATCCCTCGCGCAAGACTGCAAGTCGCAAGATGGCCGGTCGTGATTCGGGGGAAAGGTGGGGCCATGACAGGATTGGCGAGCATCAATGGTCTGATCGGAATCACTGCCGACGCAAGGCTGGCGGCGATCGTCGATTCGTCCTACGACGCCATCATCAGCAAGGATCTGAACAGCGTCATCACCAGTTGGAACGGGGCGGCGCAGCGGATGTTCGGCTACACTGCCGAGGAGGCTGTCGGCCAATCGGTGCTGATGCTCATTCCCGATCATCTCAGGGATGAAGAGGCCGACATCATCGGCCGGGTTCGCAATGGTGAACTCGTGGCCAGTTACGAGACGATCCGGAAACGCAAGGATGGCGGGATCATTGCCGTATCGCTGACCGTCTCGCCGATCAGAAATACAGAGGGCGAGATCATCGGCGCTTCGAAAATCGCCCGCGACATCACCGCGACCAAGGAGAGCGAGCGCCGGATCAGGCTGTTGCTGCGGGAGGTGAACCATCGCGTCAAGAACCAGTTCGCGGTGATCCTGTCGATGGTCAGGGAGACCAGCAAGCGCTCGACCGAACCGCGCGAATTCGAAGACCTCATCCGCTCCCGCATCATGGCGCTGTCGCGGTCGCACGACCTGCTGGTGAACTCGGAATGGGCGGGCGCCAGCCTCTTCGACCTCATCCAGGAGCAGCTCAAGCCGTTCGGCCACGAGGAGCAGGTGTCGCTGTCGGGACCGCTGCTGACCCTGCAGCCGAACGCCGTACAAAATCTCGGCATGGCATTTCATGAACTCGGCACCAACTCTTCCAAATATGGCGCGCTGGCGTGCGAGGCCGGGCGGCTCGAGATCACCTGGCAGATCGCCACCGGCGTTTCGGGCAAGCGGGACATCCATCTCGTCTGGGACGAGACGATGCCGGTGCATGCAGGCGACCCGCCAGGAGGACGGCAAGACGAAAGCACGCGCAAGGGTTTTGGCACCGTCGTCCTGCAGCGCGTGGCGCCGCAATCGCTGAACGGATCGGCGGTTCTGGAGCGCAACCCGGGCCATGTCAGCTGGTCGCTGACGGCGCCGCTGGACTCGATCATCGTGCCCCAGATCGGCACCGAAATGGCTGCCGCCGAGCCGTCTTTCGGCCCTTGAGGGTCCGGCAGGCTCGAAATCTCACACTGACTGGGTGGATGCCCGGCACGGCCGGGCGGAAGTGGCCAACCTTTTCCGTCGATGGGCGTTGTCCCTGTGCCCGGCACGGCCGGGCGGAAGCCCAACCTTTTCCGTCGACGGGCGTTGTCCCTGTGCCCGGCACGGCCGGGCGGAAGTGGCCAACCTTTTCCGTCGATGGGCGTTGTCCCTGTGAAGGGAAGGGAAGAAGGAGGCCGAGATGAGAACCCTCGCCATCGTGCCATTCGGCCTGATGCTGGCGCTGGCAGTGCCGGCCGCGGCCCAGACGGACCAGCAGCAGAACGACAAATGCCAGGTGCAGACGGAGCAAGGCGCCAAACAGCAGCCTGGCGGCGACAATCTGACGGACACGCTCAATGACTGCGGCGGCGTGCTGAAGCCGCCCGCTACCGGCGACCAGGAGATGACGACGCCGGCCCCGGATCAAGGCAAGACACCGGTCATCAAACCGGGTGACGTGCCGGTCCAGCCGCCGGCGCAGTAGCCACGCAGGAACCTCGCGTCGACAGAAACGTTGCTGTCACGACTTCGACCGAAGGAGAGATCCGTGAGAGATATCGCCAGCACCGCCATGTTTCTTGCCTCGATCGCCATTGTCGTCGCCCTGATGCTGATGGCGCCGAACCGCTTCGGGTTCGAGACATCCCGCCCGGTCGTGCAGGCCGACGTTTCTGGGCAATAATCAGAAACGATTTCGCACTATAAAAAAAGGGCGAGGCAGGGATGCCTCGCCTGTCCTTTATCGACTGAGAAGTATCTAGCGGACCAGCACGCCGGCATGGTTGCACAGGGCAGAGAACGCTTCCTGTGCCTGGGCAGCACCGGCCTTGTTTTCCAGCGCGGCCTCGACCTGTTCGCGCGCGGCCTGATAGAAGGGGCCACGCTTGGCCTGCGGCCAGTCGATCAGGATCTCGCTGGCATCCTGCAGCGTGGTGAGATCGCGGATCGTGTCCGAGCCATGCGGCCTGATCCGCATCGGCGTCGACAGCATCAGCTCGGTCATCTCCCGGTTCCCGCTATTGGAGGAATTTCGCTTCGCGCGCGGCGTCGATCATCGCCTGCATCGCCTTTTGCGGCGGCGTCCAGCCATCCAGCGCATCGCGGCAGCTGCGCAACGCCGCCCGATACTGTCGGCTCTGGCCCGCCGGCCAGTCGCCGAGACATTCCAGCCCCTCCCAGGCGCTGCGCACCACGCGCTCACGCTCGGGGGCAAATTTCAGCCGGATCGGTCGGGGAAACATCTTGTCGTTCAACGGTCGTCTCCGTGATGGTGCACGTCGCCCAAAGTGCGCAGCGGTTTTGGACGACATGCGCAAAAAAGCGGGCGTCGGACAACGTCGGCAACAGGGCAGGGTTCCCTGCCGGAACGATCAAATTTCAGCTGCCTGCGACGGCATCCGACAATGGCCTAGGTTCGGCCAACTGGGTGTTGTTCGCCGTTGGCCGGTCATGCTCGAACTGCTCGGCGCCGGGCAATGCATGCAGCCAGGTCTCGCGCCGGCTGGTCCACAACTCATATTCGGGTACGAGATCATCGGTTGGTGCGACATCGAGGCTGCCGATCGTCACCTCGGCCTCGTCTTCACCAAGGAAGGCGACGCGGCCGCCGCAGGTCGGGCAAAAGCTGCGCGTGCCATAGGTGCTGACGATGCCTGTCACCTCGAATGCCTCGCGCGGCCAGATGGCATAGGCCGAATAGACCGAGCCGCCGGCCTTGCGGCAGTCCTTGCAGTGGCACAGGCCGATTCTGAGCGGCGCGCCGGTGACCGTGAACTGCACGCCGCCGCACAGGCAGCTGCCGGTCCTGCGTATGATTTCGGACATGATGCGACCTCCCTCTTGTCAGCCTGTGGCACAGCCTTGGCGCTGGGGGCCGGGCGGGACGGATGCTCTTGCGGACAGAGCCGGTATCGGATCGTCCAGGACAGAGCCCCATCCCGATCCCATCGGGATGCCCTAGCCGCGAGCCGCCATATAGGAATCGAGCTTCTTGCGCGATGGTCCATAGCGCTTGATGATGGTCTGCGCCTCGCTTGGCGGAATGCCATATTTGCGGGCAAAGGCGGCGACCTCGTAAGGCTCCTCGCTCGAAACCAGCTTGCGGTCCTGCTTTGTCTTCGACTTGTCGTCAGCCATTTCAGGCCTCGCTTTCTGTTGCCGGGGAAACGCGCAGCCGTCGGCGCCCGAGTCCACGATCAACAGGACATAACACAGATCGGCGCCGCGGGTTCCACCGGCACGAGAATAACGCCGCGCCCGGCCGCGCCGGCGCCGCATCGATCCCCGAAAATCGATGCCGATTTTCGGGGTCAGGCGCGCGGTTCAAAGAGCTCAACCACGTTACCGGACGGGTCTTCGCAAAGAATCTGCCGCCCGCCCGGGCCGTCTACGATCTCGTTGCGAAACGATGCGCCGCCCTCGCGCATGGCTGCAGCCAGTGCCGGAAGATCCCTGACTTCCAGGACAAGGCGGTTCCACCCGCCCGGCTCCGGGGTCCGGCCATCCGGCATTGGTCTCGCAGCCGAGGCCATTGGACCGGCGAGCCAGAGGGTGAGGTCGGCGCGCGTCAGGATGGCCATCGCCGGGCCGAATTGCTGCTGCAAGGCGAAGCCCAGATGCTTGGTATAGAACGCGATCGACAGATCGACGTCGCTGACGAGATACCGGAATGTCGCCATCCGCGGGCTCCTCCATCAAGCCCCGCCTGCGAGAAAATAGCCGCCGGGACGGGCCGCGGCAAGGTTCGGGCGCCTGCTTTGGAAAAGGGGCTCTTGCAGGGCTTGCCGCTATCCAGGCAAAAACTTTCGGGACCGATGTCGGACTTGCCCGGGGTCGCGCGTCCTTGGGTCGGAGCCCATTGCAACCCTGGAGAACGACATGTCGTCGCAAATCACTCAGTCGCAGATCACCCAGTCGCAAACCACTCAGGCGCCGTGGCAGACCGCGGCCCTTCTCATTGCCCGCCTGATCTTCGCCGGCGTCTTCCTGATGGCTGTGACCTTCAAGTTCATGGGCATGGGCGACACCGCCGGCTACATCGCCGCCGCCGGCTTTCCGTTTCCGCTGTTCCTGGCCTGGTGCGCGGCGCTGCTGGAAGCCGCCCTCGTGCTGTGCTTCCTGACCGGCGCCTTCTTCACGCCTGCAGCCCTGATCGCCGCCGCCTATGTGCTGTTCCTCGGCGTCTCCTTCCACGGCCCCAGCCACTGGGCCGGCAACCAGGCCGAGTTCGGCTTCTTCGTCGACCATTTTTCGTTCATGGCCGGACTGCTGTTCGCGGCGGTGCATGGGCCGGGCCGGGTGCTTTCGCTGAATTTGGGATGGCCGGGCAGGGCGTAGGCGAGGGGAGCCCGTCGCTAGTGCAGTCTAGCCGGACCGAAGGATGCCAGTGCCTCGAGCGCCTTGTCGATCAGCCACAGACGGGACGGCGCAACACGGCCGCGCGCCAACAACACCAGCTGATGCACCGGCGGGCTCAGCAGCCAGCGCCGCATCTGGTGGATTTTCACTTCGTCCACGTGACTCCAGAAGGAGCGCTCGATGGCGTCGTTCTCGAACACGAATTCTGCCCCGGTCTGCATAAAGCTGGCCAGCTGTAGCGCCGCGTTGACCGACGGTGCCGCAAGCCATTTTGCCAGCATCGCCGCCAGATCGAGATCGAGACAGCCGATGCCGCACAGCCAGCTATCGGCGTCCTCTTCGTCGGGATCTTCCTGAAGGACCTGCGACCAGGCGCCGGCAAACAGAGCGCGGATTGCGGCCTGCTCATGCCCCGGCCATGTGAGCCATTTGGCTCGCTTCAGGCGCTGGGCGATGACCGGCGGCTCAACGCCCGTCCATTGTCGCTCTTGGACAGCTTGATCAAGAATGCGCGGCAGGAAATGCTTGTAATCGTCGATATCGCCGACCGTTGTAATGGCGTAGCCGGCATAGGGGCCGATCTGCTCACCGGTCAACTCCCGCAGAGGGGCAGAGCTCAGAGTCTTCAGGAGTGCGACGGGATCGCGCAACGGCGAGGCGTGCATGGCATGCGGCCGTGGATAGGGCTCGAATGCCGCATAGCAGTCGTCGATCAGGCGCTGAAGCTGGTCATCAGGCTGCATGACTGTAGTGAAGGCCCCGAGGCGTTTCGCTTACTACCCGCCCTGCAAGATGCGCATGAAACGGCTGTTGTCGGCGGTGTCAGAATTGATGTTTCGAAAATCCTGATAGGTCGGACGACCGCTGGCCCATGCATTCATGAAGCGGTTGCAAAACGCACTGGGAAAACGGTTGACGCTGACGTTCATAAGCGCGGCGGCGGCTTTCTTCTTGTCAAGCGGTCCCGATCCCACCCGCACGATACAATCGGCTATGACCTGTTTCTTGAGTGCCGGGCTGCCATGGAACACGGTTGTGGCGGTTTTCCATTGGCCTTCTGTCACATCGTTGCAGCCCGACAGGAGTGCCGCGCCAAGAAGCAAGGCGCCAAAGCGGTTCAAATCTCATCTGTCCCCCCCGAAAACAACTGCATTGGAGCCAAGCAAAACTATGTGACATAGGCAAGATGCTTGAGAGGTCATGCAGGTAAAATGGTTGGTCCATCCGTTGTTCCTGGCCTGGTGCGCGGCGCTGCTGGAAGCCGCCCTGATGCTGTGCTTCCTGACCGGCGCCTTCTTCACGCCGGCAGCCCTGGTCGCTGCCGCCTATGTGCTGTTCCTCGGCTTCTCCTTCCACGGCCCCAGCCACTGGGCCGGCAACCAGGCCGAGTTCGGCTTCTTCGTCGACCATTTTTCGTTCATGGCCGGACTGCTGTTCGCGGCGGTGCATGGGCCGGGACCGGTGCTTTCTTTGAATTTGGGATGGCCGGGCAGGGCGTAGGCGAGGGGCGAGCGCGCCAGGTGGCTGTCGAAGGTAGGCCGTCGTTTTCCCACAAACGACGGCCCCATGCTTGCCTGCCCATTACCCCCCCAGGACAGCATGGAGCTACTTTAGAGCAAGCTAAAGTCTTCCGTCTATAACCTTTGACATAGTGTCAGAAAGATTCGCCGCCTTGCATTCGGCAGATAAGCTGGCACGCTGCGCTCCGACCGGAGGGGATGCCATGTCCGACACGAACACGGCGATGGTGCGTTTTGCCCAGGACGCCTCCGACGAGGATATCCTCACGGTTGTTCGCAGGTGGAACGACACGCTGGCCTCCGAGGACTATGAGGGGGCGCTGGCCATGATCCGTGCTCCGGGCTGGACTGCCGAATTGTTGCAAAGGACGATTGCGGGATATGGCCACCCCGAACCCGCTGAGCGGGTACACAAGGTGACGCCACTGGCTTCGGCCAGTTATCATCCCGGCACTGAACCGCTCAACAATCCATGGCCCAGGCACGAGGTCGACCGCGATACGCTGCCCGATGGCGAACCATTCATCTCGGTCTGGTTCGACATGCCGCTCGATGGCTACTGGAGCGATGTAACCGCCACGTTCAATCTCGATCGCGACGGAGACATGCTGGTGCTGGCGCTTGAGACGATCCATGTCATGTGAAGGCCCCCGTTGGCGCCGTCACATCTGGTCGTTGTAGGGCTCCTTGATCTGGCCGACCATGCGGGCGAGCTTTGAAAAGGAGGGCATGTCCGCCTCCGGCTGGCACTGATTGGCGAGCTCCAGCAGCCGTATTGGAAAGCTGACGGCGTCACGGCTTGACGCGGACATGCCTTCGGATCGCTCCTGGCTGGTTTCGCCGGCCTCGGCCTTGCGCAAGGCCAGGTCTATTTCCTCTGCGCTCAGCACCCCCTTTTGAACCAGCAGGTGGTTGATCGATGCGACGGCCATCAGCAGGCCTTCGAGTTGCAGGTTGGCGACATTCATGGCGATTTGCTCCCGTGGCTATGGTCGAAACGCGCGAGCGGCGTTTCCGCTCCGGCGGGCGGCGCGGAATCGGTTTGGGCTGACATGGCCGGGCCGGGGGCAGATGGCCTATTCCTGCGTCAGTCCCTCGCCATATTCGCGCCACAGCGCCTGCGCCTCCGGACCGCCGAGGCGCGGGATCGAGGGATCGCCTGCGATGATGGCGACGGCACTGATATCGTATTGGGGAAAAGCGTGGGCGACGAAGCGGATCGCTTCGCCGAGCGAGCGCACGCGGATGATCGGATCCGCCTGGCCCTGACCGGTGCTGCGAACACCGGAAACCGTGGCTGGAGCATGCCGCATCCTGAACACGGATGCCATGGCTGGTCTGTCCATCGTCCTCTCCCACAAAGGCCGTGACGGGAATCATTCCATGAGCTTCAGCTAACGGTCTCACAGATGCCGGCTCATGGCCAGCCGGCACGAAGCGTCCGATCCTTGGCGTCCGCCGATCGGGTTGTCCGGTGAGGGCAATTGTGCTATTGATTTGGCCATGGTGCTGATTTGCGCCAATGACCTCCAGTCCCGCCGCGCAGGCGGGTTTTTTTTGTTTTTGCCGCAGCCCTTGGGCGATGCCGCTTACCCCTTCGGCGTGGTGACCGAAAAAGACGGATAGGAATTTTTTCCTAATTATATACGTGACAAAGTATGTGTGATTTGATACGCAAGCCGGGACAGGCCGGCACAGGGGAAATCGAGATACCCCCGGACCTAGTGGAGTTCGCTAGGGACCTTCTTGGGGAGGGTCTGACCGCTGAATCGTCGTACGAATCGGTCCGACAATATCTTTTTCAAGTAATTCGATGTGGGGGCTTACGCCCAAGTGGCTCGCGATCTTCATCCTGATCGCGTCGTAATCTTTCGCCAGCGTCGAGAACTCGCGCTGGCAATTTTGCAAATCCTGAAAGTCAAATATGTATTTGCCTTTCTTCGAAAGCGCCGTCTCTCCGGGCTTCAGAAATTGTGTGATGTTAGCAGGGCGATAGAAGCGCATGAGTGTGGGTGGGTCTTTGGCTTTAGTAGACGCCATCATCCATCGACCATGAACAAGATTGTTGCGCTTGGTTGCCAAGCCTCTTGCTCTACCTTGTAGGGTCTCCAATTCGCCTAACAGGTCAACGTCTGAGATTGCGCCGCCTGCAACGACCATCACGGCGTCTCGTTGTGATTGAAAGCTTCCCACAGCATGAAATAGCGATTGGGATTGAGTGGCTTCCATCGGCTTCAGGATGACATAGAATACCTTCCACAGAGCGTGCTCGACCTTCACCCAGGCATCGAGAACGTCAACGAACTTAAGCCTAATGGCGTCATTCTCCGGAGCCTCTTTCGGCATGAACAATCCCCCCAACAATAAAACAGCGGATGACGAGCAGCGCTTCAACGAGACACTGAAGCGGATGCTCAAGACACCACCGGATCCCAAGCACAAAGAGACGAAGTCAGATGAGCGAAGAGAGCCAGAAGCTAAAAAGCCAAAAAGCTGATTTCCGGGCGTTTTGGCTGTCTCGACGTGGGAACTCGTCTCAGTTCGGCATATCGGTTGGGCCGCGAACATTCGGGTTTGTCGGCCCCATGTTGCTAAGCATCTGGTCCAAATATCGGGTAGCGCCGACACACACGGATGGGTCATAAACGCCGCTTTTTAGGTCTTCCTTTGTCAGTTCAAATAATTGACCGAGTAAGACATCATCGAGCACCCCGCGAAAGTGCAGGAATAGGATAATCGCTCTAATCAGCGCGGAATTTCCTGTAGCCATTTCGGCGACAGAGAATGGGTCTGTGCCTGCAGTTTTTGTCGGCGATGTAGTCATTTGTTTCCCCTCCGCTTGTTGTGAAGACGAAGGAGCTTACGCGCTTTTTGCTTAGGCGTAACTGGCTTCACCAATCCGCCGATAGGTGAGGCGCTTGCCTTCGATCATGGCAAGCAACTGGTCGTGGCGTTCGGTGTCGGTGATCTTGAGCGCGGTGCGGCGATTGTAACGGAAATCGAACTCCGCAAGGTAGCGGTGCAAATGAGCCTCGCCGCAATGCTGATACACGCCAACCATGCCGCGCTTGAAGACTGAGAACACGTTCTCAATCGTGTTCGAATGGATCGACACGCCATCTTCGTAACGGACGTATTCGCCAGCGGAATGGTTTGTGGTCTTGTGTGCGGCGTATTCCTCGCCAGTGGTCGTGTAGAGCTTTGACTGGTCGGTATAGAGCGTCGAGTTGCGGTCGGCATTGCGCACCAAGATATCGCGCACAACGGCCTTGGTGGCGTGCTGGACGTGAACCATGCGGGCTTTGCCGCCACGCTCGACAAGGCCGACAACGGTACGCTTCGGCTTCATCTTGCGCTTCAAGCGCGGCTGGCCCTTACGCTGTGGCGAAAGGTAATCGCGATCCACGCGTCCGATGTAGGTTTCGTCGGCTTCCACGGTCTTGCCTTCGCCGCCAAGTGGGCCAGCCGACTTAACGTCTTCCGCCATGGCCTCGCGGATGCGGTGCGCCATGAACCACGCGGTCTTGTAGGTGACGCCGAGCATACGGTGCAGCTGGTGCGCGGACATGCCTTTCTTGGATGAGGACATGAGGAAAGTCGCCAGAAGCCACTTGTTCAAGGCGATCTTGGAGCGCTCGAAAACGGTGCCGACAGTGACGGTGAACTGCTCACGGCATTCCATGCAGTTGTACAGGCCGGGACGGTGAGCCTTGCCAACCATCTTGGTAATGCGATCGGGATTAGCATTGCCACAATGCGGGCAGTTAGGGCCATGCGGCCAACGCTGCGCTTCCAAATGGATGCGGGCTGCGTCGGCGTCTTGGAAGATTGGGCTGTCGAGTTTCATGGCGAGTTGCTCCCTGCCATCTTTCTAGCAGAGTCACCGTACTTTGTCACGTATATAATTAGGAATTTTTTCTCAGAAAATCGTTGACTGGGTGAGGGCAGCTATGCTACATATTTGTCCATGGTGCTGATTTGCGCCAGCGACCCGCCGCCGAGGCGGGTTTTTTGTTTTTGGCGAGTTCATCACTCTAAAACGCCCGGTGCAGATATCCAGTGTCGGCGGGACAGCGCCCCCCTCTGTCCTGCCGGACGTTCGTCATTTGGAAAGCCAAGCAATTGGCTTTCCATCCGCTCCGCGGACCATTCCTCAACCCCCACACGGGGGGAGATCGCAGCTTCAGCGCCCCAGTCTTTCCTACGACGCTTGTGATTGGCGAAGGCCGGCGTGACAGCCAATCTCCCCCTCGTGGGGGAGATGTCCGGCAGGACAGAGGGGGGCGCGACGGAACGCTGTCTTTCGCCCTGACGACCCAATCACCCGCGAGAAAATCCCATGGTCCGCTACGCCACCATCATCACCGACGATGACGGCCGCGAGGTCGTCAGCGCCATTGGCGAATTCGAGGGCGCGGCGCCGCAGGTGCGTCTGGGCCGTGTCGAGCAGATCGTGCCCGGCGTGCTAATTGGCATGCTGCGCGGCGGTCCGGTCGATGCGGTCGGCGGTTTTGGTTTTGCCCTGGGAACGCTGGGTAGCAGCGATGGGGCCATCGGGGCGGCACGGCTGATGAGCCGGCTGCGCCTTGCCGGCCAATCCGGTGCGGCGGCTTCCGGCGCGGGGCGCTCCGAAGCGGCAAGACCGGCCGGCGCAACGGACGCGAAGCTCTCGGCAAAGCCGGCGCGGGCGGCCAGCAAGCCGCGCAAGCGCGCCGCCCAATTGAAATCCAGGGCGGCGAAATCCAGGGCGAAAAAATCCGCCCGCTCGAAATCCAGGACCGTGAAATCCGCGGCGAGACCAGCGGAGGCCGGGCATGGTTGACAAGCCGCCGGCCAGGCCGGTCCGCCCATCGCTGAAAAGCCGGACGGCGCCGCTCGCCGCCAATGCCGCCACCAGCGCGATGGGTGTGCGGAAGTCGCGCCCGAAGCGGACCAAAAAAACGCTGGGCGATGATTTCCTGGCTGCGGTGCGCGCCGACTTCCGCACCCACGGCGCCGGCGTCATCGCCGAGGTGCGTGCCGACAAGCCCGACCAGTATCTGAAGATCGTGCTTTCGGTGCTGCCCAAGGATTTGCATGTTTCGATCAACCAACTGGACGGGCTGAGCGATGACGAGATCCGCAGCCGCATCCGCAGCCTCGAAGCCGTCCTCAAGCCGTTCCTTGAAGACCTCGGCCGCGAAGACGGAATATCTGGCGCTGCTGGCGGAGCTGGACCGACGGCGCCGTACTAACCTGCTCGCCGCCTACCGGCCCTATGCCAGGCAAGCGGAATTCCACGCCGCGGGCGCGCAAAACCGCGAACGGCTGTTCATGGCCGGCAACCAGCTCGGCAAGACCCGGGCCGGCGGTGCGGAATGGGCAATGCATCTCACCGGCCGCTATCCCTCCTGGTGGCAAGGCAAGGTTTTCGACACGGCGGTGCGGCTGTGGGCGGCAGGTGTGACCGGCGAAGGCACGCGCGACAACCCGCAGCGCGTGCTGGTCGGCCCGCCGCAGCAGCAGGCGGCCTGGGGCACCGGCATGATCCCGGCCGATGCTATTTTGCAGACCACGATGGGGCGCGGCGCGCCCGCCGCGCTCGACAGCGTCGTGGTGCGCTGGGGCGGCGGCGGCGACGTGCAGGCCGATGAATCGGTGCTGTCGTTCAAGAGTTTCGAAAAGGGCCGCGAGAAATGGCAGGGCGAGACGCTGCACGGCGTCTGGTTCGACGA
Source organism: Mesorhizobium newzealandense (assembly GCF_042682145.1). Taxonomy (NCBI): domain Bacteria; kingdom Pseudomonadati; phylum Pseudomonadota; class Alphaproteobacteria; order Hyphomicrobiales; family Phyllobacteriaceae; genus Mesorhizobium; species Mesorhizobium newzealandense. The sequence continues at coordinate 191,231 of NZ_JBHUGZ010000019.1, read as the reverse complement.
GGAGCCGCCGCTCGACATCTATTCCGAGGGGCTCACCCGCACCAATGCCACCGGCGGCATCACCATCGTTACGTTTACGCCGCTGCTCGGCATGTCGGATGTGGTGCTGTTGTTTTTGTCGGCGGAAGAGGTGGGAGGAATGTCCCAGAACTTGGGTTCCCTCGCCCCCGTAAAACGGGGGAGAGGTGGCCGCGAAGCGGACGGAGAGGGGGCTTGGTAGGGTGCCGGCTTGGCAATCAGGCGACGGGCAATGACGAATGCCATACCGCATGGCGCGATATCTGGTTGTGCTTGATGCAATCCGTTGCCAGTTTACTGATTTCAGGATCGGCGGACGCCTGGGCCCATTCGACGAAAGCATCAACGACCACCAACCTCGCCCGACTGGCCAGCCCAATACCGTAACGCCGCACCACCGGCTCGGAATGGTCGAGCATCGCACGGATCATGCCTGATGCATCGTCTCGCCATTGGCCGGAAATATCGGCTATCTCTGAAAATGGCGTTTGCGGCCTGAGCAATGCCGCATGCTGGCGCGCAAGCTTCAACTGCCAGTCTTTTGCAAAGCGCACGAACATGACGGCTCCTGTGCGTACACCGTCGTGCTGATCTTCAAGGGCAAACAACGCCTGCGCCAGATAGTCGCCATCGTTACGTGTGCTGCATCGCAAGATACACTCCACGGCATCGTAGCGCGTGCACGGGTTGCTATCCCCCAGCAACGCAGCCAGTTCGCCCACCATCGAACTGATGTTCTGGTTTTGGAACGTGGCAAGAAACGCGCCCGCCGCTCGCGTCCGAGCATTGGCGGATGTGAGTAGGAGACGCAGGCTTTCCAACGGAACCGACTTGCCAAGTTCACCAAGAAAGTCGTTGGCAAGCCCGTCATCGTGGTCATAGGAGGGCGACAGCAACCGCTCCAGCATCTCCTGACCTGTCATGGCATTTGTCGATTTGCCGAGCGGCAGCAGGATCTTGCCGCCTTCGCTGAAAAAAAGATGAGCAACCTCGCTGTCCTCGGCGGACAAGCGCATCGCGTCGAATATATCTGTCATGGCAAAGAGTGGCTTTCCCACCCGCGTAGAGTACAGGCCGCGCATGATGCATCAGCCTAAGACGCATCGGTCTCGCCGACGCAGGCAAGGCTTACCGCATAAAACCGTGAAGGAAAAGATGAGTGGGCCAGCTTTGGCTGTTCCTTCTGATCTTCCATTCTCGGTCTACGACACAGAGTTCGCTTCTTCTGTTCAGCCGGCGCCATCCCCCTCTCCGTCGCGGCTTCGCCGCGCCACCTCTCCCCCACTTTTGTGGGGGCGAGGAACCCAAGCTTTCCGAGGGCACAGCACTACCGATCGACCGTTGCGAAATCGCGATCTGGAACTAGACTGGCGGCGCGGGGTGTCGAGGGCGGGTCTATGAACAGGCGAAGGGCATTGATGGGCGGCCTGTCCTTGCTTGTCGTGTCGCCAGCAGGTGGTGCCGCAGTGTCAAAGACATTTCCTCCGGTGCCAAAATGGCGACCGTCGTTTTTGCAGCCCATCGATCGCGTCGAGGAGCGGTTTGGCTACTACTTCGACAGGGGGCGTGATTTTGCCATCCTTGAAAACGGCACCTGTGTGCTGACGGAAGCCGGCCTTTCCGACAACGCGGCATCCAAGGCCGCCATCCAGACGCTTTCCATGATCTACAACTATCACCCGGACATGAAACCGTCCGACATGGATGATGGCAATGTGCTGGTTAGCTACAATCATCCAGCTTTCAATGTCGTGCTTTCCGATGTTGCAAAAGCCCATTGGGCGGAGATCGAGGCCCGCCATCAGGATGGGCTGACGCCGGACGAGGTGCTGATCACGCCTCTAGGACAGAACGTATTCGACGAGCTTGGCAAAAAGGCACTGCTCGGCAGGTGCTATATGTTCATGGATGCGCAGGCACCAAAGGTGGTCCGTATCAAACGCCGTGCTGTGTGACCTCGGTCTGGAGCCGCGTCGCCGTCCGGCCGGCGCTGCCCCTCATTGTCCTGCCGGACATTTCTCCCCGTATAGTGACGGGGAGAAAGGGGCAGTCCCAACGCCGTCGCTTTTTCTGCAACGCAAGTCATTGGTGAAACCGTCGATGACAGCGTCCTTCTCCCCGTCACTATACGGGGAGAAGTGCCCGGGAGGGCGATGAGGGGCGGCGCGACGGTGGCTAGAAAAGATCTCGCTTTAACAACACCATACAGTCGGCGCCTCGCAAGGTGATTCAGGAATTCGCCATGACCCGTCACGTCACCTTCATGACCATTGACGATGCTGAGCACTATTCGCCGCAGGAGCGCGCGGCGATCGTTGCAGCCTATCCGGCGCATGAGCGCGAGGCGCGTGCGCGCGGCATTCCGGTGCTGGGGTCCGGGCGCATCTTTCCGGTGGCGGAGGAACTGATCGCCTGCGAGCCGTTCCGGCTGCCGCGCTACTGGCCGCGCATCGGGGCGCTGGATTTCGGCTGGGACCATCCGTCGGCCGCGGTCGAGCTCGCCTGGGATACCGAGGCCGACGTCGTCTATGTCGCAAAGGCCTGCCGCGCTTCGCAGCAGACGCCGGCGATGCAGACGCTGACCCTGAAACCATGGGGCGAATGGCTGCCTTGGGCGTGGCCGCGCGACGGCCGCCGCGAAACGCTGGAAGGGGCGGGCGTGGCGCTCGCCCGGCAATATTCCGCACACGGGCTGAACATGCTGAGCCGCCACGCGCAATTCCCGGACGGTTCGGTCTCGGTCGAGGCCGGGCTGATGGAGATGCTGGACCGCATACAATCCGGCCGCTTCAAGGTGTTCTCGACGCTGCTGCCCTGGTTCGAGGAGTTCCGGCTCTATCATCGCAAAGACGGCCAGGTGGTGAAGCTGCGCGATGATTTGATGGCGGCGACCCGCTACGGCGTGATGATGCTGCGCGAAGCGGTGGTTGATCCGGCGGAGTTCAGGAGTGCGAGAAGGCCGGCGAGGCAGAGCGATCCGCTGGGGGCGTTTCGGTGAGGGAATTCGTGCAGCGCCTACTGATGTTGCCTGCTCCGCCGCACTTGGCATCGTGCAGCTGAAACGCATAGTGTTGCGCTATGGCGCCAAGGATACTCGACCAGATACCGCTGCCCGAGGACGGCGGAGCCATTCTGCTTTTCGATTGGATGGAGGTACCGGACGGCTGCAACCTCATCCGGGTAGACAAAGCGGGTGGCGTTCTCTGGAAAGCAGTTCCACCCTTTGCCGGCAGCCCCACGGATTGCTTTACCCAAGTAAGAAGGGACGGGGACGTTCTGAAGGCCAACACGTTCAGCTGTTATCTCGTGTCGGTCGGCATCGACGACGGTGCAATCACCCACCTAGAATTCACCAAATAGGTATGCGATATCATTTTCAACATGAAATTATCGTATTTGATAACCAATCTTCGAGTATGAGATTGGAGACGACATGACATTTGCCACGACTGAGAAGGAATGGGCCGAACGGGCCGCACGTCATCTAAAGGTCGAACTAAAGCGTGCCGACCTGACATATGACGAGCTGGCGGAGCGGCTCAAAGAACACGGCTTCAACGAAACAAAGGCGAGCATTGCCAATAAGCTTGCCCGCGCCACTGTCTCCGCGCATTTCTTTCTAGCGGCACTTGCTGCTACTGGCAGCGATGGTGTCAAACTAGAGGATATCTAGCGCTGCCAACGGGCATGGGGGACAGATGGGCAATATTGCGCGTGGTATTTTAATATCAATCGCATTTGTTTTGGTGTGCTGGTGGGTTCTGCAGGGGTCACCGTCGTTTCAATCCTGCATACAACAAGACCAGACACAGGTCGCCAATAGTCAGCCGGACGATTATGTCTCCGCTTTCGTCAGAACGGCTGGCGTCTACAGGGGCTGCCTGGGTGACTTTGTCCACGACAGAAAGGATGAAATCCTTGTCGCGTTCACGGTCATATTGGCCTTCTCCACAATCTTTCTCTGGGTGGCAACCAGAGACCTCGTCAAAGGCGCGGAGAGAACCTCTCAGAGCCAACTTCGAGCATATGTCGCTGTCCCTAATACGGATATCGGCAAGGTCAGTGTTGGGGAAAAACCTCTGGCAAGTGTTCGCCTTGCCAATTTTGGACAAACACCAGCATATGCGCTTCATCACATGGTGGAAATGGCCATTGCCGACAAGGGAACCAAGACATTCCGCCTGAACCGGAGGAAAAAGTCCGGCAAAACCACCCTCAATCCAACCGAGAGTTTTAGCGTTCGAAGTGCGATGACCGAAGCACTCACTGAGGAGCAACACGCTGCTATCATGAACGATACCAAGCGGATATTTCTCTTTGGTGAAATCCACTACCGCGACGCGTTCTGGCGTTCGCGAAAGACATTTTTCAGATTTGAGACGGCTGGGCCAAGTTTGATCGCCGAGGGCTTGCTTAGCGTTTCCGCTGAGGGAAACAGCGCAACATAACAATATGCCGATTGAGCGCCAGATCATGCCAACCATCCGCACGCGTCGCTTACGCTGGCTGTTATTGCCGGCGGTCGTATGCCTTTTCTTTGGCGGAAGTGTCGCTTGGTCACAGGACACTCAACCAGATCAGCAAAGCAGGCCCCCACAACCAAGCGCTACTGAAAACCAGCAAGACGCCAAGGAAGACGCCAAGGCCCCACTTGCCGCGCCCGCGCCTAGCCAGGGTGTCGGCGATGAAAAGGCCAGCCACGACGAAGAGGGCGGCGGCAAAAAAGATTGGAGTGAAAGCTTCATTGAACACGCGCCGGACTGGTCTGTCGCGTTCTTTACCTTTGTCCTTTGCGTCTTCACCGGGCTGCTTTGGCGCTCCACCAACAAGCTCTGGCTGGCTGGTGAAAGGCAGATGAAATTGATTGAGGCGAACGCCAAGCTGCAATCCGCTGACATGCAGGCTTCCATCAAGGCCTCGGAGGCTGCCGCCAAAGCTGCGCAGGATACCGCTTCCGTTACCCGAGAAATAGGTGAGACCCAGACGCGCGCCTATCTTACCGTGACCGGTGGCACAGCGATCTACAACGGAGGGATGGACCCAGAGGTTCTCATACGGATAAAAAATACCGGCACTAGCCCTGCCATGGATGTAAGGGCCATGTACCAAAAGTCGAAAGGCATTGTGTTTACCGCTAAGCCAACCGGGGGGCGTGGTGGCGTCAACGTCAGCGAGGTACCGCTTGCGAAAATGATCGGGGCAGGCAGCGAGGTCGAATATTCCCTTGGTGTATTTGCTGACAAACAGAACTCCAAGGCTCAAGACGGACTTGGGTTCGCTTTGGAAGGTATCCTTGAATATCAGACTGTTTTCGATGTCAAAACCGGACGCATCGATATGGATACGCCATTCTTGTTTTGGTTTACCCCGGAAAGAGCCATGATCGAAAGTGCCATCGTGGATAGGAAAGAACTGCGGTACCCCATGCAACTCTATCCAGCCTTCATGTCCGGATGGATTCTTGACTATCGCCGCATAATTGGGGGCGCTCGCGAGAAAGAGCGCCGCGAAAAGCAGGAATCGAAACAGACCTAGCCACTTCATGCCAGCCACCCGCTGGCATGTGGGTTTAGTCGGTTCGCGCCGCCCGTGGCGTTTTGCGCCATAATGCCGAAATTTCAGACCGGGAGATTTGTGAGCGTCTGATCCGCTATGCATCCGACGACGCGTAGGTCAAAGCTGCCCGAAGAAGCCGACGCCCGTGGGTTACTCCACGATCTTCCAATAAGAATCCTTGCGGGTCACCTTGCCGTCGCGAAACGTGTAGAAATCGCAACCCTGGACTTCCTTTCTCACACCCTCGCGGGTGGTGCCGGTGAGGGTCCATTTCGAGATGCCGGTATTGGCAGCCGCATCCACAAAATGCCTGGCGTTGCCGTAGTGGACATCGGGCAAGCCTTCGAAGCGTGTCGCCAGCGCGTCGCGTACGTTGCGTTTGCCCTCGCAACGCGTTCCCCAGGGCTTGCTCCCCCTCGGCATTTCCAGGACGCAATCGTCGGCAAACAACGCCATGATGCGATCGAGATCGTGGGCGTTGAAGGCGTCGCTTAGCTCCGTCAGTGTCGCTCGAATGTCCATTCGCCCGTCTCCTCCAGGGATAACCGATAGGCTGCGATGTCCGAAGTAGGTCACTGGCGACGGGGCCGGTCAAGTGCGTGGCCTTCGAGACACCGCCCGAAAACGGGAACCGCACCCCATCGTACTGGCCTGCTCATGACCCTTCGCATCATCCCCGCCACTTTGCGCGATCTCTCCTACATAGCCGCCAACCTGCGCCCAGAAGACCGCGCCGAGATCGACTGCCAGTTCGACCAGTGGTCGCCGGCGTTGCTAGCGCTCACCGCCTTGCAGGGGTTTGCCTATGTCGCCGAACTGGACGGCAATCCGGAGGCCGGCTTTGGCGCCGCCGAGCAGCGTAGCGGGTTGTGGATCGCCTGGAGCTGGGGCACGCGCCGCATGAAGCGCTGCGTGCCTGGGATTACGGAGTTTTTTCACGCCGTGCTCGCCCGCCAGGTGGCGGCGCGCGGCGCCTGGCGGGTCGAGGCGCGGGCGCTCGCCGCCAATGAGCTGGCGCTGCGCTGGCTTGGCCGGCTCGGCGCCACGCAACGCTGCCTGCTGCCGGGCTACGGCAAGAATGGCGAAGATTTTTTCCTCTACGACTGGACAAGAGAAGGCTGGACCCATGTGCCTGTTTCAAAAACCACCGGAACTGAAACCGCTGTCGCCGACACCGACAGCCGAGGACAAGGACGTGCAGGCGCGCGAGGCGGCGCTGCGGGCTGAGCTCGAACAGCGCCAGGGCACGCTGAGCACCATCAAGACCGACCTCGCGCCGGCGAGCCTCACCGGCCAGCGCCGCGTGCTGCTGGGGCTTTAGACCATGACCGCGATGAAGCGCAGTTTTCGCAAGCGCGTGCTGGCGTGGTGGTATTGGCGAAGGCATGCACGATTGGTGAGAAGGCGGTGATTGGCAGCTTCGGCCGCTCACGCCTTCTTGGCAAACGCCCAGACCATCAGCGGGTATTCCTCGTCGTTGCTCAGATCCCGCCATAGTCCATAGGCACGCACCGGTCCGCCGATGTGGGCCCTGGCGCAGGCCTTGTTGCCCCAGCCGTGGACCTTGACGTTGGCTTCGGCGAAGCCGCCCTCGACCATCAATTGCTTCAGGCCGGCGGGGGTCCATCTGTTGTAGTCGTGCGGCCTGGCGTGGACCCGAAACAGGAAGGGTGTCGCCACCATCGTCCAGCCGCCGGACCGGGTCATGGCGTGGATGTTCTGCACCGCGGCCTGCGGCCGCAGCACATGTTCCAGCACCTGGTCGGCGATGACGATGGAATATTGCTCGTCGGTGCGGTCGCTGCAGATGTCGAAGGCGGGGAAATCGACCGACCGGTAGTTCGGGCACATCGCCCGCCAATAGCGGTTCCAGCCGGGCGAGATCTCGATCACGTCGGCGGCTTTGCGGTTGCCCGCTTCGAGGAACAGGGTGAACGCCTCGATCTGGCGGATGCGCAGCCAGTTGCGCGAATCATAGCCAAGCAGCCGCTTCGCCACCTGTTTGCTGCGGTTTTTCAGGGCACCGGCAAGGCTTGTCGTCGTCACATCGACCTCCTCCAAAACCCGCCGCGAGACCTTCCTAGACCGAGAACCGCGCAAAAGAATGACATGGTGCCGACGCCGTCGCGCCAAACCAGTGAGATCTGACATGACCGATTCCCGCGCCCGCGATATCCTGTCCCGCCAGTCCGAGCTCGAGAGCGAGCGCAGCCAGTATGAGGCGGTGTGGGAGCAGGTGGCGGAGTTCTGCGACCCCGATGCGCCCGACATCTGGAGCGGCCGCCGCATTGGCGGGGCGGACTCGCAGGCCGAGCGGCAGGAGCGGCGGGGTGCGCGCGTCTACGCCAACACCATCAACTCGGCCGCCAACCGGCTGGCGGCGGGGCTGGAAAGCCTGATCATTCCGCAGTCGGAAAAATGGCATGGGCTGTCGACCGCCGAAATGAACGACGAGGAGACCGACGAGGAAAAGGAATGGGCGGAAGGCTTGCGCGATTTCCTGTTTGCGCTGCGCTATTCCGCCAATTCCAACTTCGTGCCGGCGACGCAGGCGTGCCTGCGCAATGTCGTGCGGTACGGGCCGGCCTACCTCTATGCCGAGGAAGGGTTCGGCTCGACGCTGATCCGCTACGCCTCGATCCCCGTGGTCGAGGGCTATCTCTGCCGCAACCGCTGGGGCCAGGTCGACATCTTTCACCGCCGCTACGAGCGCACGGCGCGGCAGGCCGCACAGCTGCTCGGCTATGATAAGCTGCCGGCGCGGATCAAGGTGCTGGTCGACGACCCGGCCAAGTGCGAGACGAAGATCTCGCTGGTCCAGTGCATCCAGCCGCGCGACGCGCGCAAGATGTATCGGCTCGGCGGCCACCCCCGGTATCTCGACACGGCCTTCGCCTCCTATCATGTCATCGAGGACGAGGAGTCGATCGTGCGGGAAAGCGGCTTTCGCACCTTTCCGGTGTCGACCTTCAACTGGCGCCGCTACGAGGGCGACCCCTATGGCATCTCGCCGACCATAGAAGCTCTAACGACCGTGCGCGAGGAGAATGCCGTGCGCCGCTCCGGCCTGCGCGCCCTGCAGCAGATCACCGATCCGGCCACCGCCTCGAAAGCCCGGCTCGACTATGTGCCGGTGCTCAACCCGGGCGAGAACTATCCCGGGCTGATCGACGACAATGGCCGGCCGCTGATCGCGCCGATCTCGACCGGGCAGAACCCGACCTATGCCTTCAACTACGCCCAGAGCCGCGCCGACGAGATCCGCGACATGATGCTCGTCAATCTGTTCCAGACGCTGGTGCAGAACCCGCAGATGACGGCGACCGAAGCGCTGATAAGGCAGGAGGAAAAGGGCGCGCTGCTCGGGCCGTCGGGCTCGATCATCCAGGCGGGCTTCGCCACCAATCTCGACCGCGAGCTCGGCATTTTGGAGGACAAGGGGCTTTATGACGAGGACAGCCGCTTCCTGCCGCCGGCGAGCCTCGCCGGCAAGGCGGTGCGGCCAACCTTCACCGGCCCGCTCGACGTGCTGCGCCGCGCGGCCGAAGCGCGCGACACCATCCAGGTGGTGACGACGGCCATGCAGATGGCGCAGTTCGACCCCGGCGTGATGGACAACATCGATAGCGACGAGGCGATCAAGATCGTGCAGAGCGCCGGCCGCAGCCCGCAGCGCATTTTTCGCCGCAAGGCGGAGGTCGACGGTCTGCGTGACGCCCGTGCCAAGGCAAGCCAGGCCCAGGCCGGCATGGCGGCGATCGCCAGCGCGGGCAAGGCGGCCAAGGATGCCGTGCCGGCCGTGCAGGCGCGCGACAGCGGCCTGCTCGACGGCCTGCAAGGCATGCTGCAGGGTCAGGCCGGGACACCGGGCGATCCGGGTGCAGAGGGTGGCGGCGCATGAGCCGGAAACGCTTCGCCCATTCCGCGCAGGCCGGCGGCCCGGCCAAGGCGCGAGAGGCGCTGGCCAGGGCATATCTCAGGGTGTTCTCCGGCGAGGATGGCGAGATGGTGCTGGCCGATCTCGCGGCGACAACGGGTTACTATCGGCGCCCTTCATACGGCGAGTGGATGGCGCGGACCCGCACGCCCAACGGCTTCGAACTGCACAGCGCACTCAGCAATGCACGCGCCGAGGTGGTGCAGCACATCATGGGGTTTCTGACGCTGGACGAGACGCAGCTGGTGGCGCTGGAGAAAGCGGCGTGGGCGGAGGAGTAGGCGCCTGCCTTCTCCCCTTGTGGGAGAAGGTGGATCGGCGCATTAGCGCCGAGACGGATGAGGGGTGCTGGACGGAGCGAGACGTTGGTGTCCTCTGGAACACCCCTCATCCGACCGCTGCGCGGCCACCTTCTCCCCCTGGGGGAGAAGGGAAGATCAGCGCCTCAATAATCGCCGTTGTAATAGCGGTCGTCGCACGGCGCCGTGTAGATGCGGCCGTCGCGGTCCTGGTAGCGGCACATCTGGTCGCCGCGGCGCTGCTCGTCCGGGCGCTGCGGGGTCGTGGCTGAGCCGACGACCGCGCCGAGCAGGGCGCCGCTGGCCGCGCCGATGACTGTGCTCTTGGTGTTGCCGCCAATGGCCTGGCCGACGAGGGCGCCGCCGGCACCGCCGATCAGCGCGCCGGTTCCGGCTCGCTGCTGGCCTTCGGTCTGCGCGCAGCCTGCGAGTGCCGCGGTCATCAAAATGGCGGCAATGGCTTTGTGAAAGTTCATATGCGGTCTCCCTTGAAGGCCTGAAATCCCTATGCGTCGCCACGTGCGGTTGCAATGCGGCGGAACAGGGGCATGAGGCCTCACGATATAAGACATGGTTTCTCGGGCGTTGATGGGCTGAGGGCCGAAAACACCTCTTTCGAACAAGGCGCTAGCTCGGCTCCTTGGCAAAATGATTCAGCCTTTTCGGCCTGGCTGCGCCGGGCCCTCCGCTATCGCTCCCAGCCCTTCGGGCGTTCAAGTCCTTTGAAAGGTCCAGTGGACCTTGCAATCCGCCCGAAGGCAGACCGGACTTTCACCGTTCGTCGTTTGGAAAGCCAAGCAATTGGCTTCCCATGCGCTGCGCGCACCCACTCAAACAATGGAGACATACTGATGACCCGAGGTCTTCCCCGCACGCTGGTCCGTGCCGCCGCCCGCGAGGCCGGCCTTGCCCCACCGAAGGCCGGCCTGAAGGCCGTCACATCAGGGCAGGGCGGCGCCTTCCGCACCGTCTTTTCGTTCAATGCCATGCCGGTGCCGGTCACCGACGCGCAGGCCTATGCCAGCCAGAAGATCTTCGACTTCGCCGACGGCAAGGTGCGCATCAAGGGTGGCACGGCGCGGATGCAGTTCGCTGTACTCGGCACCCGCGCTTCGACCATCAACGACAATGCCGCGCTGACCTGGTCGCTCGGCTCGGCGCCGGCATCGAGCGCGACGCTGGCCTCGACGATGGTCAATGTGCTGGCCACCACCGCCCGCACGCTGGACGGCGCCGGTGCCGCGCTCTCCACCGCCTCGACCGCCGACATCGCCGCTGCTGCCACGCTCGATGGCACCGTGACGCCGGTCGATCTCTATCTCAACCTCGCCTTCGCCACCGGCACTGATATCGACGCCGATGGGACGCTGGCGGTGACCGGCACGATCACGCTGCTCTGGGAGAACTGGGGGGACAATATTTGAGCTGACCGGCCTTAGGCCAGCGGCCTTCCGTCAGCCCAGAACGCATCGACCTTCGTCCACCAGATACTCGACTGTGGTTGCAGCCATCGCTTGAAGTCGTCGGGGTTCGTAGTCCGATGCAGGCTCTTGTTCTGCAGATCCTCGAGCAATCCGACGATCGCCGCTTCCCGCACATAGGGATTGCCTTCGGTGATCCAGCGTTCGACGACTCCGAAAATCCCGCCGAACCGGTCTGTCTCACCAGCCTCGAGATTGCGGATGAGGTGGAGCGCCAGCTCTGACAAGGCAAGGTACAGCGGTTGCTCCCCGCCATCGCGCCAATCGTCTCGGAATTTTTCCCATACGCCGTGAAACGACGGATCGACCTGCAGGAGCCGCACGAACATGTTCGAGCGGTCGAATGTGAAATCCGTGGGTTCGTTCTTGTCGGTCACGTCGCCTTTTCGCCCAAAGCCACTGGGGTGACAAGCTCTACAGCCCTGACTTGAAAGTCGGGCTACTTCCCTGAAACTCTCAGAAGGAAATCTCACATGACAGATCTGGCAGACGCCGGGTCCGTGGCGGCGCGTGCGCAGCCGGCGGGCAACCCAGTACGGCCACCGGCAGGTGCGGAGAACGGGTCCGCCGCGCCTGCCGCCAAAAGTTGGTTTGACGGTCTTTCCGAAGGCAACCGCAAGCTCGCTGAAACCAAGGGCTGGACCAAGCCTGAAAACCTCGATCGGGTTTTCACATCCTATGCGGAGCTGGAGCGGCAGCAGGGCGAGAGCCTGCGCGTTCCCGCCGCGGACGCATCACGGGAAGACTGGGAGCGGTTTCATGCCCGGCTGCCCGAGGCCATGCGTCCGGTCACCTCGTCCGAAAAGGTCGAGTACCGGCGCCCGGAAGGGTTGCCGGAAAACTTCGCCTATTCGGACGAACTCGCTCAGGCGTCCAAGGCCTGGGCGGTCGAAGCGGGTGCTTCGCCGAAGACCGCGCAGGCCTATCACGACAAGTTCGTCGGCTACATGGCCGAGCAGGCCGTGCGCCAGGAGATCGCGCTGGCCCGTTCGGTCGAGGCTACCCATGACGACCTTGTCCGGGACTGGGGGCCGACCGACAGCGACGGCTTTCGCCGGAAGATCGAGGTCGCCAACAGGGCGATGAAGAAGCTCGGCCTGGTCGACGCCTACAAGGCGAAGGGCATTCTTCTGCCGGACGGGGCGCTGACCGATCCGCAGATCGCCAAGGCGTTCCACGCCATTGGCGAGGCGATGTTCACGGAAGACACGATCGACGGCGGTGCCGTCTTGAGCGGAGCCAATCCGTTCAAGCGCAACGCCGCCGGCGAACGCAACATCTCGGCGATTTCAGCCCTCGTCAAAAGCGACCCCGCCCGTGCCCGCCGGCTGGCCCGAGAGGCCGGTGAGAACCCGGATCAGTGGATGCCAAACAACCCCCTCTAAAGCTGTGTCGATATTCAGGTGATGCCGGCCTGCAAACGACGGCTTTCTGCGCTTCCGGTGCTCACGGACCTGAATGTCCGCTCCGCTCCGGTTCTCGAAAGCCATCGTTTTCGGCTCGGCCTGACCTGAATCTCAACACACCTTCTCCGCCAAACCCAAACCTGAAGGAAGAGAAAAATGGCAGATGCCTACACCCGTATCGCGGACGCGATCGTTCCGTCCGTCTATGCCCAATATGCGTTCGAGGAGCATGTCCAGTCGCTCGAGATCTACCAGGCCGGAATCCTGTTTTCCGACCCGGCCATCGCCTCGAAACTGTCGATGGGCGGCCGCTCGGTCGACATGCCCGGCTGGAAGGATCTCGGCAACGACCCGTCCGAGCCGGTCAATGACGATCCGGCCGATTCCATCGAGATGAAGAAGATCGGCTCGCGCCGCGAGGTCGCCGCCCGCAATGTCCGCGCCCAGGCGTGGGGCGTTCCGGACCTGACCTCGATCCTGGCGGGCGATGATCCGCAGAAGCTGATCGTCAAGCGGCAGACCGAGTACTGGCAGCGCGCCAACAAGCTGACCCTGCTCGGCATCCTCAAAGGCGTCGTCGCCGACAACATCGCCAATGACGGCGCTGATCTGGTGCGCACCACCGGCGCTTCCATCGTCGATACCGACATCATCGAGGCCGCCTATCTGATGGGCGACCGCGCCGACAAGTTCAAGACGATCTGGATGCACTCCAAGCAGATGAAGGCGCTGAAGCTCGCCGACCTCATCGACTATGTGCCGTCCTCGCAGCAGGGCGGGCCGCTGATCCCCTATTACATGGGGCTGCGGGCTGTCGTCGACGACGACATTCCGGTGGTGGCGGGCGTCTACACGGCCTTCATGTTCAAGGACAAGGCGATCCTGTGGAACGAGCTGCCGGTCAACACCGAGGGCGGGCCGCTGGAGTTCGACCGCAAGCCGCGCCAGGGCCATGGCGGCGGCGTCACCGAAATGGTCGGCCGCCGGCATTTCGTGCCGCACGTTCCCGGCACGCGCTTCCTCGACGCCTCCTCGGCCGGCGAATTCGCCACCGATGCGGAACTCGCGCTGGCGGCGAACTGGGACCGCACCGCCTCGAGCGTCAAGGCCATGACGTTCATCGCGCTGAAGACGACCGAGGCCTGATCAGGCCGAGGCAAGGGGCGGGGCGATGAACGCCCCGTCCAGCAATTAACTGTAATAACTCAGTTGCTTTATCTACGGACAATTGAGAGGCTGGAAGCTTCTTGTTTGAACCGGAATCTAAAATATGAAGAGATCCAAGATGTCACGACCGATATATGCCGGATATTGGCTCTCCGGCGTTTGGGCCTTCATAGTGCTTGGCTTATTGATTATTTCCGCAGGATGCCCCGACAAAGTTGGATCTTGGTGGGACGTTTATACACGCCATATCAGTTGTATGCAGGCGAACACGATAGGTGATTTTCTTGCAGGAGCATTCGCGCCGCTAGCATTCTTATGGCTGGTGATAACTGTTCTTGTTCAGTCTGAGGAGTTAGCGGCCCAAAGGGAAGAACTGGAGCTGACCAGGAGTGAGATGACAGCAAATCGTGGCGTAGCAGAAGCGACAAGAATAGCAATTGAGCAACAGGCGGAGACGGCTAGGGCAAGCGCAGAATTCGTTGGGAGGCAGACCGACATAATGGGCTTTCAGCGCGATACGACCCAGCGCGAGTTGCGAGCATATTTGAGCGTTGCTCCTGCTGGCGTCACCCCCATGAAAGGCAAAGAAGCTCGTTTTGTAGGGAGCGTTGTGGTGAAAAATGTGGGGCGCCTGATCGCGAATAATGTGAAGTTATCTGTGCAAATGGAAATTTCGGACGAGAGGCATCAGAGCAATTTCCCTGTTCCAGATAAAGAGCGCGGTGGCAGCATTGGGGTTGTCCACCCCACCGCTGTTGTTAGACGAGGTGCTAAGCAACCGGTATCTTACAATGAACTTTCGGTCCTAATGTCCGTATCCGATCAGCAGTATGTCTTTGTCTGGGGTGCTGTCTGGTACGATGACGGATTCGAGCAAGAAAGGGCTTCCTATTTCTGCCACCGCTACAATGTGGCCAGTCGTGACGATGACGAGAGTACCTTTCAAATCATCGCGGAAAAGGCTCGCTATCAAGAGACTGGCAACTATGCGAGTTAGAAGTAGGGCCGGAAGATGACTGGCTGTTGCCTTTCTCTCGACCCTCGGTGCCCTTTGTTATTGCCGCGCAAGCCTCCGAAGGTTGGCACGGCGTCGCGTTGATCTGAACTACGGTGACAGTGCACCATTTTGCCTCGCCTTCCCGGTTAACCTACACACAATGACAGCCGGACGGACATGGGTAAGAGTGCATTGTCACCGTAATTACGACACCCTGGAGATCGGAAACATGGCGCTCAAGCGGATGGACAACGTCGGAATCGTTGTCGAAGACCTCGCAGGGACGATTGATTTCTTTCGCGAGCTCGGCCTCGAGCTCGAAGGGCGGGCCACGATCGAAGGAGAATGGGCCGGACGTGTCACTGGACTGGGCGATCAGCATGTCGAGATTGCCATGATGCGCACACCGGACGGCCACAGCCGGCTCGAGCTCTCCCGCTTCCTCGCGCCGGCTGTCGTCGCAGATCACCGGAACGCCCCGGTCAACGCCCTGGGCTACCTCCGGGTCATGTTCGCCGTGGACGACATCGACGAGACGCTTGAAAGGCTCCGCACGCGCGGCGCGCAGCTCGTGGGCGACGTCGTCCGGTATAAGGACGCGTATCGGCTCTGCTACATCCGTGGGCCTGAAGGGCTTCTCATCGGACTCGCCCAAGAACTCAGCTGAGCGCAATACGAAGACAGCCAATCTCCCCACCCCGTGGGGGAGATGGCCGGCAGGCCAGAGGGGCGCCGTAGAGCGCGATCCCTCACTTTCGCCATCCAATCGCAAGCCGCTTCGCAGCGGCTTTTTTCATATCCGGAGAAAAATCATGACCCGACCCGCATGGACGAGGCGCTGAGCCATGGCCATCACCCCGCTCGATATCGCCAACATGGCGCTCGCCGTGCTCGACGAGGCGCCGATCGACAGTCTCGACCAGGACGTCAAGGCGGCACGGCTCCTCAACCTGCATTTCGACCTGACGCGCGAGGCGGAGCTGACCAAATACGCCTGGGTGTTCGCGATCCTGCGCGCCACGGTGGCGGGCTCGGATACAGGCAGCGGCGAGTGCAGCCCGAACTTTGCCTATGAATTGCCGGCGGACTGCCTGCGGCCGCTGCCGCCGACCCGCAATGGCGAACCGGACGGCGTGCCGGTCTCGTGGCGGCAGGAGGCCGGGCTGATCTACAGCGACCAGCCCGGGCCGCTGGCGATCCGCTACCTCGCCAACCTCACCGATCCGAACGACTGGGACGCGCTGTTCACCGAAGTGCTGGTGGCCGCGCTTGCCATCAAGGTGGCGCATCCGCTGACCCACAAGTCGGGCATGATCGACATTGCCCGCTCGGCCTATGACCGGGCGCTGGACGCCGCGCTCAACGCCAACGCCATCCAGCGCGGCGGCCGCTCCTACACCGCGTCTTGGTCGAGCCAGCGCGGCGACAACAGGGTTGCGCCCGGCGACAACAGGGTTTTGCGCTGATGACGACGCTCTATCCGGTCCAGGACGTCTTCACCCGCGGCGAGATCTCGCCGCGCCTGCACGCACGCGCCTCGCTCGATTTCTATCGGGCGGCACTCGCCAGATGCGAGAACTTCGTCACGCTGCCGCATGGCGGCATCCGCAAGCGCGGCGGCACCTATTTTGCCGGTGAGGTGAAGATTTCGGCGAAGAGGACACGGCTGATCCCGTTCATCTTTTCGGCCGATCAGGCCTACGCGCTCGAATTCGGCGACCTCTACATCCGCGTCTACGCCTATGGCGCCCGCGTCGGCAGCGTGGAAGTCGTCTCGCCCTATCTCGAGGCGGACCTGTTCGATCTCGCCTATGTGCAGTCGGCCGACCAGATGTGGATCACCCACAGGGACTATCCGCCCAAGGTGCTGACGCGTACGGCGCACACGGCATGGACGCTGAGTGATTATGCGATCGACGACGGCCCCTATGACGACATCAACAACACCGCGACCACGCTGACGCCGGCGGCCTACGGTTCCTTCGTTCCCAGGATGACCAGCCTGACCGCGCCAAGCGGTACGGTCTCCAGCCAAAACGCGACTGCCGATGCCTGGGAACTGTTCGACAAGAGCAGCAAGACCGGATCGGTCATTTCATCGGGCACCGGCGCATGGGTTCAATACCGCCTGGCGTCCAGCGCGCGGAAGGTGTGCAACGCCTATTGGGTGCAGGCCAACGGCGCCGCCGCCGAGTCGCAGGACATGCCGACCCAGTGGGAGGTGCAGGGATCGAATGACGGTTCCACATGGGTGACGATCGACTCGCGGCAGGGCCAGACCGGCTGGGCTGCTTCAGAGCGCCGGTACTACGAGTTCTTCAACAAGACAGCCTTCGAATACCTGCGCTGGGACGCGGAAGGCGGCGGCGGTCCGGATTCCACCAACATGAGTTTGGCCGAATGGGCGCCGAACGAGGACGGCGACCTGATGATGCCGTTCAACCTGACGGCGTCCTCGACCGTCGGCATCAATGGTGGCACCGGCTTCCAGACCAGCGATGTCGGCCGCGCCGTCAGGCTGTTCGCCTCCGACGGCCGCTGGCGCTGGGCCAAGATCGTGTCGCGCACCAGCACGACCATTGTCACGGTCCGCCTGTACGGCCATGCCTTGCCGGACCTCAACCCGGTATCCCGCTGGCGGCTGGGCACGCTGGTTCCCGGCAAATACATGGAGGGCGGCTCGCTGTACGAAGAGCGCCTGGCCTTCAGCCGGAAATTCTCCGTCTATGCCTCGGCCACCGGCGACTTCGACAATTTCGCGCTGGGCGAGAAGGATGACGATGCGCTGGAATTCATCCAGGCCGGCGGCGGCCAGGCCAACGATATCGTCTGGATCGCCGAGTCCGACGGTGCGCTGCTGATCGGCACGTCGGGCGGCGTGCGCGCGCTGTCGGGCTCGGGCATCGACGAGGCGCTGACGCCGACCTCGTTCAAGAACCGGCGTTCGCGCACCTTCGGCTGCGCCCGCATCCGCCCGGTCGATGCCGGCCAGTCGTTCCTCTATGTCACGCGCTCGCGCAAATCGATCGCCGAGCTGACGCAGACCGCGCAGAGCCGCTTCACCTCCGATGATGTCGGCCAGATTTCCGAGCATATCCCGAAGCTTGGCGTGGTCGAACTCGCCTTCCAGACCGACCCCGACCCGTTGCTGTGGTTCCCGCTCGAAAATGGCGAACTTGGCGGCTACACCCATCAGCCATCGCAGGAGGTCAGGGGCATGCACCGGCACCGCCTTGGCGGCGGCTTCGGCGGTTCCAAGTGGGCGGTCGTCGAGAGCGCCACGGCGACCCCCGGCCAGAACGGCAATGACGATCTCTGGCTGGTCGTCAAGCGCACCATAGGCGGCGTGACCAGGCGCACCATCGAGATCAAGACCGTGCCGTTCGAGTATGGCGCGATCGCGGACGCCTTCGAAGTCGACTGCGGCCTGACCTACACGGGTGCGGCCGTGACCACGGTGGGGGGCGCGGCACACCTCGCCGGCCAATCCGTCGATGTGCTGGCCGACGGCAAGGTCTATCGCGGCCTGACGGTGAGCGGCAGTGGCAGCGTGACGTTGCCGGCGGGGTCGACCGCATCCGCCAAATGGCAGCTCGGCCTGCCCTATGCGGCTGGCGCCGACACGCTGGAGCTCGATGTCGGCGGCCGCGACGGCTCCATCATAGGGCGGCGCAAGAAGGTGGCGAAAGTGATGCTGTCGCTGCTCGAGACCGACACGACGGGGCTCGACGTGCAGTCCTTCATGCGCGGCCGCTGGGAGCCGGTGCGCATGCCCTCGATCGTCGCGCCCGATGGGCGGGCGACGCTGTTCACCGGCAACGTCGAAGTGCCGATCGACGACAGCTGGGAAGGGCAGGGAAGGGTGAGGATCCGCCACGTCAACCCGACGCCCTGCACCATCCGCGCCTTCACGCCGGTGTTCGACGCGGAGTCTTAGGCACCTCCGGCGCCGCGCTTCCCCGCGCAAATCATTCGCCTTCTCCCAAAAAGGACCCCACCCATGACATCCCCCCATGCCGAGCAACTCGGCAGGGCGCGGACGGCTGCCGAATACGCGGCCGTCATCGCCTTGCTCGACACCGACCTCAACGACGCGATTGCCCGCAGAGCCGAGCTTGCTGAAGCGGAGGACCGTGCGGTCTTCGGCGACGGCGACCTGGCCGCCGCGCGCGCAGCACTCGACGACTGCAACGACCGGGTCGCGCTGCTGGAAAGGACCATCGACGCCGCCGGCAAGCGCCGCGCCGAGGCCGCCGCCAGCGAAGCCCGGGCCGACATCGCCGCCCTTGGCGACGAGATCAAGGCGAGGGCGGCAGTGCTCGGCGAGCGCTGGAGCACAGTGCACCGGCTGGTCGAGCTGCTGCGCCAGCAACTGTTCGAGGCCGATGCGCTGGCCCGCGCCATCGCCACCGCCAACGGCCTGTTCGACGCCGCCGGCGTCGCCGACCTGAAGGTCAACCTGACCACCACGCGGCGCACCGCCATGGCCGGCGCGAGGGCCGCCGCACCCGCCCGGCTCAGCCGCCCGGCGCTGCATGCCGACAGGCTTTTGCTGTCCTTCCTCAGCCCCGGCGGCGCGCTCGACCCGCGCACGGCGCTCGGCGCGTCGGTCAAGCGCTCCGAAGTCAGGCGCCCCGAGGGCGTCAAAAGCAAATTCCTTCCCGCCAGCACCCCGGCAAGCAACCCCTTGGGCGAACGAGGCTGAACCATGTGCACACTCGCTCTTCTCGGTACGGCTCTTTCGGTCGGCGGCGCGCTGGCCGAGGGCCAGCAGTCGAAGCAGATGGCCGACGCCCAGGCCAGGGCCTATGAGCAGCAGGCGCGGGCCGACGCGCAAAGTGCCGCCTTCGAGCAGGGCCAGGAGCGCCACAAGCAGGACCTACTGCAGGCGCAGGCGCGCGCCCAGGCCGGCGCGTCGGGTGTCGGCATGGCAGGCTCGCCGGCCGAGGTGCTGGCGGCAAACGCCCGGCAGGGCCAGCTCGACCTCAAGGCGATCCAGTACAGCTCGCAGCTGCGCCAGAACAATCTTGGCACGCAGGCCGCCATCTCGCGCTTTTCCGGCCGGCAGGCGGCGACGGCGAGCCTCTTCAAGGCCGGCAGCAGCCTCGGGTCGGGCCTCGCCGGCCTCTACGACCCGAGCAAGGCGGTGACCTTCGGCAAAGGCGCTTTCCCGCCGGCGCCGCGTGGCCTTTCCACTGGAGGTCTCTACTGATGGCGACCATTCCTCTCCAGCTTGCCCAGCGCCGGCTCGATACCGGCACTGTCGTCTCCTATCCCGAGGGATCGCCGGTCGGCCGGGCGATGCAGGGTTTTGGCGACGAGCTTTCGGCCGTCGCCGAGCGCTACCGGCAGATGAAAGAGCGGCAGGAAGCGTTCGACGCCGACATCGCGCGCCGCCGGTTCAACGGCCGGATCGCGCAGGCGGAAGACGAGGTGGTGGCGAATGCGCCGGCCGACGGTGCCGGCCTGCACGACGCCATGTATGGCCAGGTCGATCCGCGCACCGGCCGGGTGGTCAAATCAGGCCTGTTCGACACGCTGTTCGACGATGCCCTGCCGAACATGCCCGAGAGCCTGCGCGCCGCTTTCGCCAGCCAGAAGGAGGCGATGCGTGCGGCCGGTTCCTTGCGGATGGCCGCGAGGCAGCAGGCGCGCCGCGATAACTATGAGCAGGCCGAGTGGACCAAGGTCGATAATATGGCGACCAGTTCCATCGCCCTGAGCGACCCGAACGACACCGGGACTTTCGAAGCGATCCGGCAGAACGGCTTCGACCTGATCGCCAAGCTCGGCAACCCGCTCGCCCGGCAAGCGGCGGAAGTGGCCTGGCGCAGCAACACGGCCAAAGCCCTGGTCCAGGCGATGATCGCCCAGGATCCGAAGCAGGCGGCCGAGATGCTGGGCGCGGCGCAGGCTGGAAGCCGGACCAAGGATGACAGCGCCGAGGCTGTTGGCGCAACCAGCGCGACACCGCCGGATGGCAGGACAGCCGCCGCACCCCTCGACGCCATCACCTATTTGGCGCCCGGCGATGTTGCCGCGCTACGCGATCAAGCCAATACGGCGACCGCCGCACAACTGGTCGATGCCCGCGCCAAGGTGCAACTCGCGGAGCAGAATGCCCCGGCGGTTATCGCCAGCACGGGCCAGTATCCCGAGAAGAGGCCGAGCGAACAGGATTTCGTCAACATCTACGGCGCCGACGAGGGCGCCTGGCGTTTCCAGACCTTCAACATTACGGCTGGCGTCGCCGATGCATTCTTCAAAATGCGCCGTGCGCCGAACCAGGCAATACATGCCGAGCTTCGGGATTTTGAACCTGGCCCCGATGGCTCGCCGGAACGGCGCGAGCAATACGAGACCAAGGCCGGCGCCGCACAATTGGTGCTGGGCGCCAGGCGCGCCGATCCAGTCGGCTACGTCAGCCAGATGTTCCCGGGGCAGGCTCCGGATTGGACCAAGGTTTCGACACCTGAGGATTTCCAGGCTGCTGTCACCTGGGGCACTGCCGCCCAGCAGCAGATGGGTTTCGACAGGATTCTGGCGGTTCCGCAATCCCTCGCGGACGACCTTGGTCGGAAATACGTCGATGAGAGTGTGCCGACGCGTCAACGGATCATCGAGCTGAGTGAAATCCTCAACGCGGTGCGTGATCCGAAGGCGCGCTTCGCACTAGCCGGGCAGGTGTTTCGGTCCAGTTTGGCTCATCTGCGCGAGAATGCAGCCAACAATCCGAAGATGACGCTGGCAGAGCAGGAAGCCCAGGAAAAAGCTCTTGAGGCCGATCTGACAGTGATGGCGTATCATCCAGCACGTGTGCGGTTCAATGCCGGGCCAAGGTGGCAAAAGCCGTTTGCCGCGTTGAATGACGATGCCAGGCTGTTTGCCAACAGCGCGACGTTCAATCAGGCGGACAGGTTCTCCGCTAGCATGAACTCGCTTTTCTCCAGCAAGAGCTACGACGAGCTGCTGGCCGCCGAGCAGGCTGAAACCGAGGATGCTGCGGATCGTGCCGGTCCGGCGGCGATACCCGTGGAACTGCTTGGCGCCTTCGCCACCGGCCACAGCCTGCAGAGCGCAGGCATTACGTTCACCGGAAAACTCGCAGCGGAAGGTCTGGGAGGATTGCGCGGCCTTCTCACACGAAGCGCCACGGCGGCTGCCGATGGGGCGGTGTTTGGCGGGGTCGACGCCGCCCTCAATGGTCGGGACATCTTAGGAGAAATGGGCGCCGGAGCGCTTTGGGGCGCTGGCGGCAATGTCCTTGCCGAAGGTCTCAGCGCGATCGGCAGTCAAGTGGTGGCAAAGCTCACTGAACGCTCCGCCGATGCTCAGTCTGCCGCGAGCCTGGAAGCTTCCGCTCATCCGGTTGCCGAGGGGCTCCCAGACCCTCTTGCAGTGGAGAACGGAGGTAACAGCGCCGGCTTCAGCGAAGCCTCTGTTGGCGACGATTTACATCTATACTACATGCCTGAGTGGGACGCTGCACAACGTGCTGCGGCCGACCTCAAAGTTAAGATATTGACCGAAGCCGACACCGTGGTTAGCCGTGCTGTGCGTTTATTCAAGAAAGCTCGCAAAAGATATGTAGCCGCCGGCAACCATGTGCCCGCCGGCAGCCATGTCGATCACAGAATTGATTTGCAGCTAGGCGGGGAGGACATACTGGGGAACATGGGCCCATTGGACGCCAGTGTTAACACCAGTCTTGGTTCGCAGATAAAACACCGAATCAAGCATCTGCCTCATGGAACTAAAATCAACAGGGTGACGATTGGAGATCGCAGTGTTCGAGACATTTCGAAAAAACTTCCCGGTAGATAGCATGGTGCCGACGGATACCGGCAATTTTTCGCTGGATACGAAAGTGTCTGGATTGAACGAGTTGTTAACGAGCTTCGGCGGCGCCTCGTTCAAGCATGGCCTGTACCGGATCATCCGCGCACAGGACGTGGCACGCTGGAACGCCAGGGTCAGCCAGGGTTTTCCCGAGTTCACCGGGCGGATCACATGCTTTGCCTATGATTGGCAGGGGTCGGCCTTTGCAGTCGATACCGGGAGGTTGGAGCAAGGCGAGCCTGGTGTCGTGATGTTTGAACCTGACACGGGCGAGGCTCTGCAGATACCGTGCAATGTCCGAACCTTCCACGATATCGAACTCATCGAAGACGAGGATGCTGCATTGGCGTCCGATGGGTATGCAATGTGGCGGGAGGCCGGTGGCGCCGAGCCGGCCTATGCTCAATGCATAGGTAGTAAGAAACCGCTGTTTCTCGGCGGCGAGGACGCAATCCAAAATCTGGAACTGTCGGACCTGGAAGTCTATTGGCACATCATGGGCCAATTGATCGCCAAGGTGAGAGGCCTGCCACCGGGAACACCTGTTCGAATCTAGCGCTTGCGGGGACGGCAGTATGACGTCGACCAAGCGCGGGCGGCGAAGATATTTGCGCAAACATCGCGAGAGGGGCTGAAGCCGAAACGGCGACTATCGAGGTAACATCGCAGTGTTTGAGACATTCCGACAAACTTTTCCCATGGACGCTGGGCTAACGACTAAGGCTGGCAATTTTCCGGTGGATACGAAAGTGGCTGGATTGACTGAATTGCTGACAAGTTTTGGCGGCGCTTCGTTCAAGCATGGTCTGTACCGGATCATCCATGCATCAGAGGTGGCGGATTGGAATGCCCGTGTCTGCCTAGGTTTTCCAAAATTCGCGGGCCGGATCACCTCCTTTGGTTACGATTGGCAGGGAACGGCATTTGCCACTGACACCTGGCGGTTAGAGCTGGGTTCGAATCAATCTTAGCTAGAGGCAGGGCCTAGATCGGGCAGCAGTTGAGCTTTCGGAGAAGACATGAACGACATAATTCCGGACCTGACAAGCGTCACGCGTCTGCCTCCGGCCAATATCAGCACCGGTGAAGACGACCTTGATTCTGCGAGGATCGAGGCACGACAATATCTCGAATTCTACGATTGGGTGTTGTCCATCAAAGGCGAGTATCTCGGATATGGCGCCGAAGGTATAATTTACATCTTCCTCTTCGAGATAGAGCCTGGGAGGCCGGACGTGCCCGAATGGACTTGGGTCATCGTCGGCGACGTGCCGCCGACATATATCCCAGCCGATGACGCCAGGACCCCCTTCGCGGCTCTTGATGGTTACATCGGTGCCCTTGAAGACTGGGTTGAGGCCGCGCGCCAGGGAAAGTCGGTGGCGAAGTTAATTCCCGTCGATGTCCCGGCAAGTCCTGCCAACGCCGAAATGCTGGATAGCCGTCTCAAATTCCTTGATGAAAAGATCCTGCCACTGCTTCGAAAGTGATGTGCGGGAATTACGGTGACAGTGCACTATTTTCGTTTCATCGCCTGCCTCGCCTTCCCGGTTAACTTACACACAATGACAGCCGGACGAACACGGCAAGGGTGCACTGTCGCCGCAATTCCCACCGACACGAGCGCCTGATTACTGAAGAAGCGCCGGGCTGGTGCAAGCTTGCGAGCCGCCCCACGCCGTCGCCCCTTCCATACCCAAATTTTCCAAGCCTCGCTTTCGCGGGGCTTTTTTCATGGAGCAAGCCTTATGGCCCGACCTGCAACTGCCGCCGTTCGCCTGTTGACCGGCGAGCGAGAACCCGTGCGCCTGGCGACCACGGCCAACATCACGCTGTCAGGTCTGAAGACCATCGACGGCGTGCTGACGGAAGTCGGCGATCGCGTGCTGGTGAAGAACCAGGCCGATGCGACGCAAAACGGTATCTACACGGCCAGCGAGGGCCAATGGTACCGCGCCTCCGATGCGCGCACCTCTCGCACCATGCAGAAGGGACCACTGTACGTGTGCAACAGGGTGCCACTTCGGAAAGCTTCGTCTACGCCTTCGATGCCTTCGAGCCAGTCATTGGGACCAACGACATCACATTTTCCCTGGCATCGCTGGGGCATACCGGGACGGAGCGCTACTCGACGGAATTCGATTTCATTGACGATGGGGTGACGAACAACGACGACGCATGGGCGTTGGCCAAGGCGACGTTGGGCAGCGTCGAAACACTCGTCATGCTCAAGAAGGCGCTGGGCGTTTTCTACTTCGCCACGACTGGCGATTTCACCGGCCTCAAGATCGATGCGTCCAGCAATCCTACCTTCAAAGGTCCGAACGTCTACAATGACAGGACGCAAGCCCAGAAAGTTGGCGAGGATCCCGCTGTGACCGTAGTCGGGACAGGCGAACTGCTGTTCAACAGCACGGCCCTTCTCACCACCTTCCAACATCATGCCGAGCCGGTCGATAAGTTCGACTTTCTCACCGACGGCGACGTTGCCTATGATGAACCGACCGTGGTGGACATGAACACCGCCACGATGTTGAAATTCGCCTGGCCGAACGGCAACACCACCTCGGCCACCTCGACCGGCATTTCCAAGGCCACCAACCTCATCAACTTCAATTGGGCCACCGCCGACCTTACCACGCTGATCTTCGCAGGCATCGTTCCCGAGCCTGGCTGTCAGTATTCGTGGGTGTGCGGCTGCAATGCCACGGACACCGGCTACGTTGTCATTGCCTACGACGGTGGCTATCACGCGATCTATGCGGCTGTCGCTGGCAACATGACGCACAAGAAGCTGACGGCTGCCAGCACCTTCACGGAAGTATCCGTCTTCCACTTTGGGGACGGACCGGCCGCAAATGCCGACCCAGGCTATACGTTCACAAAAGCGAGCATTACGGTCGATATGCTTACGCCGACCAAATATCAGATCGGCCTTAACGGCGTGGTGATCGCGGACGGCGAGCTTGCAAAGCCGGTGACGTACGTCGGGCCGGGTGTATACAGGCCAGCAGCGGCAGCGGAGGTGAGCAACTTCCAGAACATCACCAAGACCAAGAACCCAGCTCGTCTGGCGCCGCGCCCGATCCGCGCCTTGTTCGTCGGCGACAGCAAGATGGACGACATCATGATCGGCTGGCCGCGTGACATCGCGCGCGTCATGCAGGGTTCCATGGGCACTCAATGGGAGAGCAGCAAAAACATTGCGCTGGCCGGGGCGGTGCTATCTGATCAGCTCACCCTTATCCTTGCTGAAACCATGACTGGCTACACGGATGTGTTCATCGGGCTGGGCACCAATGATACGCAGGCAGGCACGTCCACGGCCACATTCGCCACCAACCTTGCGCTCATGCTCGACCAGGCCCTTAGCTCCGGAGCAAAGGTAACGGTGCTGCTCACCCCAGCGTTCTACACCAGAACGGAGTCGGCGCTCTACGGCGGCCTTGGTCAGAACTCCGGTAGCGGCTCATCCGTGCCGATCTATCGAGAGGTTATCCGCCGCGTCGTTGCCACATATCGGGACACGGGGAAACCGGTGGCGCTTGTGGATGCAGGCAAGATACTTGGCCCGACCATTGCGCGGTATTTGAACTGGAACGCTGATCAGAACCGCGTTGACACCAACGTTCTGGATAATATCCACGAAACCCGCAGCGCCCGCACCAAGATCGCACACGCGTGCGCAAGGGCGGCTTATGGCCTTTCGACACCAAAGCGCACAAGCGGCGTCAAAACCCTGCTGGCGCTAACCTCGGTTGGCGGCACGGTGGCGGCTGCGGCGACCGCCTATCTCGGCTCTTACGCGGGGGCTTCTGCGCTTGTGTCGGCGATTACGGTTCCGTATGCCGGTGTCGCGCGGAACCTTCGCACACTTGCAAGCGCGGTGCCGGTGCCTCGCAGACGTATACCTACACGCTGTTCATCAACGGAGTGGCCACGATCCTCACAAGCACGACCACGGCGGCAGTCCTCCTGTCCTCCGATGTGGTTAATTCGGTGGCAGTGGCGAAGGGCGACAGCCTGTCGGTGCGGGTTGTGAACTCCGCGACTGGCGCGGCGGCAACTCACCAGTGCACCGTGGAGATCGACGCTTCTTAGGGCATTGCTGCCTCATGCATTCGCTGCTATCCAGCCGCGATGCTCTACCAAAACATCCAAGGCCTCCGCGCCGTCGCGGCTTTGATGGTGCTTTGCGCCCATTTTTATTACTCGCCGTGGGTGCAGCCAGCCATCAATGCGGTGGGGCCTGGCGGTGTCGATCTGTTCTTTGTGATCTCTGGTTTCGTGGTGTTCTTGTCCGCTGACAGGATCGGCAAGAAAGCCAAGGTCATCGGGCGATGGCGCGCGTTCCGTGAGTTTGCGGTGAAGCGGGTGTTCCGGATCTATCCGGTCTACTGGGTGGCGTTTGCCGTGGCCTCGATCGTGCTTTTGACAACCACGGTTTCGCTTGCTCCGGCGGATTTGGCGCAGAGGCCAGCGTGGAAACTGTTCCTGCTCATCGCCCAGCCGAACAATCGAATCCTGGCAGCGTGGACACTGCAGTACGAGATGCTTTTCTACAGCGTTTGCGCGCTGGCGATCTTGCTTTCCCCGCGCTGCGTCCTGATCGTGCTGGGTACGTGGTTCGCGATTGTTTTCGCTATATGGGCTGCCGGAGTTAACTGGCATTCGTACTACGTTGTCCCGGCGATCTACTTCTTTATCCCGGTCGTTTTGGAGTTCTTTTTCGGGATCGTGGTTGCGTTGATGGCTGAGCGGAAGATCTCTGGGTATGCACTTTCATCAGTGGTCTCCGGGGTGTGCTGGCTTCTCTTCGGTGCGTATGTTTTGAGCCAGAATGGTGGCTATGCTGCTCCATCCATGTGGCGCACCCTGTGCATTGGCCTGCCCAGCGCCTTCATCGCGTATGGGCTTGTTGCCTTGGAAATCCGGCAGAGGTGGACGTTTCCACCGGTGTTGGTCAGATTAGGGGACGCCTCTTATTCCCTGTATCTATGGCACCAGATGTTGTTCGCCGTGATGGCTGCTGTGTGGGTGAAGTTGGGGATCGCTGGCGGCCTGCCTTTGAGGCTCGTATCAATTCCGGTAGCGATTGCCTTGGGTGTGGCCAGCTACCGTCTGATCGAACGTCCGATCTACAAGTCGAAATGGGTGTCTAGGCTGGCGGGAGTTGAGCCAAAACAGCCGAGCGCAGCGCCAGCGTCGAGAGCGTTACCACACCCGGCCTAGTTCTTGATCGTCGCGTTCATCGTCAGTCGGCGTCCGATACTCCCATGCGCCGTTTGACCAGCGGCGTGCGAAGTAGCCGCTCCATAGATCTTTGCCAACGTGCCATGCTCCGTCTTTTTCGCTAAACCAGAGGGCTAAAGCTCGCAGGGCGGCAAGTATCTGTTTCATGGCGGCTTGATATCACATTCCGCTGTTTGAACTTGATCCGACCGCCTAATTCGCCTCGCAGCGCGTTGAAAATCCAATCGGCATCGTTGCGATCACCGCTCTTCATCACATGGCCGTCGCCTGAGACGTACGTTTGGATGTCACCGATTGTTGATGTGTTCGCCCGTGTTGGCGCCATGATCATGATATCCGGATGCGCGCAACGGCAACGGCCTTCCAGCCATTCCCTTGAACAGGAGTATATCGTGTTGCGACGCTTCCTGACCGCGCTGGCATTCATTTGCCATGCGTCCGTGGCCCTTGCGCAGTCCGTTGTCGGACCTGCCTCGCCAGTTATCGGCGGTATCGCGACCGTCGGCGGTGCCGGCGCAAATTCGGCTGCCGCCAACACTGTTTTTGCAGCTCCTGACGGCAGCCCAGGCGCGGCCACCATGCGGGCTTTGGTTGCCGCCGATTATCCGCTCGCCGCACTCAAGGCAAACAATCCTGCCGATCTTGCGAGCGCCGCAACGGTACGCACGATTCCTGGCTTCACCAACACCGCTGGCGACGATGTGATGAACGCCAACGGGCAGCATTTCGCTTCCGGTTGCGTTGCGATCGAAGCGTTCGGTGGCGTCGGCAACGGCTCGACCGACACTCTAGCGGCCTGGAATGCCGCAGTGTCGTCATTCCGCACCAAGGATATCTGCATCAAGTTTGGAGTCGGCACCTACGTCTTCAGCGACACCGCCTCCGCCACCCCGTCCGGTACGGCGCATATCCGAATTTTCGGCATGGGGAAAAGCGTCACGCATCTTTTGTGGAATGCGAACGTCGCCGGCATGATCCTGACCACCGGCAATGAAATGACGGTTGAAGTCGACGGGCTGGATTTCGAAACCGGCAGCTTCAACACGAATACGGCGCTCGCGGTCAACAGCTCGGATTGCAGCGGTTCAAAATATGCGTCGCATTTCAACGACCTGTCGTTTCGCGGACAGGGAAACTATCTGCCGTCCTCCTATTGGACGAATGATCTGCTTATCAACGGTCTGTCGGACGTCAGTGCAACCGACGTTGATTTCTTCGGCAACAGGGGCAACCACACTACCGGTTTGACGTATCAATCAAGCAATCCGAAGACCTGCGTTGCCATCGTGTTGAACGTAACCCATGCGAATTTCATCAACGACAAAATCGGCTTTCTTTACGGCAAGGGCGCGCAAGGCGTTACAATTTCGCAGGCGAACTTCACCAATGGTCTAACGGGCATCAATGTCCCTGTCGGCTCAATTGGCGCCGCACAACTTGCGGTGTCGGATAGCCAGTTCAACACCACCAACAACCAGATACTGATCAAGGGTGATTTGGTCGGCTGCCAAATCATGAACAATGTTTTTACGGTTCCTGCGTCTCCCTGGAATGGTATTTACATCAACAACGCTTCCGCAAACTGGTTCACCATTTTCGGCAATATTTTCGAAAACACCAAGACGACGGGCGGCGATGGAATTCAGGTGAATGCCAACGGTGCCAGCAACGTCGGAGCGATCGCCGGCAATGGATTCTACAACCTTGGTTTCGGTGTCGGTCTTCAGGCCGGCTCCCGTCATTGGACGGTTGCGTCCAACTCCTACAACCACGTGAAGACGAACGTATCCAATTCCGGCGTCAGCAATTTGGTTGGTGTCGCAACCCCGTAAAACTCCGTGGTGGGCGAGACGAGGGAAGGCGGGTGGTCGGACGATCCGGCCGATCCCGGTGGCACCACGCTCGCCAGCTTCCGCCGCTACGTGAGGGCCGGCGTCACCAAGGCTTCCTCCGGTGCTGGCCGGCCGGATCGAACACCGTCACCACCATTGGCAGCCGGTTGGAGGGGTGCATTCGCTGGTGGCTTGGGCGCCAGGCGCGATATCCGTCTGCGCAACGGCGTCTCGACGTAGCGGAATGAATAGTGGCTGACGACGGTAACGACCGCCAGTGTCAGCAAGAACCAGATGGCTGCCGGCAGAAGCGCGATCGGCGTCCACATTTTGAGCCCGAAATAGATCGGCCCGTGGAGCAGATAGACGGAATAGGACATGTCGCCGTACCGCCGCAGCACGCCTCGCCCCAACAGGCGCCACGCCAGCGGTGAGGCCGTTGCAACCAGCACCAGGGCGGGCAGATAAATCAGGTACAGCGGTCCTTGCGAAAGGCCGCTGTACAGGGATTTTGGCAGGCCAAGAACATCGATCATGCCCGGCCATGAGATGACGTAGAAAACGATCAGCACCACGAACGGAACATCATATGATTTCTCGGGCGCAAGGGTGATGCGTCCGGCGACGACGCCGGCGACGAACAGCGAAGCGTACGCCATGAAAAGAGGCGTGCCGATCGCGGCCATCTGGCAAATGGCGACGGCCAGGATCAACAGGAAATTGGCGGCAGTGCCGAGGCGCTGGCAAAGCAGCCAGATCAGCGGGAAAACCAGATAGAACTGCATCTCCGGGGGGATAGTCCAGAACACCGATTGACCGTTCCAGAAGAGGTAATGCTGCCACCACATCTTCCACTCGACCGCGTAGAAGGGGCGGATCTGACCGGTCAGCCAGAGCCAGGCATAGGCCGCAGTGATGCAGATGTAGAACAGCGGCACCACGCGGGCGACACGCTTGACCCAGAAGTCGAGCACGGCCGCGCCGGAAATCGGGGCGGTCGAGTAGTTCCGGCCCATCAGAAAGCCGGACAGCACGAAGAACAATTGCACGCCGACCAGACCGGCCCAGGCAAATGTGTGGGGATGCCACGGCGCATCGGCCGCGAAATGCTGAACGAACACTGACAGCGCGGCGATGCCGCGCAGCCCATCGAGCGCAAATATTCGCTCATTGTTGTTCTGCAAGTCAAATCCCCCGTCACAGGCCGACTACATAGCCAAGAATCCGAAACTCAACAACTTGCCCGCGAGGGTGGGAAGGAACTGCCATGGACCGCAACTTCGCGCGGGCGCTTGCGCTCGTCCTGAAATCCGAAGGTGGCTGGAGCGACAACCCTGCCGATCCCGGTGGCGCCACCATGAAGGGCGTGACGCTCGCCAACTTCCGCCGCTACGTCAAAGCCGGTGCCACCAAGGCGGACCTCAAGCAGATCAGCGACGCGCAGGTCGCCGCCGTCTACCGCCGTTTCTACTGGGACGCGGTGCTCGGCGCCGAGTTGCCCGATGGTGTCGACCATGCGGTGTTCGACTTCGCCGTGAACAGTGGGCCTGGCCGGGCGGCGAAAACCCTGCAGGCGGCCCTGGGCGTTGCCCAGGATGGCCGGATCGGGCCGGCGACCCTTGCCGCGGCCAGGGCAAAGCCGGCCGGCGTCACCATCGATGCGCTTTGCGATGCGCGGCTGGCGTTTCTCAAGCGGCTGCCGACATGGGCAACATTCGGGCGCGGCTGGTCCGATCGTGTCAAATCGGTGCGGGTTCAAGCCTTGCTGATGTCGGCGCAACCAGCGGCGCCGGCGGCCGCGCCGGCGCCTGTGCCGGCTCTGCAACCGTCCGGTGTCGAAACGACCGCTGGCGGGGTGCCTGCGGGCCGGCCCGTGCCGCCGGCCGGCAAGACTGCCGCCGCGGCCGGCATCCTCGTCCTCATCGCTGCAGCGCTCGCGGCCTTCCGGCATCACGTCAGCGATCTTTTCGGGAGCCCCTTCTGATGAAATGGGTCAACACCAACGCACTGCACAATCTCCTCAACACGCTGATCGCGATCATCTGCGGCGGCGCCCTGGCCGGCTTCGACTGGACGATGTTCGGCGTCACCGATCGCACCGCGCTGCAGATCAGCGGCGCCATCGCCCTTGCCAAGATCATTATCAACGCGGTGCGTGACGGTCCGCGCGGCATGGTCGCGCCGCCGCCGGCCGAGGAGAAATGAGATGGGATCGCTCGCCCTGCTTGGCCAGTTCTGGCCGTATCTGCTTGCAGCGGGTGCCACGCTCGCCGGTCTGTGGACGGCCTATGCCAAGGGCAAGGCCGGCCAGAAGGCCAGGCAGGATGCCGCCGACGCCGCCGCGCTCAGCGAAGCCCGGAAGATCGACGACGCTGTCACGGGCCGGGCGCCTGACGAAAACAGGGGGAGGCTGGCCAAATGGTCAAGACCATAGCGCTTTCGCTGATGCTGACTGGCTGCACCGCCGCCGGCGGGTCGTTCTGCGCGGTCGAGCATCCGATCAGGCCGACAAAGGCAGAGGTGGAAAGCCTTTCCGATGCGTCGGTGGCGGCGATCCTGGCGCACAACGAAAAGGGCCAGAGGCTTTGTGGATGGAGGCCGTGATGCACGATCTTTTCGACCTGCTCGGCATCAAGGTACCAGTCGTCGCGGCCGGCCTTGCCGGCGGTGTTCTGCGGGCGTTGTCGCGGCATCGCTACAAGCTGCGCGAAATGGTGGCCTCGCCGATCTGCGGCGCGCTAGCCGCAGCCTACCTGACGCTGCCGGTGGTGTCCTACGCCAGGATCACCGGCCTGCCGATGCCGGATCCGGCCGACGACACCACCACGCTTGCCGCTGCCTTCCTGATCGGCGTCTGCGCCATGTGGATTTCGGATATCCTGTTCGAGTTTGTCGTGCGCAGATTCAAGCCTGCGCCGGAGGAGTGAAACGCCAGCAGCAACCATTCCTCCGCCGCTCGTTGACCTTGCGTCGGGTTGATCCCCGGCGGCACCCAGAATTGCCGCTGCCTATGCTTGTTGTTTGTCGGTTTCGTGTGAAAACCCGCGTCTAAGGAACTGTCGGAAGCGTACAGTTCCACCGCTAAGTAAATTGTGAATATCATCCAAAAGTTGCATATTATTTTCGTGATATGTCATAGTTAATAGACGGAAATTTCTTTAAGTGCTTCAATAAAATTGTCATCAGCTATTGCGCGGGCGCTGGTGCTTGAGAGCGCATGACATTCTCCCGCCCCAGCGGGAGCTATGTGGTGACAGTCAGTCGACCTAATATGTTTTCCGGAATTCCCATCGAGAGACGTGACGGCACCATCTCGATTCTCAGTACACTTCCCCAGATGGCCGACGCTTTGGCAAACGACTGGCCTTCCGATGGCCCACTGTTTTTAGCAGCACTTGCTGCCCTGGTTGGGGAAAGGGTGGGATGTTGCAGCACAAGGGACGTCCACCGAGCCTTCATTGCCGCGGCGGTCGAAGCCGATTGTCTTCCCGACAGCTACATGAGGAAGTGAGCGCCAAATGCCTCTCACCCTGCGGACGACACTTTGCGAAACGAGAGATGCGTTGCATGTGCTGCGAAGGGCTCTATTTGTCCGCGGGCATATCGAAGCCATGGGAGAGATCGATTCCCTCATAGGCGTCGCGGAAGACAAGGCAGTCCACGCGATCGGCAACATTGACCGCGCCGAGTTTCGAAAACCCATTCTCGTAGCGGTGGCGAACCCGGCGATGCCCGAAGCTATCGTTTTCCCGGTCGCGCTGCCGACAAAGCTTGGCGAGCTTCGCGAACAAGGCATGGGCCTTAGCGCCTATTGCGGCAATGCACGCTGCGGTCATTTGCGTTCGCTGGATCTCGATAGCCTGATCGAAATCTACGGCACCCACTACGATTTCATCAGCGAAAGGCGGCTGGCGTCGAAGCTGGTGTGCAAACGGTGCCAAAATGTCGGGGGGAGGCTGGTCGTGGTCTCCGACAAGAGGCCCCGGTACTGACTGCCGGGCAGCCGGCAGTTCGTGGTGTGTCCGCGGGCAACTGGTACGATGGTGCGCTTGCCCGGCGATATCCGCCGCAACCAACCCCTCTTGGACCCTGTGATGGGTTGACACTGCAGAGCCAGCCCGCTGCCGCAAGGTGGCGGGCTTTTTTGCGTTTCCGGCCCGATCAAGCCAGGATGTTGACGGCGCGTGCCGCGACCAGCGCGATTGTCAGCAGCGAGATCATGGCTTCCGCCATCATCAGCAGCTTGGCGCGTTGACTGAGTGGCAGCGTGTCGGTCGGAGAGAAGGCCGTCGCATTGGTGAAGGCGAGGAAGAAGTAGTCGACGAAGCCGGGCAGCCAGTTGCGAAGCTCACGGTCGTTCAGCGTCATCTGCGCGAACAGGAAATCGGCCTGAGCAAGCTTGACGAGGCCGCAGGTCGGCGGCCCGCCCCTGTCGGTGCTCCAGAACCACAGGGCAAAGACGATGACGTTGGTCACCCAGATGTTGAGCGCGTCGATCAGCAGCGTCGTACCGCTATTGCCGGCGTGGCCCTCCAGCAAGGCTCGCACCAGCAGGACCAGCGAGCCGCAATTCATGACACTGATGATGGCGGTCATGGTCAGGGCGGTTCTGCGGATCATGACGCGAAACTGGCCGATCGCATGCCACTCGTGATCCTCGACCGCCTTTCGGGTGGCGGCCTGGGTCCAGGCCGTGGCCACCGACAAGGGCAGCAGCAGGGCGGCTTCCAGCCCCGGCGCCAGCCAGCGCGGCCCGAATGAGAGGTTGTTGATGACCAGAAGCTGCAGGCAGATGATGACGAGGACGGCCGCACGCGCCATCCAGAAATCGAGCGCACGGTAGTGGATGACGGCATGATGGTGGCGCATTGGAACCCGGATTTTTCGCACAGGGCCAGACGTGCAGCGCTGTCCTGCCTGGAGAGAGGAGCGCGATGTTCCTGCTCGATCTTGGTGCTGCAATGGCACACAGCTATACTTTTTCGTAAGCTTCGATGTTTGGGGCTGTTCGTTAAACCGGACTATGTGATTTAAGCGCCGCATGGTGGGGATAGATCGATCCATGGACAAATGGGGGCCGGCGGGATTGCCTGCCGCCGGTGTCGATTCCGCATCGGTTTTGTCCAGTCTGATCGGTCGCCCCTGGTATTTGCTGGCGATTTTGTGCCTGATGCAGACAATCTGCTGGACGGCGATGCCCGCACTTATCAACGTCTCGCCGCCCAACGATGTCGTCGAAGGCTTCATGTGGGGACGCGAATGGGTGCTGTTGACCTACAAGCACCCACAACTTCCCGCATGGCTGCTCGAGACCAGCCATCTTCTGACCGGATCGTTCCGCTGGCCGCAGTATCTCGTGGCCCAGCTGATGATCTCGGCGACTTTCGTCCTGGTCTATCTGCTGGCCCGTGACCTGCTTGGGCAGAGGCGCGCGCTGGCCGCCGTGCTCTTGATGCCGTCGCTCTATTTCTTCGGTTGGCCGACCCCGCAGTTCAATCATGACTACGCGCAGATGCCCTTCTGGGCAGCCATCTGCTGGCTGCTGTGGCGTGCGGGCCGTGGCGGCGGGCCGGGCTGGTGGCTGGCACTCGGACTGGTGTCGGGCGTCGGGCTCTACGCCAAGTTCTCGACCGGCCTGCTGTTGCTGTTCGGCGCGATCTGGCTGTTGTCCGACGCGCGGGCACGCAGCCGGCTCGCCACGCCTTGGCCATGGCTTGGGCTCGCGGTTTTCGTCGCTGTCGCAGCGCCGCTGGCCGTCGAGCTCTACCGCATCGATTTCCTGCCGCTGACGTATGCCGCCTGGCGCGATCAGTGGGTGCTGGCCCATCGCTCCCGCTTTTATTACATCGGCGTCCAGATGGCCGGGCTCTGCGGCTTTGTCCTGGTGCTGGCGATATCAGGTCTGCTGCGGCGCTTGCCCCCGCCGCAAGAGCCCGTCGGGCGCGGTACGCTGGTCTATCTCCTGTGGATGGGGCTTGGCCCGGCGGTGCTCGTCATGGTGGCGTCCCTGTTCTCCGGCGTAGGCGAGGCCTGGGGCGCGCCGATGTACAATCTTGCCGGCGTTGTGGCGCTGGCTCTGCTGGGCCACCGTCTCGGCGACGTCGAGATGCGAAAGCTGGCGATCTGCGCACTCATCTTCATTGTCGGCATCTCCGGTGCCTATGCGGGCATCCGTTGGACGAAATGCAATCTGCGCGGGCGCATGGACGCCGTCTGCTGGCCGGCGCAGAAGATCTCGGACGAGGCCGAGGCCGTCTGGCACGCGGCGACGCCCGATCGGCTCGACATCGTTGGCGGCCATGGCCTTCTTGCGCCGCTGGCGGGCCTCAATGCCTATGACAAGCCGTCGATCTTCACCGACCTGAACATGCAGTACTCCCCCTGGATCACCAAGGAGCGGCTGCGCGACCACGGCATACTCCTGATCTGGCCTGGGCGCGACGTGCCAGCTCAGCTGCTGGCATGGGTGGGCAACATCCCGGTCAAGACCGTTCTTTTCGACTGGTCGCTCAAGGCGCCACCGGTGGCGATCAGTTTTGCCGCCGTTTTGCCCGGCGCGCCGCAGTTGCCGAGTGCGATCGACAGCCTCGCCCAAACGAGCAACTGAAGCAGGTCGGCCGGTCCGCTGGACGAAGCAAGAGACAATGCCCATTTATGGGGAGATCCAAACTTGCTTTTGCGCAATTCCAGACGGAAAAACCGCTACACTTTTCCTGGAATTGCTTTTGAGGAGACGTGATATGGCGACTTCGACCGAACGCGCAGTGCTTGCCGGCGGCTGTTTCTGGGGCATGCAGGATTTGATACGGCGCTATCCCGGTGTCATCTCCACCCGTGTCGGCTACAGTGGCGGCGACGTGCCCAACGCCACCTACCGCAACCATGACACCCACGCCGAGGCCATCGAGATCAATTTCGATCCGGCCATCATCAGCTATCGTACGCTGCTGGAGCGCTTTTTCCAGATCCATGATCCGACGACCCGCAACCGCCAGGGCAACGATGTCGGGATGAGCTATCGCTCGGCGATCTACTACACCAGCGACGAGCAGAAGCGCGTTGCCGAAGACACAATCGCCGATGTCGACGCCTCCGGTCTGTGGCCGGGCAAGGTCGTCACCGATGTCGCACCGGCCGGTCCCTTCTGGGAAGCCGAGCCTGAACATCAGGACTACCTGGAGAAATACCCCAACGGCTACACCTGCCACTTCGTCCGGCCGGGCTGGAAGCTGCCGGTTCGCGAGAAGGCGGTTTCGTAAGTTCACAGTTCCCGGTTCCGCCGGACATGCCGTTCGACGAGGTGGTCGAGCGGCATCGTGCGCTTTGCTCCGAATTTCAAGCGAGTTATAAGAAAAATGCGAAAACTTTATAACTGTCGGACTGGCGCCACCTTCATCTGCCACGGAGGTAATCCATCGGGGCAGGGAACGGGCTGCGGGAGTTTTCAAGCCTGCTGCGTCGGATAGAGCGTCAGGATGTTGACGTTGACCCTTGGCGGCTGCAAGACTGCGTAGAGCATGGCGGCGGCGATGTCCTCGCTCTCC
Organism: Mesorhizobium newzealandense; assembly: GCF_042682145.1. Classification (NCBI taxonomy): domain Bacteria; kingdom Pseudomonadati; phylum Pseudomonadota; class Alphaproteobacteria; order Hyphomicrobiales; family Phyllobacteriaceae; genus Mesorhizobium; species Mesorhizobium newzealandense. The sequence continues at coordinate 153,902 of NZ_JBHUGZ010000019.1, read as the reverse complement.
AGCTGCTCCATGTCGCCCAACCTTTGCTCGACCGCCAGCCGCACATCGTCGCGCATGTTGGCGGTGAACTCGGTCCTGACCGCGCCGGGTTCGATCACGGTGACGCGTATGCCGTCCTTGCCGATTTCGCGGCGCAGCGATTCCGCCATGGCGCTGGCCGCATGCTTGGTGCCGGAATAGACCACCGATGGATGGATGTAGCGGCCGGTGCCCGACGAGACGATGACGATGTGGCCTGTTTTCTGCCGTTTCATCGCCGGCAGCGCCGCGTTGATCGTGTAGAGCAGACCCAGAATGTTGATATCGACCATTTCCCGGCATTCGCCGGTGGTGGTGTTCTGGAAAGGGGCGGCGACGCCGATACCGGCAACATTGAACAGCATGTCCAGCCGGCCATAGTCTTCCAGCACGCGCCGGACCATGGTGGTTGCCTGCGCTTCGTCGGTGATGTCGGCCTCGATGGCCAAGGCTTCGCCGCCGTTGTCGCGGATGCGTGTGGCCAGATCGTCGAGCCGCTGCCGGCGCCGCGCCGCGATGGCAACGACCGCGCCTTGTTCCGCGAGCGTCAGTGCGGATGCCGCGCCAATGCCGGAGGAGGCACCAGTCACCAGGGCGATTTTTCCGTTAAGTTTCAGCATGCTCGTTGCTCCTGCTCAGAGGGAAATTCAAAGGGGTTCGGTGCCGGGCCTATCGTGTTCGGCGTCCGAGACATGTCCCTCAAGCTAGGCGGCAGACGCTCTATGGAAAATGCGATAGAATACTATCACACTCATTGAGGAATCCGGCATAATGCGGGGCAGTGACTATGCGGAGCTGAAGGCCTTTGCCGCTGTCGTCGCGCATGGCAGCTTCGCCCATGCGGCTGAAGATCTCCGGATTTCGGCGTCGACGCTCAGCCAGACGATCCGTCAGCTCGAAGCGCGGCTTGGCCTGCGCCTGCTCAACCGCACGACCCGCAGCCTCTCGCTGACCGAAGCCGGCGCGCGCCTGCATGCGCGCTTCGCGCCGGCCATGGCCGAGATGGAGGCGGCGGTCGGCGATGCGACCGCCTTGCGCGACACGCCGGCCGGCATCTTGCGCGTCCATATGCCAAGCGTTGCCGCCGCCACCTATCTGGAGCCGGTGCTCGGCCGTTTTCACCAGGCATGGCCGGACATCGTGCTCGATGTGACGATCGACGATGCGGCCATCGATATTGTCGAGGCCGGCTATGACGTCAGCGCCAGGCTAGGGGAATTTCTCGAAGCCGACATGGTCGCCGTGGCGCTTGGCGGCATGCAGCGCCAGCTCGCCGTGGCCTCGCCGGATTACATCGCCCGTTGCGGATCGCCGTCGGAACCGACCGATCTGCTCCAGCACCGCTGCATCAATTGGCGCCGGCCGGGCAGTGCTGGCCTCTATCCCTGGGAATTCGCCAGGGACGGCCAATGGTTCTCGGTCGCGGTCAACGGCCCGCTTGTCGTCTCCAGCCGCGACATGGGGATTGCCGCCGCCGTGCAGGGTGTCGGCATCGCCTTCTGGGCGGAAGATCTCGTGCGCCCGCTGATCGATGCCGGCAAGCTGGTGTCGCTGCTGGATGAATGGTGCGCGACCTTTCCCGGCTGGTTCCTCTGCTATCAGAAGCAGCGTCATACGCCGCCGGCCGTGCGCGCCTTCGTCGATTTCCTGCGCCATGGTCGCCAGACGCTGCCAGATGGTTGAGCGTTTGTCGTTCCAGCGGCCCGGGTTTCGGTCGCGGCAGCGAAGGTTCCCGACAGAACTCCGCTCCGCCAGCATCGACGGTTTCCGCTCAGGCCCGGGCCTGGCGCAATGCTTTTGGCGCAGCGCGCCGAAAAAACGGCTTTCGCTTCAGCTCGAATGGTGCTTTAACCCGCGCATCCACAGGGGTGCTCCGTACGGTCGGGGCTGAGACGGGGGCGGCAAGCCCACAGACCCTAGAAGCTGATCTGGGTAATACCAGCGGAGCGAGGCGGGCGATGTTTTCAGGCGCACAGATTTCCCTATATCCCATGGCCGACGATTTCGTCGGCGTCATCCTTGGCGCGCTGGGCGCGCTCGATCCCTACCGCGATCGGCTCCGGATCGAGACCGACGACATCTCGACCTTGCTGGTCGGGCCGCCCGAAGTGCTGTTTCCGGCGATGCGGGACCTGTTCGTGGCGGCGGCACGCAGCGGCAAACATTGCGTGCTGTCGGCTGCCATCTCGCGCGGTTGCCCCGGCGAGCCGGATGATCCGATCTGCAGCTCCGATGCGCTTGGCGGACCTGCCGGGCCACTCGGCCCGCGCAAGGACGCGGCAATCGCGGCAGTGCGCGGCGCGGCCGCCACCGGCCAGCCGGCGGCAGCGCAGTTCTCGCTCTATGTGATGGGCACCGACGACCACATGGACGAGATCTACGGCTGCATCGATTTTCTCAAGCAGTCCGGCGTCTATGAGCGCTCGAAGCATTTCTGCACGAAATTGCGCGGCGATGCCGGCGCGATCTTTTCGGCGCTCGACGAGGCCTTTTGCCGCTTCGGGCCCGGCGCCGGCCACGTAACCCTCGACGTCACGGTCTCGGCCAACAGCCCGTCGGCCGTCTGAGCCAGCCGCGCTTTCGCGCGACCCCGTCAAAGGTTATGTCCGTGGCCTCACCATCAGTCGCTTCGCGTCCGATCGCGAGCCTTCTTGTCAAGGCAGCACCAGCCGTGATCTCGGTCGGGCTGCTGCTGCTGGCGTGGCAGCTTTACGCCACCTGTTCCGGCATCAAGCCGACGACGCTGCCGACGCCGTCGCGCGTCTTCGAGCAGGCGATGCTCAATCGCGAGGCGCTGGTCGACAATGCCATTCCCACCATCCGCGCCACGCTGATCGGCTTTGCCTTTTCGCTCGGCGCTGCTTTTGCGCTGTCGATGCTGGTCGATTTCTTCCGGCCGCTGCGGCGTGCGCTGTTTCCCGTCTTCATCGTCAGCCAGACCTTGCCGCTGGTGGCGATCGCACCGCTGGTGGTGCTGTGGTTCGGCTTCGGGCTGACGCCCAAGATCATGCTGGTGGCGCTGGTCACCTTCTTTCCGATGCTGGTGGCACTGGTCGAGGGCTACGAGGCGACGGAGACCGAGATCGGCCAGATGCTGCGCGCCATGGGGGCAGGGCGCTGGCGCGTCTTCGTGCTGGCGCGGCTGCCCTCGGCGCTGCCCTATTTCTTCGCTGGCCTGAGGATCTCCATCACATATGCCGTGGTCGGCGCCATCTTCGCCGAATATGCCGGTGCGGCGAAGGGGCTGGGCATCTACATGCTCAACGCCAAGAACAATTTCCGCCCCGATCTGGTGCTGGCCGCCGTCGGTGTCAGCGCCGCGCTGACACTTGTCCTGTTCGGGTTGACGGTGCTGCTGCAGCGCCTTGTCATGCCCTGGGAACGGGCTGCAGGCACGGGGCCGCGGCAATGAGCAGGCTCGAACTGCGGCATGTGCGCAAGGCGTTCGGCGGGCTCGACGTGCTCACCGACATTTCGCTAAGCGTCGGCGCCGGTGAATTCGTCTCCATCCTCGGTCCGTCGGGCGCCGGCAAGTCGACGCTGTTCCAGCTTCTGACCGGCGGGCAGCACGGCGAGGGCGAGATGTTCTTCGATGGCGCACCGCTCGACGACCACGGCAGGCATTTCGCCTTCATGCCGCAGCGTGACGCGCTGATGCCGTGGCGACGCATCCTCGACAACACGACACTCGGGCTCGAAGTGCAAGGCATCAGGCGCAAGGCGGCGCGGGCGCGCGTCGCGCCGCTGTTTGCCGAATTCGGGCTTGCCGGCTTCGAGCGGCATTTTCCGGCGCAGTTGTCGGGCGGCATGCGCCAGCGCGCGGCGCTTTTGCGCACCGTGGTGCAGGAGCGCGACATGCTGTTGCTCGACGAACCGTTCGGCGCGCTCGACGCATTGACCCGCACCGCCATGCAACGCTGGCTGGAACAGATGTGGCGGCACCACCGCTGGACGGCGCTCCTGATCACCCACGATGTGCGCGAAGCCGTGTTCCTGTCCGACCGCATCTATGTGTTGTCGGCGCGCCCGGCCCGCATCGTCCGCGAAATCAAGGTGCCGCTGCCGCGGCCGCGCGATCCGACCGGAGTGGCCGCGCTGCAGGCAAGCACGCTTGAAACCGAGATTCTCGACATCATCCTCAACCCCGGGCCCAACCCCCACCCATCCAAAGGATACGATCATGACTGACTTGACGCGCCGGCAAGCCTTGTTGCTGACCCTTGCCACGGGTGTTCCGCTCATTGCCGGAACGGGGCGGGCTCAAGCGCAATCGGCGGCACAAAAGGTCACCGTCGCACTCGACTGGACGGTCAACACCAACCACATCGGGCTGTTCGTCGCCCGCGACAAAGGCTTCTATTCCGAAGCCGGACTCGAGGTCGATATCCTGCCCTACAGCGATACTGGGGCCGGCACGCTTGTCGCCAACCGCGTCGCCGATTTCGGCATCAACGGCACCATCAGCCTCTTCACCCAGAAAACCGCCGGCGCTGACCTGAAGGGTGTCTATGCCGTGGTGCAATCCGAAACCGGCCGGCTGGTGTTCAATGCGGCGCGCAGCGAGATCAAAAGCCCGAGAGACCTTGACGGCCTGACCTATGGCGGCTTCGGCAGTGCCTGGGAAAACGCGCTGATCGGCACCATCATCCGCCACGATGGCGGCAAGGGCAAATTCGAGACGGTGACGCTCGGCACTTCGGCCTATGAGGCGCTGGCCAACGGTTCGGTCGATTTCACGCTGGAGGTCTCGACCTGGGAAGGTGTCGAAGCCGAGTTGAAAGGCGTCAAGCAGCGCAGCTTCATCTATGCCGACCATGGCGTGCCTGACGAGCACACGACGCTGATCTCTTCGAGCGAAGCCTATCTCCAGGCAAACCCCAAACCTGCGGCCGCCTTCGTCCAGGCGACGCGGCGCGGCTACCAGTTCGCCGTCGACCATCCCGATGCGGCAGCCGCACTTCTGATCGCCGCCAACAAGGACGCGCTGACCAATCCGGCACTGATCGAGGCCTCGCTGAAGGCACTGATCGACGGCCATTACCTGCGCAGCCAAAGCGGCGCCATCGGCACCATGGATCCGGCCCGGATGGACGCGATCGGCAACTACCTCTTCGCGTCCGGCATCTTGCGCGATGCCGACGGCAAGGTTCTAACGCAACGTCCGAATTTCGCGGGGTATTTCAGCAATGCATGTCTGGAGTAGGGGGCCAATCTGCCTTCGAAACTTCGGCGAAAATGGCTGGCCAGTCGAAGGGGCACGTGTGGCGTGACAGCTCCCCGTCAGACACGCAGATCAGCAGATCTCGGCTAATTCCGGGCGATCTCATAGAGCAGAGCGGTTTTGATGTGTCGCCCGGGCTCACCCTGCAGCGACAGAGCGGATATATATAGTTTCGCGACTGCCGGGCAGAGACCTTCGAATTCCGGGCTGACATTGGCAATACATTCATCTCGGCCGGAGTGCCGCCAGCGTTGATGAAAGCGTCGGCCAGCAGCGACCAGTCTTCATCGCTAGCGGAAGCAGCCGGCAGACTGCCATTCTTCGCTGCGCCGAAGGCGTGGAACAGGGTGGCGCCGATCTTGTCCATGTCACTCAGGAAATCCTGGTCGGGTGTGCTGAGCGCGCCCGGCCCCCCGCGAAGGTAGTTGTTGCAGATGGCAGCCGTTCCCCGCGCCATGACATGGTTGAGCATGGCCAATTGTGCACGCAACGCCTCAGCGGCGTTGCTGTCCGGAGCCGAGGACAGCAGCGATGCGTGTCTTTGCCTGGAGGCCGGCGACCGCCATCCTGCTCGCCTTTCGCACTTGCTCCACGTTTCCAAGTCTGGCCACGGCCGCGATCTTTTCCACGACGACGTCATAGTCGTCCGGGAACTCTTGTTTGATTGCCTTGAGGATTTGGCTTCCTTGGCTCTCAATCTGTTCGCTTACCTGAGCCGTGGTCAGCGTCTTCGGATCGGGCGAGCCCGCCACTGTCTGGTAGAGATATTTACTGCCGGCAAAGCCGAGCGCCCAGGGCAATACCTTTACCGCAACAAAGGACAAAGCGGCGACCGCCGCCATGCCCAAGCCTTTCCAAGCGTCATCTGGCAACCCTCCCGAGCCTTGTCTCTATTTCGCCCCGAGGCTCATCGCTTTCTTGCGGTCGGCCTCGGCGCGCTTGTGGTTGCCCTTGGCGTCCCACGCCCTGCTTCGCACTTCGTAGGCGGCGGCGAAATCCGGTTTGAGCTTTATCGTCCGGCTCAAATCGGCGATCGCTCCGTCATAATCCGCCTTGCTGATCCGAATCACGCCTCGGCCCAAATAGGCAAAGGGATTCTTGCGATCGAGGGTGAGCGCCTTTTCGAAATCACGTAATGCTGCAACGTCCTCATGCCTGCCCATCAATATGAGGCCCCGATCGGCATAGACCCTTGCGTCCTTGGTATTGAGACTGATGGCTTTTCCGTAGTCAGCAAGCGCCCCGTCGTAATCTCTTTGGAAACTACGGTTCTGACCACGGTCGTAATAGGTATCGGCAAAATTTGGATTGAGCGTGATTGCCTGGCTGTAATCGGCGACGGCATGAGCGTATTCGCCCTTGGATCCCCAGGCCATCGCTCGGGCCAGATAGGCGTCGTGGAATGCCGGAAAGAGCGCAATCGCCTTGTCGTAAAGCGCTATGGCGCCGTCATAGTCGTCCCTATCGAGCAGTGTCCAGCCCTTGCTGAATGCCTGCGCGGCTGGCGAAGCGCTACTTGGCTTGATCGCCTCCTCGCTAGCCTGGCCAGCGGCTTCGTCTGATATTTTTGAGGCGTTCGCCTTCGCCGTCACCGCCAGCTTGCGGCCTTTGCGGGCGATGGCCAGCTTTGGGTCGAGCTTGAGCGCCTGGTCGTAGTCGGCAATGGCTTGATCGTAATCGCCCTTGGCGAACCAGGCGCTGCCGCGCCCGAAATAGGCAGGCGCGTAGCCGGGCTCGATTTCGGCCGCGCGATTGTAGTCGGCGATGGCGCGATCCAATTGGTCCTTCTTGCTCCAGGCAATGGCGCGGCCGAGGTAAGCGTCGAAATAGGCCGGATAGAGCTCGATCACTTTGCCATAGTCGTCGATGGCTCCATCATAATCACCCTTCCCGGCGCGCGACATTCCTCGCCCGACATAGGCGGCGGCCTTCCTTGGATCGAGCGCGATCGCGCGGCTGTACTCGGCAATGGCGCGATCGTATTTCCGCTTTCCATAGAAGGTATAGCCGCGATCCATGAAGGCCTTGAGGTTCTTCGGATCCGAGCCGACGGCACCAGGCGCGACACCGCCTTTCTTCAAAGCAGCCATCGCCGCCTTGCGGGCGACCGTATAGTCCGGATTGTCCGGATTGAGCCTTATCGCCTGGTCGAAGTCAGCAATAGCGCCGTTATAATCCTTGCTGTCGGCCCGTTCTATGCCACGCCCGTAGTAGCTGGGGGCATCCTTGGCATCGATCTCGATCGCCGCCGAATAGGCTGTGATCGCTCGCTGGGTATCGCCCTTCACGTGCCATGCCATGCCCATGCAGAAATATGCATCCAGCACCTTCGGATCGAGCGTGGCGGCCCTGCCGCAATCGGCAAGAGCACCTTCGGCATCCTCGGACGTTGCCTTGGCCATACCCCGGCGAATATAGGCAGAGACCATATTCGGGAGGAGCTTGATCACCCGGTCATAGTCGGTGATCGCCCGATCATAGGCCCCCTTGGCGGACCAGGCATTGCCGCGGCCAAAATAGGCGAGGGGGCTGTCGGGGTCGAGCGCGATCGCCTTGCCATACGCGCCGATTGCCTGGTCATACTGGCCTGCGTTCGACAAGCTGTCGCCGTTCTGCACCGCGACCAGAACACGCGGATCGGTCGCCTGAATGAGCTCCGCAATCCTGGCCGCGGACAAGTCGCCGTCGGATTGGGCATTGTTGTCGGCGTTCTGCGGGGCGAAGGGGTCAGCGCCGGCTGCGGCGGCCGCCGTGTCGCCCTGTCCTTTCGCCGCCACCGCGGCCTTTCGGCTGACGAGGTAGTCCGTATTGTCCGGATCTAGCTTGATCGCCCGGTCGAAGTCAGCAATGGCGCGATCGTAGTCTTTCCTGTCGGCACGCGCCATGCCGCGTCCATAATAGCTGGCGTCGTCCTTCGGATCGATTTCGATCGCCACCGAATAGGCGGTGACGGCACTTCCTGGATCGCCCTTTGCGTGCCATGCCATGCCCTTACAGAAGTAGGCGTCGCGCGCCTTTGGATCGAGTGTCGCAGCCCGGCCGCAATCAGCAAGGGCGCCCTCGGCATCACCTGACGTGACCTTGGCGAGGCCCCGGCGAAAATGAGCCGCGGCAAAATCGGGGGCGAGTTCGATGACCTTGTCGTAGTCGGCGATCGCCTGCTCGTAGGCGCGTTTGGCAGCCCAGGCCCTACCGCGGCCGAAATAGGCGAACCGGTTGTTCGGATCGAACGAGATCGCCTGGTTGTAGGCGCCGATCGCCTGGTCGTACTTGCCCATGTCCAAGAAGGCATCGCCGCCAAGGATCGCTTCCAAGGTGCGCGGGTCGGTCGCCTCCAGCGCCTTCGCGGCCAGCGTGTCTTGCGTGGCCGTAATATTCGGAACGACGGCTCGCGGCTTCGGCTGTTGTGTGTCGGGCAACGGTTCCGGTTTGCTCTCGTCGCTGGAAACTCGATCGCCGCAGCTTCCTGACCGCGTTGGATCGAGGGCTATGGCGCGCCGGCAATCCGCTGCTGCTCCGGCGCTGTCTCCCTTGAGCGTCCTGGCGCGGCTGCGGCCGACATAAGCGTCGGCATTGTCCGGATCGAGGCTGATCGCCTTGTCGAAATCGGCGATGGCGCGTTTATCGTCACCCTTCTTGAACCATGCCGTTCCGCGATTGAGATAGCTTTTGGTATATTGCGGATTGATGTTGATTGCCTGATCGAAGTCGATGATGGCGCGGTCGCTATCACCCTTGTTGAACCACGCTGTGCCTCTGTTGTAGTAGGCCGAGGGCTCGTTAGGGTCGAGGCTGACGGCTTGGTCGTAGTCGGCGATTGCGCGGTCATAGTCGCGCTTGTCATCCCACGCGATGCCGCGGTTGAAATAGGCGATCATGCGGTTGTGGTAGAATTCCCCCTTGTCCTCCGCGATCGGTGTGCAGGCCGCGATGCGCTTGTCCGGCTCGATGTCCTTGCCGACGCAGCCGGCATAGTCCTTCTCTGCCGCGAGAGCCGGTGCGTTGAGAGCGAGAAAGACGGCAAGCCCAGCCGACAGCGGCCAGCTGGGCGAAACCTTCATCAGCGCACTCAATCCAATCGCGGCGGCAGCCAGCCCCGCACCCTTCCAGCTCGCCATATCGCTGGTCCTCCCCCGAAAACCCTGGTCCGCCTTGGCGGTAATCCTCGTATTGTTCCTTATTTGTTCCAAAATGCAAGCATAAATTGTAGTCCTGCCCCAACCGATCGCATGCTCGACGCAGCGGCGATTTAGCGGCGTTTCGACCTTGCCGGTTAACTGCCCGGCAATGGTTGCATGCAATGGTCGCCCTGAGGGATCATTGGGATGCTTGCGTTGCTCATATCAAAAAGTGAAGCCCTTTCGCACGTCAACGACGATGGGATTTTGTCCGCAGCCCGAAAGCGCGAAATCCTGGTCGACTTGCGGGAAGGCTTCTTTCGCGCCTGCGCGCTGGCTTTCGCGGGGCTGTTTGTCTATCGCGGCCTATATCACCTTATCCTCGACCCGACCCGTCTCAATGTGGCGCTGGTGGCGACTTCCGAGATTCTTACCTTCACCTGGCTGCTTCTGTCGCGGCGGCCGCAGGTTCGCGACTGGAACCCGCTCACGGTGGTTGTATCCATCATCGCCAGCTTCGGTGTCGGCTTCATCACCCTGGAGCCAGGCGTGACCATCATCCCGGTCTATGTCGCGGCGCCGCTGCAAGCCCTGGCGTTGGGTTTCGTGATCTGGGGAAAGATATCGCTGGGGCGTTCGTTCGCCATTTTGCCGGGCAATCGCGGCGTGATGACCGGCGGTGCCTACCGCCTTGTACGACACCCGATCTATGCCGGTTATCTGATCGGCCATGTCCTGTATCTGCTGTCGGCCTTTTCCTTCTACAATCTCGCCGTCTACGCCGTCATCACGTTCTTCCAGGTACATCGCATCCTGCGCGAAGAGGCGCTGCTTGCCGCCACGCCGGAATACCGGGACTATATGCAGCGCGTCCAATACAGGCTGTTCTACAGGATCGTCTGACAACAAGTCGCCGGCTAAGGCTGGAAAACGCCAAGCGCCCGCCGCCCCCAAGGTGGCGGGCCTTTTTCATTTCCCGGCGAATCTTCTTCATGCCTGCGCCGCGCGACAATCTCGCGGAACGGTAAGGCCGCTCGAACGTTCAATTCATCGAAACATCGCGTGCGACGATGTTCAAATCGGCGCGTCAGCGTCTACAGGAGCGGGAAAACCATGAGCCTTGGAACCATACTCATCATTCTTCTTGTCATTGCGCTACTTGGAGGCTTCAGCGGCTTCGGCGGTGGTCCGTTCTACGGAACCGGCTACTATGGCGGCGGCGGCCTGGGGCTCGTGCTGCTCATCATCATCGTGCTTGTCGTGCTCGGGCGCATTTAGCCGCGCCGCTCGATCGTCGCCGCGCAATCGCAATCCCGTGACCGCGCCGATGCCGGCCTGCACCGGATTGTGATGTTTGCAAGCCGGCTTGTGATGCGGCTTGTTTCGAAACTTTTGTAAGATGGCCGCGGTCCACACCCCCCGTGGAAACAAGAGGAGAGGGTCCCACCCCTTGTCCTCCTCCAAGGCCCGCTCCGGTTTCGCCGTGGCGGGCTTTTGCGTTGTGGTCGAGGGAACCGGTCTGTGTCGATACCGTTGAGTTGCGGAAGGCTGCCCAATGCCCGTGACGCTCCGGACGACACTCTGCGAAATTCGCGATGATCTTCACGTCCTGCGCCGGATGGTGGCGTCTCGCGGCCATATCGAGACCATCCAAGGAATCGATGCGTTGATTGGTGTAGCGGAGGCAGAGGCCATCAAGGTCATCCGCCGCATCGATCGCGCTGCCTGAACAGAAATGTCGAAGACGGTCGAAACCCGCTGATAAACGACGACAAGATCTGAAGCGCTGGAAGAGCAAAGGCGGCCGCCCGCGCGCTCTTCAACTAGCGCTGTAGCGGGCGGCCGCCTTTGCGGCGCGGTGCTGATCATGGGAGGTTGAAGGGATAGACGCGGGGCACGTCTCCAGCCGCCCTGAGGCGGCTTTCGACGTACCCCGCCATGCGCGTGCCTTGTGGTAGATCTGCGGGTAATCAGCGCCGCAGAAACAATCCGGCGTAACACCGATCTCAACTGGCAAGTCCGGGCTCGGTGTCACGCTCCACTGACGGTGCGCGACTGCATTATCGCATTGTCAGCGCATTCCGTCGACCTTTTCCCCGAACTCCCCGCGGCGCTCCGAAAGGATCGTCGCGGATGCTCATGGGCCGCTTCTTTCTGTGCGGCCGCTGCCGTTCGCAGGTAACGATCTGCCGCAGCTGCGACCGGGGACAGCGCTACTGCGGCCAGGACTGCGCCCGTGCTGCCCGCCGCGAGAGTGTGCGCGAGGCGGGGCGACGTTATCAGCGCAGCCGCCGGGGACGCCTGGCTCATGCGGTCCGGGCCCGACGATATCGGGCTCGGCACAATAAAGTGACGCATCATTCTCCACCTGCATCTCCTGCCGGTTCACTACTGGTCAGTCCCTCGAACGATGTCGTCGCTGCTTTTGCTGACGTCGCCGGGCGGGCGACGACATCGGTCATGCCCACGCCGTGCTGTCGGCGCTGCGACTGTCGACTGTCGCCGTTCGTTCGCACCGGCTTCGTGCGTCGCCGGGGGCCTCGTTATGCCCGTGAAGCTGACTACGCAGACGGAGAGCCCGTATCATGACCATCAGCCCCGAACTGGAAGCGCAGATCCTGCGCCTGTATCACGCCGAGAAGTGGCGCTGCGGCACCATCGCCAGGCAATTGCATGTCCATCACACGACGGTGCATCGCGTTCTGGCCCAGGCGGGATTGCCCCGGCACAAGCCGCTGCAGAGAGCCTCAATCATTGACCCGTATCTTCCATTCATTGAGCAGACGCTGGAAAAGTTCCCCTCGCTGACCGCCAGCCGCCTTTATGCGATGGTGCGCGAGCGCGGCTACCGGGGCTTGCCGACGCACTTTCGGCACCTGGTCGCCCTGCACCGTCCCCGCAAGCCGGCCGAGGCGTTCCTGCGGCTGCGCACATTGCCGGGCGAGCAGGGACAGGTCGACTGGGCCCACTTCGGTCACATCGAGATCGGCAACGCCCGCCGGCCGCTCATGGCGTTCGTGATGGTGCTTTCTTACTCACGCGACATCTACCTGCGCTTCTTCCTCGACGCGCGCATGGAAAACTTCCTGCGCGGTCACGTCGGCGCGTTCAACACATGGTGCGGGCTGCCCAGGGTCCTGCTCTACGACAATCTCAAGAGTGCGGTGCTCGAGCGCCAGGGCGATGCGATCCGCTTCCATCCGACGCTGCTTGCCTTCGCCGGCTTCTATCGGTTCGAGCCACGTCCTGTCGCGGTTGCCCGGGGCAACGAAAAAGGCCGCGTCGAGCGCGCCATACGGCATATAAGGGAAGCATTCTTCATCGCCCGCAAGTTCACCGATCTCGACGATCTGAACGCCCAGGCCGAACAGTGGTGCCGCAACCAGGCAGCCGACCGGCCATGCCCCGAGGACCGGACGATGACGGTCCGCCAGGCGTTTGCGCAAGAGCAGCCACTGCTTCTGCCGCTGCCCGCCAACCCATACCCCGTCGAGGAGCAGGTCGCCGCCAAGGTTGGCAAAACGCCCTATGTGCGCTTCGACCTCAACGATTACTCGGTACCGCATGCTCATGTCCGGCGCACGCTCAGCGTGCGCGCCGATCTCGGCCTGGTCCGCGTCTTCGACGGCGCAAAGATGATCGCCAGTCACCGTCGCAGCTATGATCGCGACCAGCAGATCGAGGACCCTCAGCACCTCAAGGCACTCGTCGCAATCAAGCGCGAGGCGCGCCAGCATCGCGGCCTCAACAGCCTGACCCGCGCCGTGCCGGCCTGCCAGACCCTGATGATCCGGGCCGCCGAGCGTGGCTCCAATATCGGTGCGATCACAAACGCGTTGCTGAAACTGCTTGACCTGTACGGCGCGCAGGAACTGCAGGCCGCCGTCGAGGAAGCTTTGCATGCCGGCGCCTCCCATTCGAGGTCGGTTCGCGACGTACTGGAACGCCGCCGGGTCGCCCGCGGTGCTCCGCCGCCGGTCGAAACGAGCCTGCCCGAACACGTGCGGCGCAAGGATACGACGGTACGGCCGCATCGCCTCGACAGCTACGACCAACTGACCCTTGGAGGCAAAGATGATGAATAATCCCGACATCCTGCTCAACCGGGCCAAGGCGTTGCGCCTCAATGGCCTGATCACCCATTGGGACGAAATCGCTGACGCGGACTGGCTGGCCGCCGTCCTTCAATGGGAAGAAGAGGAGCGCTCCGACCGTTCGATGCGGCGACGCACGCGTGCCGCCAGGCTCGGCCACTTCAAGCAACTGTCCGATTATGACTGGCACTGGCCTCGCCGCATCGACCGCGCCGCCGTCGAGGATCTGATGACCCTGTCCTTCATGAACGATGCCGCCAACATCGTCTTTATCGGCCCCAACGGCGTCGGGAAATCGACACTTGCTCGCAATGTCGCTCACCAGGCGCTCATCTGCGGTCACACCGTCGTCTTCCGAACCGCCAGCGAGATGCTCGGCGAACTCGCCGCCCTCGACAGCGACGCAGCCTTGCGCCGACGCCTTCACCACTACGCCGCCGCCGACGTTCTTGCGATCGACGAGGTCGGGTATCTGTCCTACTCGAACCGTCATGCGGACCTGCTGTTCGAACTCATCAGCCGGCGCTACGAAAAACGCTCAACCATCATCACCACCAACAGACCCTTCGCTGATTGGTCGGAGGTCTTTCCCAATGCCGCCTGCGTCGTCAGCCTCGTCGACCGCCTCATGCACCGATCCGAGGTGATCTCCATCGAAGGCGATTCCTACCGCTTCAAGGAAGCGGCCGAGCGATCAAAGGCACAGCGCGAAAAACGCACCAGCCGCTCCTCCGGCGAAAAGGTGCCCGCAGCATGAAACCAGATCCTCAACCGTCCGGCCTCAGTCGTGGTATCCACTTCCTCATCAATCCCGAATGGACACCCGAACAGGCGCTCGCTGTCTTCGAGCTCCTCAACGATCTCGCCGATAGCATCTGGTCTCACTACGGCGTCCAACTCCAGGAACTTATCCAGGAGCAGCAACGAACACCGACCGATCACAGCGATATCGAAAAAACCCCGTCCTCGCTCTAAAGCACACATCCTCCACACTCGGCGGCCTGCAAAGGCCGCCTTTTTGTTCCGTCCACAAGCACCAAACGCTTGTCGTCGTTTAGACGCGCTTTTGAAAAGCCATCAACACAGAAAGAAGGATCGCGATGAACGTCACGGAGATGACGCGGCTGGATTGCGTCGCCCTGCTGAAGACGCAACGCCTTGGCCGCCTGGCCTGTGTGCGCGACCTCAGACCCTATGTGGTGCCGATCCATTTTGCCTTCGGCGACAACTCCATTTGCAGTTTCACGCTTCCCGGCAGAAAGGTCGAGTGGATGCAGGTCAACCCCCACGTCTGTCTGCAGGTCGATGATGTCGGTGGCCCGCACGGCTGGAGAAGCGTCGTCGTGGACGGCCTCTTCGAGGAATTGCCCAAAGGGCCGGACCTGGATGATAGCGCTGCCGGAGCCGAAAGGATGACTGCCACGATCGACAGCGAGCGCAAATTTGCCTGGTCGCTTCTTGCAAAGCATCCGAACTGGTGGGAACCGGGAGCCCTGAAGCCAGGCGCTGCGCCAGCGGTTTCGGGCAGCCATCTCTTCTATCAGATCAGGATCGAGGCGATATCCGGCAGGCAGGCATCATGGTAGCGGTTTTTACGCTGCTCGCGGCACCCGCGAGGTGAATGTCGCCCGGGTTACCGACACGCTGGTGCCGTCGGTGTCACTTATGGCTTCCACCTTGGCCTCGAGCTGTTTGACCAGCGCCTCGACGATGGCTGTTCCAAGGCCGGTAGCCGGTACGTCGTTGGCGATCTTGCCGACGCCATTGTCCGAAACCGTCAGTTTCCAGTCGCTGCCCGCGGTCTCGTAGCTCACCTGGATGCGGGCGTCGGTCTTCTCCTTGGGGAAGGCATACTTGATGGCGTTGAGGACGAGTTCGGTGACGATCAGGCCGAGGCTGACGGCGCGCTGCGAGTCCATTCTGCCGCCTTCGGCTGTAACGGTAACGTCGATCGGCCGGGCTTCGCCTATCATCGACGAAGCAAGGCTTCCGCACAGTTTCGAAAGATAGGAGCCGACATCGATCTCGTCGATACCGGCCGAGGTGTGGAGATGGCGTTGCACCTCTGCCACGGACAGAACGCGCTGGTGGGCGTCCTTGAGATGCTGGCGCGTCTCTTCCGACGTGACCGAGCGTGCCTTCAGCAACAGGATGCTGGCGATGATCTGCAGGCTGTTAGCGACCCGATGCTCCATCTCGCGCAGCAGGACGTCCTTCTGCCGAAGCAGATCCTCGGTGCGGCTGAGCAGTTCTTCCTTTTCCCGCTCGATCACCCGACGGGCGGTGATGTCGTTGAAGGCGAGAAGGATGGTGATGGCCGGACTGTGGTCGTAAAGCACCTTGCGGGCGTTGAGCAGCATGGTGCGGCGGCCGATGCGCGGGAAATCATGCTCGACCTCGAAGCCGTCCATGGCGGTCTTCTCGGGAATGATCGTCTCCAGCAGCAAGCGAAGTGCTGGAATATCCCACTGACCGTCGCCGAGCGCGTAGAGCAGCGAGCCCTGGGTCTGGGCGGGGTCGACTTCAAATGTCTTGTAGAAGGAGCGGCTGGCCGCCAGTACGCGAAACTGCTCGTCGAGGACGAGAAACGGCTCGGTGATCGTGTTGACGATCGCCTGCGCCAGCGTCTGTGCGTCCTCGATATTCGCAATGGGTTGAAACATGGGCACAAAGCCAAATGAGCGGCGTTCTGCCACTCCAAACAGGAACACTACACATTTGCCCGGCCGCTGTCGCGAAGTGAATCCGCGGGCACGGTGATGTGATGTCTCGCATCTCCGCTGAAAAAAGGCGGGCATTTGGCCCGCCTTCATCCAGCTGTTCTATCCAGGCATGCACCCAAATCGTGTTGTGTCAGTTCGCGCCGCCGAGCTGCTTGGTCATCTTGCAGAAATTGTCATGCGACTTGGCAATGGCCTCGTCGCCACATTCCTTCATCATGCCTGCGCGGTCTTCTTCCTTCATGGCCATCCAGGCGGTCTTGAATTCCGCGTCTGACTTCATGGTCTTCATGCCGGCATCGGTGAAGAAGGGCGACATCTTCGCCGGATCGTCGAGCGCGGACGTTTTGCCAGCAAGAGCTGAGCCAGTCATCATCGCAAGCGCCATCGCGCCCATCGTGAGCATCTTGAAGTTCATCTGGGGATTCCTCTCTGTGAGGTCATTAGAATAAACGACCTGCTGATTAACGGGATCGAGAGAAAACAGTTCCTTGAGATGAATATATATTAAAATGACGTTTTATTTTACCGACCCTGTGTGGAACGCCGCCGAGTCAACTGGATCTGTAGCAGTCGACTACTCCATGTCAGGCACGTCGCCGCTGACGAACAGTGTGTTCGGCGGGCCGTACTCGCCAAGCGCCGGGTCCGCCTCGCGACTCCAGGCGATGACGCCGGCATGTTTTGCCGCCAGAGCCCTGGCGGTGCGGATGGCCCGGTCCTCGCTCTGCTGGTCGGCGGGTCCAAAGGCTGGAAACAATTCGCCATCCTCACCGCGATCGAACGCGACCACGACGATCAGTTTGGGACTTTTCTGGCCTTTTGAATCGGACATCTTGCACCTTTCTTCCGGAACCTATCACAATACAGGAAATTGGGTCGGCACGTTCGATTTCGGGAGGTGGCGTGGTGCGAGACCAGCGTTTCGATGAGCCGGTCAGGATCGCGCTCGGCCGATCGCGAAACTCGATCTTCAATGTGGAGCGGGTCGCTCAGGCCGCCGATATTCTGATGAACCGCTGGCCGGTTGCGACAGGGCAAAGGCACATGGCTGCCCGCAAGGTCTGCCTGGCCGTGCTTGAGGGCAAGAAAGAAGCCTCGGCGGCACGGGCAGCGTTCATCAGCGCCGCGATCGAGGCAGACATCCTCGTTGAACCCCGTGAAGTCTCGATGCCATAGCCTTTCCGGCCAAAATTGCATCAAGACCTGGCTCTATCCTCTTGATTGATTGCGGTCTTTTCGGCGTTCAGGTCGGTTTTTTCGAAGTCCAGATTGCCCGCCGGTCGACGCCTCGCAGGAATTTCCGCACCATTCAGCACCGGCAGGGCTTGCCTTCGGCATGCCGTTGACACGGTATCGACATCCATATATTGAACAGGACTATACAGGTTCACTAGACAGGTACGCATATGAAGCGGCGCGCGGTTCAACTGTCTCCTGGCACGGGCAAGCCCGAGCAGATCGCTACCGTCCTGGAGCACGAAATCCGCTCCGGCGTACTCGGTTTCGGCGACCGCCTGCAAAGCGAGAACGAGCTGGTCCAGCGATTCTCCGTCAGCCGCAACACGGTCCGCAAGGGCCTCGAGGAACTGTCCAGCCGCGGGTTGATCACCACCAAGGTCGGCATCGGCTCCTTCGTCACCTTCGATGGCAAGCCAGTCGACGATGCGATCGGCTGGTCGCGGTCGCTCGCCGATGCGGGCGCCAATGCCGAGACGCGGACACTGCGGCTGGAGGTGATCGAGGACGCCGACCTGGCCGCCTGGCTCGGCATTGAAAGCCCGTTTTTCATTGCCGTCGACCGGGTGCGCACCAACGCCAGCGATGGCCATGCGATTTCCATCGAGCGCAGCCGGCTGCCGCTGTCGCCGGAACTGGAGGACGTGCCGCTGCGCGGCCTGCGCGAGGGTTCGCTGCACCAGACGCTGCGTGACGCTGGTCTCATTGCGGACCATGGCGAGGAATGGGTGGAGATCGAGATGCTCAATGCCGAGGATGCCGGCATCCTCGGCTGTCCGCAAGGCACGCCGTTCCTGCGCGGTCGCCGGTTGACCCGCGCCGCCGATGACCGGCCTATCGAATATGTCACCAGCCTGCTCAACCCGGCGCATTTCGCGCTGCATATGAGGTTCTGAGCGATGTCGGATGCAACCAGCAAGGCGATCGACCGCGCCATGGGCGCACTTGTCGGCGGGGCGATCGGCGATGCGCTGGGCATGCCGACGCAGCTTTTGTCGCCGGCCCGCATCGCCGAGCTCTATGGCCATGTCGACGATTTCGTCGCCCCGGTTGCCGACCACCCGGTGTCGAAAGGGCTTCTGGCCGGCACCGTCACCGACGACACCGAACAGGCGCTGCTGCTTGGCCGCATCCTGGTGGAGTCCGGCGACCGCTTCGACCATGCGCGCTGGGTCAACGCGCTGCTCGACTGGGAGCGCGAGGTCAAGGCGCGCGGCAGCTACGATCTGCTAGGGCCGTCGACCAAGCGCGCCATCGACGCCATCAACAATGGCGTGCCAGCGGAAGAGGCCGGGCGCGGCGGCGACACCAATGGTGCGGCCATGCGTATTGCCCCTGTCGGCATCATGATGCCGCTGGAGCCGCTCGACGCGCTGGTCGCCAAGGTGGCGGAGACCTGCCGAGCGACGCACAACACGTCTATCGCCATCGCTTCGGCCGCCGCCGTCGCTGCCGCCGTCAGCTGCGGCGTCGCCGGCGGCGGCTGGCGCGCCGCGTCCGACAGCGCCGTTGCGGCGGCGAGGCGAGGGGCGACGCTCGGCAATTGGGTGACAGGCGGCGACATCGCCGCGCGCATCGTGTGGGCGCAGGATATCGTGCGTGGCAAGGCGCTGAAGGATGCGATCCGGCTGATCACCGAGCTGGTCGGCACCGGCGTCGCCAGCCAGGAATCGGTTCCGGCCGCCTTCGCGGTGCTGGAAGTCGCCGGCGGCGATCCATGGCAAGCGGCGGTCATCAGCGCCAATCTCGGAGGCGACACCGACACGATCGGCGCCGTCGCGGCGGGCATGGCCGGCGCCTGCACCGGCTTTTCCCGATTGCCGCAACAGCACATCGCCAGGCTCGTCGGCATCGACATGTCAGAGGTTCGCACGCTTGCCGCCGATCTCGTGGCGGCAAGGGTGGCGAAAACCGGCTCCGGCAAGGACGCAGCGGCATGAGCGGGCGCCTCGTCCATATCGGCAGCGCCGTGGTCGACTATGTCTACCGTATCGATGCCTTGCCGGCGCCTGGCGCTGAGAAGACCGCATCGAGCTTCGCCCAGGTCGCCGGCGGCGGCTTCAACATGATGGTCGCGGCCTCCCGCACCGGCATGAAGGTGGTGTTCGGCGGCCAGCTCGGCAGCGGACCGAATGGCGATTTCTTGCGTGCCGCCTTCGCCAGCGAAGGCATCGAGACGCTGACGCCGTCATCACCTGTCATGGACAGCGGCAACTGCGTCGCCATGATCAGCGCCGATGCCGAACGCACCTTCGTGTCCTGGCCAGGTGCGGAGAGCGTGCTCAGCCTCGACATGATGGAGCCCGTGGTGGTCGCGCCGGGGGACTGGGTGTTCACCTCCGGCTACACGCTGAGCTATCCGGCAAGCCGCGACGCGCTCACCGACTGGATCGAGGCACTGCCGGCAGGCATTCCCTTCGTCTTCGATCCGACGCCGGTGATATCGGACATTCCGCGCCCCATCCTGTCGCGGGTGCTCGCCCGCACCACCTGGCTGAGCTGCAACACGACGGAAGCGGCCGAGATCGCCGGTTCGGGCGACGTTGAAACGGTCGCCGCGTGGCTGCTGGACGTTCACTGCCCGAAGGCAGCGGGCGTGGTCATCCGCGCCGGCGCCAAGGGCTGCCATGTGCGGCTGGCCGACGGAACAGCGCAGGCCATCGCCGGATTCAAGGTTGACGCCATCGACACCAATGGCGCCGGCGACAGTCATATCGGCGCCTTCGTCAGCGCCATGGCGCGCGGCATCCCGCCCTTCGAGGCAGCGCGCTACGCCAATGCGGCGGCGGCCATTTCGGTCACCCGCCATGGCGGCTCGTCGGCGCCGGCCGATCACGAAATCCAGACATTCCTGAGCCATGCCGCCGACCCGTCGCGCGCAGGCCGGACACAGAAGGCCAATGCATAACTGCCAGAAAGCCTGACAAGCCCGGGAAAGCGGGCAAACCCACAGAGAGGAACCAACCATGCGCATGCCTGACTTGACTGCTCTGCTGACGGCGACCGCCGTCTTCACCTCCGCACTCGCGTTCGCCGCCAAGGCCGACGACGTGCATGTGCTCAACTGGAAAGGCTACGGCACCGACGAGCCGTGGGCCGTCGCGGCTTTCGAAAAGGCCACCGGCAACAAGGTCATCAACGACTTCTTCAATTCCGAACAGGAGATGCTGACCAAGATCCGGACCAATCCCGGCCTCTACGACGTCGTCATGATCAATGCCGCCTTCAACGACCAGGCGATGGACGGAAAGCTGATCCAGCCGATCGATACGTCCAAGTTGCCGAACTACGCCGACATCAGCAAGGACAAGGCGGGATCGCCAATGCTCGTCCATGACGGCAAGGTCTATGGCGTGCCGTGGGTGTGGGGCCTGACGGCGCTCGCCATCAACGAGAAATCCTTCGACAAGCCGCCAACCAGCATCGCCGAGATGTGGGACGCCGCCCACAAGGGACGTGTCGTCATTCGTGACGATGCCGTCGAGGCGGTGCAGTTCGGCGCCATCGCCACCGGCCAGAACATCAACGACATCAAGGATATGGACGCCGTCAAGGCGAAGCTCACCTCGCTGATGCCGCAGATCAAGACGTTCTGGAGCTCGGAGAACGACTGGAACCAGATGGTCGCATCCAACCAGATCGACATCGGCACCTATTGGAGCGGCTCGGCCGACCGCGCCAAGACCCACTTCAAGCTGCCGGTCGCGCTGGTTGTTCCGCAGGAAGGCGCCGTCGCCTGGCTCGACGCCTTTTCCATTCCGGTTGGCGCCAAGAACGTCGCCGGCGCCGAGGCCTTCATCAACTACATGATCGACCCGAAATTCTATGTCGAATGGGTCACCAAGGTCGGCGCGCCGGTATCGGCGAACACCAAGGCGGTGGAAGCGCTGCCCGAGGATGCCTTCAACCGCAAGGTGATGGGCGACCCCGAAGTGGCCAAGCGCATCCAGTTCCAGGCGCCGATCACCGACGCACAGCGCGAAGCCTATCTGGCGCTCTGGCAGCAGCTCAAGGTCGACGTGAAGTAAAGCTCGCGTCCGGGCCAGCCGGCGGTTCGCGCCGGCTGGCCCTTTCAATCCTGGGGAGGAGCGTATCATGGCAGCTGCGACAGCGTCGCGAAGCGGGCTGAGATCGGCATTGCCGCTGCTGGCACCAGCCTATCTCTGGCTGACGGTGGCAATCTTCCTGCCGCTGTCGGCGATGGTCTTCTTCTCGTTCATGACCGAGCTGCCGCTGTCGGGAAAGCCGTGGGCGTTCACGCTCGGCAACTATGCCGCCTTCTTCTCGCAAAGCCTCTATCTGACGCTGCTGCTCGCCTCGCTGCGCCTCGGCCTCGAGGTGACGCTGTGGTGCATCGTCATCGGCTACCCGGCTGCCTATGTGCTGGCCAAGGTGCTGAAGGGCCGCAGCCGCGAGGCGATCTTCCTGCTGGTCATCCTGCCGTTCTGGTCGAACGGGCTGGTGCGCATCTTCTCCTGGGCGATGGTGCTGCGCGAAGGCGGCATCCTCGACACGGCGCTCAACGCGGTGCTGCCGTTCAAGATCAACATCGACCTGATGTATTCCTATCCAGCCGTGATCATCGGGCTGGTGCATTCCTACGTGCCCTACATGGTGCTGACCTGCTACCTCACGCTGCAGGCGATCGACGACTCGCTGATCGAGGCCGGACGCTCGCTTGGCGCCTCGCGGCTGCAGGTGTTGAAGCGGGTGATCATCCCGCTCTCCATGCCCGGACTGGTGGCGGGTGCCGCACTCATCTTCGTGCCGGTTGTCGGCTCGTTCATGGAACCGCGCATCCTCGGCGGCCGCACTGGCACCTTCTACGGCACGGTGATCGAGGACCAGTTCGTGGCGGTGTTCAACTGGCCGCTGGGCGCGGCGCTCTCCTTCATCCTGCTGGCCGTCGTGCTGGTTATCCTGGCGGTGGCCTCGCCGGTGCTGAAGAGGGCTGCGTGATGGCGACGACCCGCATCCTGGAATGGGTCGGCCGCCTCTACATCTGGCTGTTGCTCGCCTTCCTCTATCTGCCGATCATCATCATGGCGCTGATGTCGTTCAACGTCTCGCCCTTCTACCAACTGCCGTTCGAATGGACGACTGAATGGTACGCATCGCTGTGGCAGAACGATCAGCTGATTGCCGCCACCTGGAACAGTGTCGAGATCGCCATCATCACCACCATCATCTGCACGGTGCTCGGCTCGGCGGCGTCGCTGGCGCTTTATCGCTATGAATTTCGCGGCAAGAAATTCCTGCAGGCGCTGCTGTTTCCGCCGATCGCCATTCCGTGGCTGATCACCGGCACGGCGATGCTGATCTTCTTCTTCGGCGTCGGCATCGGCCGCGGCCTGCATGCCATCCTGCTCGGCCATGTCGCGCTGGCGCTGCCCTATGTCATCGTCGTCGTCTCGGCCCGGCTGCAGACCTTCGCGCCGGAACTGGAAGAGGCGGCGCGCTCGCTCGGCGCCAACCAGTGGCAAGTGACGCGGCGCGTCACGCTCCCGTGGATCATGCCCGGCGTCATTGCCGGCGGGCTGTTCGCCTTCGCGGTGTCGTTCGACCAGTTCGTGGTGTCCTATTTCCTGGCGACGCCGGGCCAGACGACGCTGCCGGTCGAAATCTACGCGGCGATCCGCAAAGGTTTCACGCCCGAGATCAATGCGGTCTCGACGATCATCATTGTCGTGTCGATGGCGCTGATGCTGCTCACGGCACGGTTCTTCAAATTCGGCGGAGAGAAGTAATGGCTGGCGTGCAGGTATCGAATGTGTCGCGCAGCTTTGGTGCGCACAAGGCGCTGGACGACGTCTCCATCGATTTCGCCGACGGCGGCTTCTATGCGCTGCTTGGACCGTCGGGCAGCGGCAAGACCACGCTGCTGCGGCAGATCGCCGGGTTCGACTTTCCCGACAGTGGCCGCATTGCGATCGGCGGCGAGAGCGTCGAGCGGGTACCGGTCGAGAAGCGGCGCATCGGCATGGTGTTCCAGAACTACGCGCTGTTTCCCAATATGAGCGTTGCCGACAATGTCGCCTTTGGCCTGTCGGTGCGCGGCGAGGCCAAGACGGTGATTGCCGCCGAGGTACAGCGCGCGCTCGACCTCGTGCAACTCGGCAAGCTCGGCGGCCGCCGACCGCATCAATTGTCAGGCGGCCAGCGCCAGCGCGTGGCGCTGGCACGGGCCATCGTCACCAAACCGCGCGTGCTGCTGCTCGACGAGCCGCTCGGCGCGCTCGACAAGGCGCTGCGCGTCGACATGCAGATCGAGCTGAAGCGCATCCAGCGCGAGATCGGCATCACCACCATCTTCGTCACCCACGACCAGGAAGAAGCGCTGACGATGAGCGACCGCATCGGCATCTTGCGCGACGGCAGGCTGGTGCAGGAAGGCCCGCCCGAGGAGATCTACGACCGGCCGAAGAGCGAATTCGCCGCCACCTTCCTCGGCGACGCCAACATCTTTCGCGGCGACACGACCGGCAACGGCATCCGACTGGCGGACGGCACGGCGATTGCTGCCGGCGCCGGTGCCAAGCTTGCCGCCGGTGCCAAGGCGAGCTGCGCCGTGCGGCCCGAGCGGATCCGCATCGCCACCGATGCCGGGGCTTCGGATGCCGCGGATGCGAATGTGCTGCGGGGGCAAGTGTCGAAACGCATCTTCGCCGGCAACAACAGCACTTACTTCGTCGAGCGTGCCGGCCAAACGCTCAAGGTCATCGTGCAGAACACCGGCATCGAGCGGCTGGCGGAGGGGCAGGACGTGGTGCTGCGCTGGTCGCCGGAGAGCACCGTGCTGATAGCAGCAAACTGACACTTGCTGGGTCTTGCCAGACTGTCCGTAATCAGGGACAGCATAACCGGGCACGAGCCCGGAGCACATCGATGACGCTGGAATTGACGGCCGAGGACCGATCCATGCGCGACGGCGAGCGTGGCCCGTCCGCAGCCGCCGCGATGAAGATCCTGGTCGCATTTTCCAATGCGGTCGGGGCGGGCAGCCTGCTCGATATTGCCGGCGCCCATATCGATGGTTGTCTCTACCACGGCAAGGCCGGGCTCGATTTCGTCGAACGGCTGGTCGAGGGCGGCGGCCGTGTCCGGGTGCCGACGACATTGAATGTCGGCTCGTTCGATCTCATCCATCCCGGCATGGTGAAGATGCCGGCGGCGGAAGAGGTGCCGGCGCGGCGGCTGATGAAGGCGCATCTGGAGCTTGGCTGTCAGGCGACGTTCACCTGCGCGCCCTATCAGACGCGGTTCCGGCCACGCTTCGGCGAGCAGATCGCCTGGGGCGAATCCAACGCCATCGTCTTTGCCAATTCGGTGATCGGCGCCCGCACCAACCGCTACGGTGATTTCATCGACCTGTGCTGCGCCATGACCGGACGCGCGCCGGCCTGGGGGCTGCATCTGAGCAAGAACCGGCGCGGCCGGATCCTGTTCGAACTGGCCGTTGCCGAGCCGGAACCGAGCGACAGCCTGTTCGTCGGCGTCGGACTGATCGTCGGGCAAGCGAGCGGCGACCGCATTTCGGTCATTGCAGGCTTGCCGCAGCCGCGCGACGAGGACCAGCTGAAGGCGCTGGGCGCCGCCGCGGCAACCACCGGCGCGGTGGCGTTGTTCCATGCGGTCGGCATCACGCCGGAAGCAAGAACGCTCGACGAGGCGTTCCAGGGCCATGCGCCGGAAGAGACGATCCGCATCACCCGCGCCGACATCGATCACGCGCTGGCGAAGCTCTCGAGTGTGCCCGATGGCGCGCCGCTTTCGGCCGTATCGCTCGGCACGCCGCATTTCTCCCATGAGGAATGGATGCGCCTGTTGCTGTTGCTTCGCGAGGTCGCGCCAGGCAGGCGCATCCCGATCTATGTCAACACTGGCCGCGCAACGCTGACGCGATTGCAGGAGGAGGGCGCGCTGGCCGGCATGGAGGCCTTCGGACTGATCCCGGTCGCCGACACCTGTACCTATGTCACCTCGATCCTCGAGCGCCTCGACGGCGTGGTGATGACCAATTCCGGCAAATGGGCGCATTATGCGCCGGGCAATATCGGCGTGTCCGTCGCCTTCGCCGACATGAAGGATTGCATCCGCTCCGCAGCAGTCGGGCATGTCGTGCGGAGCGCCTCATGACGCAGCCAGTGGAAACGAGGGCCATCGAGCGGTCAGGCACTTTCCAACTGGCCGGCGAGGCTTCGGGCCAGGCGCTGGTGTTTTCGCAGCCACTCAGCTTCTGGGGCGGCGTCGACGCCGAGACCGGCGACATAACGGATCATTCGCATCCCGGTCTCGGCCAGAATGTCGCCGGCAGGATCCTGGTCCTGCCGAGCGGGCGCGGCTCGTCGTCCTCGTCCTCGGTCCTGGCTGAGGCGATCCGCAGGGGAACGGCGCCGGCCGGCATTCTTTTGGAGCGGCCGGACCCGATCATTGCGGTGGGCGCCATCGTCGCCGAATTCCTCTACGACATCCGCATGCCGCTGGTGGTGTGCGATATCGGTGGCATCGCTTCCGGTGACCGTATCGCGGTCGGCCTCGGAGCGGATGGCCGGGCGATTGTCAGCATCGGGAGTCTCCCAGACTGAGTGGAAGCATCTGATGGGGCGGGCCTTTGCAGCGCTGCCCCGCTCGGCTGGGTCAGATCTCCGGGATATTCTCCTTGAAGATCACCTGCAGCCTTGGCTGGTGCAGTTCATAGGGCAGTCCCCTGACCGCATGGGTCAAGGTGTTGAGCGCCTCACGGGCCTCGACGCGAGGGTTCTGGTCGATGACCGCGTCGAGCGTGCCATCGAGCAGAAGGTCCTTGGTGCCGTCGGTCACCTCATGGCCGAGGAAGACCATGGACTGCGCGCGGCCGCGCTCCTTGAGCGCCCGGGCAATGCCGGTGTTGCCGGCGCCGACATTGTAGATCGCGGCAAGGTCGGGATGCCGCTCCAGCAGGGCGGACGCCTCCAAATAGGCCTTTTCGCGGTCGTCGAGCATTTCACGCATCT
The DNA here is from genome assembly GCF_042682145.1 of Mesorhizobium newzealandense. NCBI lineage: Bacteria > Pseudomonadati > Pseudomonadota > Alphaproteobacteria > Hyphomicrobiales > Phyllobacteriaceae > Mesorhizobium > Mesorhizobium newzealandense. Next base: position 127,499 of record NZ_JBHUGZ010000019.1, on the reverse strand, counting down.
CGACGATCTGCAGATTGGGCGATTCCTCCGTCAGGATATGGCGGAACCCCATCTCGCGTTCCTCATGGCCGCGATAGGACAGCGAGCCGGCGAACAGCGCCACCTTGCCCGGACGCCCCGATCCCATGAAGCGGTTGAGCAGATAGCCGGCCAGCCGCCCGGCGGCGCGGTTGTCGATGCCGATATAGGCAACCCTCGGCACATGCAGGATGTCGGAGGCGATGGTCACCACCTTGATGTCGTTGGCTGACAGCGAGCGGATCGCCTCGCGCACCGTCGGATGGTCGAGCGCGATGACGCCGACGCCTTGCGTCCGTCCGCGCAATTCCTGCAGCAGGCGGGCGAGGCCGTCCGGGTTGAAACCTTCGATGGTGGCGATGTGCACATCGAGGTCGGGCCGTGACTGCGCCTGCGCCTCGATCTGGCGGTGCAGCATCTTGATGAAGGAATTGGTGCCGGCCGGCAGCGCGAAGTCGAGCCGGATGACATCGCCAGGCAAATGCCGCGGCGGCGCCCCGTTCGGGCTTTCGGCGATGTAGCCGAGCCGCTGCGCCATTTCGAGCACGATTTCGCGCGTGCGCGCCCGCACGCCGGGGCGGTTGTTGAGCACTCGGTCGACCGTGGCGGCCGAGACACCGGCTTCCCGGGCTATGTCAGTCAGGGTGGACCGCACCGTCTTTCATCTCCTGCATGCGTCAGGTCGGCTGGCTTCTCTGCCATTCGCGATTCTGATGGGAAATGATGTATCCGCCCTTGGCCGATGTGCAAGCCGTCGGGCTAAATCAAATCGTCCGGCAGGGCCGCATGGGACTGGCAAGATGCGTTTTCCATCAAATCGAGGCATCAGGAGCGAGGCATGGATCCCAGTATGACGCATTTCTCTGCCCTGTTTGCAATGTTGTGATGTGTTTTGAGTATTTATGATGTTGACAGCCTTACCATGCTGCCGTCAATATCCCTCATCGGGTCGTGGAGGAAACGTGACCCTGAGGGAGGAGTTCAATGTCTGACTTGATCCGCATGTCGCGGCGCCGCTTGCTGGCGTCCGGAGGAAAAGCGGCCGTGATCATGGCCGCCGCTGGTATTGCACCGAAATTCATTCGTCCGAGCCGCGCCTATGCGGCCGACGCGCTGGCGCCAGGCATGATCGGCGGCCCGACGGGCTTCGATGGAGCCGAGCACTACCAGTATGGCGCCGACACGCCGGAAGGCCGCGCCATCGAGGCGGCCAAGGCGCTGAAGGGTGCCGGCAAGGCACCGGCCAAGATCGTGCTTGGCCTGTCGGACGGTTCGATCGGCCAACTGACGCAGCCGTTCCCGGCCGGCGCGCCGTCGATCAAGGATCTGTGGGAAAAGGAAACCGGCATTCCGATCGAAATCGTCGGCCTGCCGAACGGCCAGGAATTCACCAAGACGATGCAGGACATCTCCACCAAGGGTGGGGCCTACGACATCTACTCGACCGAATGGAACCGCCTCGGCGACCTCGCCGAAACCGGCGGCATCGCCAAGCTCGACGACTTTGTCGCGCAGTACAAGCCTGAGTGTGACGATCCGGTGACCGGCTATGTCAACGGCGCCAAGGGCGTGTCGCTGCTCAACAAATATCGCGGCTCGAACTATGGCGTGTCGCTGGACGGCGACTTCCAGACCTGGGTCTACCGCACCGACCTGTTCGGCGACGAGGCCGAGAAGAAGGCCTTCAAGGACAAGTATGGTTACGATCTGGCGCCGCCGAAAACCTGGAAGCAGCACGGCGACATCGCCGCCTTCTTCCAGCGCCCGGACAAGGGCCTGTTCGGCTCGACCGACCTGCGCAACCAGGGCTGGGGCTACACCAACTGGTACCAGCGCTATGTCTCGATGGCTTCGCCCAACCAGTTCCTGTTTGGCGATGACGGCAAGCCGCTGATCAATTCGGAGCAAGGCATCGCCGCCACCAACGAATATATCGCATCGTTGTCGCATCATTCGCCGGATGCGATCTCGTGGGGCTGGCCTGAGCAGTATGGCAATTTCGCCAAGGGTGGTGCGGCGATGACCTGCGCCTTCTCCAACCTGCCGAAATTCCTCGACAATGCCGGCAACAAGGATTCAGCTGTCACCGGCAAGATCGGTTCGATGCTGCCGCCCGGACGCGAGATCGACGGCAAGCTGATCAGCCGTTCCGTCCTCTGGTTCTCGCTGACCGGCATGGTCTCGTCACAGTCGAAGAACCAGGAGGTCGCCTATCTCCTGCTGCAATGGCTGGGCTCCGCCCGCATCTACGCCTGGATGAGCGCCAATCCCGGCGGTTATCTGGATCCGTTCCGGCTTTCGGATTTCTCCGATCCGCTGGTCCGCCAGACCTACCATGCCTACCACATGGACATTGTGCGCGAGACGGTGGCGCGGACGGTGCCGACCATCAATTATCCCGGCGCGACTGCCTTCCACAATGCGCTGGACGAGAACCTCATGGCGGCACTGACCAAGGCCAAGACCGCCGATCAGGCGATGGCCGACACCGAAGTCGAGTGGAAGAAGATCGCCCGGCGCACCGGCGAGGACAAGCTGCTCGAAGCCATCAAGTCCAACAAGGAGGCCTGGCCGACAGTTCTCGATCCAATCGCCTGATCCTTCTCCCAGGATCACATCGAAGGAGGGGAGGAGCTTGCTTCTCCCCTCTGCCCGCAACGCCACCAGAAAAGCCGCCAGATGAAGCGTTCCATCCCTTTCGAGATATTCCGCTACGCCGCGATCCTCGCGGCCATGGCGGTGACGCTGGTGCCGATCCTGTGGATGGTGTCGATGGCCTTCAAGCCGATCGCCGAATGGTCGGCGACCGGTGCCGACCTGACATGGTGGCCGAAGAACCCGACGCTCAGCAATTTCCGTTTCGTCTTCGGCGAATCCACCAACAATCTGATCGTCGCGCTCGACCGCACAGCGCTGAAGCCGATCCTGTCGTCGCTCTTGTCGGCGGTGTTCGGTACGGTGATCGCCATGTCGGCGGGTACGGCCGCCGCCTACGGCCTGTCACGTTTCGGCTCGGGCCAGAACCTGCCGCTGGCGCTGATCCAGCTCAGGCTGTTTCCGCCGATGGCGGTCATGATCCCGGTGATGATCATGTGGGCCTTCCTCAATTTCACCGACAGCTGGTGGGGGCTGTCGCTGATCTACGGCATCGTCACCTTGCCTTTCGCCTTCTGGCTGATGAAGACCTTCTTCGACGACATGCCGCGCGAGATCGAGGAGGCCGCACTGGTCGAAGGTTGTTCGCGGCTGCGCGTCTTCACCCGCATCACGCTGCCGATGATGCGCGCGCCGCTGGCCAGTGCCGCGCTCTTCGTCTTCATCCTCAATTGGTCGGACTATCTGATCGCGCTGCTTTTGACGACGCGCGAATGGGTGACGATCCCGGTCTACATGGCTTCGCTGTCGTCCTCGATGACCGGGCAGCTCTATGGCGCCAAGGCAGCCCTTGGCCTCATCGCCGCCGTGCCGCCCGTCATCATGGGCATCGCCATCCAGCGCCATCTGGTGCGCGGGCTGACTTTCGGGGCGCTCAAGCAATGAGCGCGGTGATGGCTACGATTTCAGAGGACGCGATGAAAACCGTCCAGGCAAGACCGGTCCTGCGCGACGAAGGGGCAAAGCTCGGCTTCCGGCTGACCCTGCCGGCGCAGATCCTCGTGCTGTTCATCTCGGCCTTCCCGCTTTTGATGCAGCTCTACATCAGCATCACCGACTGGTCGCCGCTGTCGGGCCTTGGCTGGTGGAACGCCTGGTCGCTGTGGAACGGCTTCGCCAACTACACCGACCTTGCCGCCGACGCGCGCTTCTGGAGCGCGCTGAAGCGCACCGCTATCGTCATGATCGTCTGCGTGCCCGCGGAGTTCCTGCTCGGGCTGGCGCTGGCGACGCTGTTTGCCGACGATTTTCCCGGCAAACGCATCTTCTACTCGATCCTGCTGATGCCGATGATGGTTGTGCCGGCGGTGGCCGGCTACATGTTCTTCATGCTGTTCCAGTCGGGAGGGCCGGTGAACGATATCCTGTCGTCGCTCAACGGCTCTCCCGTCACCATTGCCTGGCTGTCGGATCCGACGCTGGCGCTGTTTGCAGTCATGGTCGCCGACATCTGGCAGTGGACCCCGCTGATGTTCCTCATCCTGCTTGCCGGCCTGGTCGGCGTGCCGGAGGATCAGATCAAGGCGGCGACGCTGCTCGGCGCCAATCCGTGGCAGCGCTTCGTCACCATCGTGCTGCCGAAGATGAAGACGATCATCATCATCGCGCTGGCGATCAGGGTGATCGAGAACTTCAAGATCTTCGACACGCTCTACATCATGACCGGCGGCGGCCCCGGCGTCGCCACCGAAACCATCTCCGTCTACATCTACAAGCTCACCACACAGGACCTGATCTGGGGCTATGTGGCGGCGATCGCGCTGGCCATATTGATCGTGCTGTCCATCGTCGCGGTGTTGGCCATGAAGCGCATGGCGCGGTCGCGCGAGGTGCCGGCATGAGTGCCATCCACCTGCAGAGCCTGGTCAAGAAGTTCGGCGACTTCACCGCGCTGAAGACCATGGATCTTGCCATATCGGACGGCGAGTTCATGGCGCTGCTTGGGCCTTCGGGCTGCGGCAAGTCGACGACGATGAACATGATCGCCGGCATGGAGGAGCCGACCGGCGGCAAGATCCTGTTCGGCGAGCGCGACATGGCCGGCGTGCCGATGGGGCGGCGCGGCGTCGGTTTCGTCTTCCAGAACTATGCCATCTTCACCCATATGACGGTGCGCCAGAACCTCGCCTACGGGCCGAAGATGCGTGGTGCCGCGAAGGCCGAGATCGACCGCCGCGTCGGCGCCATTGCCGAGATGCTGCAGCTGACGCCGCTGCTCGACCGCAAAGCCGATCGGCTGTCGGTCAACATATTGCAGCGGGTGGCGATCGGCCGCTCGGCGATCATGGAGCCGGCGATCTTCCTGCTCGACGAGCCGCTTTCCAATGTCGACGCCGCTTTCCGGGCCGTCATGCGCACCGAACTGAAGCAGCTGCAGCGCCAGTTCAAGCAGACGATGGTTTATGTCACCCACGACCAGCTCGAGGCGATGACCATGGCCGACCGCATCGCTGTTATGGATCACGGCGTGCTGCAGCAGGTCGGCACGCCGCTCGAGGTCTATAACGATCCAGTCAATGTCTTCGTCGCTCGCTTCATCGGCGCGCCGGGCATGAACCTGCTCAAGGGCAGGCCGGCGGAGAGCGATCGTGGGCTGGTCGTCGATCTCGGGCCGTTGGGCATCACCCCGCCGCTGCCGGACGCGCTCGCGGCGGCCATGCGTGGCGCGCGCGGCGAGGTGCTTTACGGATTTCGGCCCGAACAGGCGTCGCTGGTGCAAGACGGGCGAGGCCTCGCCATGCCGGTGAGTTTCGTCGAACGGATCGGTGCGCGCACTATCGTTCATCTCGGCGAGGGCGAAAGCGCGGTAAAGACGGTGTTCGACAATGATGTCGGACTGGCGATCGGCGACACCGCCGTCGTCGCCCCCGCCGCGTCGTCGGTGCGTGTCTTCGACGCCGCGACCGGCCGTGCGATCAAGGCAGGTTGAGATGGCCGATATTGTCTTTCGCAATGTGACCAAGCGCTACGGCAAGACACTCGCCGTCGATGACGCCTCGTTCACGGTCAACGACAACGAGTTCTTCTGCTTCTTCGGTCCGCCGCTGTCGGGCAAGTCGACAATCCTGCGCCTGGTGCTCGGGCTGGAGACGCCTGACACCGGAGAAATCCTGATCGGCGGCAAGCCGGTCAACATGGTGTCGCCGGCCGAACGCAACGTGGCGATGGTGTTCCAGAACCTGGCGCTGTTTCCGCATATGAGCGCGCTCGACAATGTCCGCTTCCCCCTGGTCGAACGCCGGGTCGCCGAGCTGGAGATCAAAAGGCGGGTCGCCGACGTCGCGGCGAAGCTGCATATCGGTCATATCCTGCACAAGCCGCCGGCGCAGCTTTCGGGCGGCGAGCGGCAGCGTGTGGCGATCGCGCGCGCGCTGGTGCGCGATCCCAACGCCTATCTGATGGACGACCCGATCTCGGCGCTCGACGCCAGGCTGCGCGAGGAGACGCGCGTCGAGCTGAAGCGCATCCAGCGCGAACTCGGCAAGACGTTGATCTATGTCACGCACGACCAGGAAGAGGCGATGTCGGTCGCCGACCGCATCGCCATCCTCGAGGACGGCAGCATCAGGCAGATCGGCGCACCGGCTGAAATCTACGACCGCCCGGCCAGCACCTATGTGGCGCGGCTGCTCGGCTCGCCGATGATGAACATCCTCAGATCGGCGCGTGGTGAGGGCGGTGTCGAAGCGGCCGAAGGCACGATCCGCATTGCCGACAAGGCTGCTCCCACCGATGCCGTCGAGATCGGGCTCAGGCCGGAAGATATCAAGGTTGGACCATGGGCGGACGGGGGCTCGGGCCGCCCGGCGCGGGTGTTCGAGGTTGAGCCGCTTGGCGGCTACACCGTGGTGACGCTCGCTGCCGGGCAGGCGCGGCTGAAGGCATTGCTGCGCGGCCAGCCTGACATCAGGCCCGATGCGATAGTGGCGATATCCTGCGAGCCGGCCCGCGTGCATTATTTCGGGCAGAGCGGGGGAGCGCTGGCAAGATGACGGCGGCCGCGAGAAAAAAGCTTCGGGAGGATCAGATGGCAGATAATGGCTTCGAGCCGGACGTGAAGGTGCGCACGAAAGAATACAGGATAGGCTGCGTCGGCGCCGGCATGATCATGGCCGAGTGCCATCTCGCCGCCTACAAGGAAGCCGGTTTCCCTGTGGTGGCGATCGCCTCTCGCACCAGGGCCAGCGCCGAGAAGGTGGCGACGCGCTGGGGCATCCCGACCGTCCACGACACGCCGGAAAAGCTGATCGAGGATACAAATGTCGAGATCATCGACCTTGCCTTTCCGCCCGACCAGCAGCCGGCTCTGATCCGCCATGCGCTGAAGCAGAAGCACATCAAGGCGATCCTGGCGCAGAAGCCGTTGGCGCTCTCGGTCGAGGAAGCGGTCAAGCTGCGCGACGAGGCAGCGAAGGCCGGCAAGATCCTCTCGGTCAACCAGAACATGCGCTACGACCAGTCGATGCGGGTGTTGAAGCAGATCATGGAGAGCGGCGCGCTGGGCGACATCGTCTTCGCGCAGATCGACATGCACGCCATTCCGCACTGGCAGAGCTTCCTCGAGGACTACGACCGGCTGACGCTCGCCAATATGAGCGTGCATCATCTCGACGTGCTGCGCTTCCTGTTCGGCGATCCCGACGAGATCACGACGCTGACCCGCAAGGATCCGCGCACGCGCTTCGACCATTCGGACGGCATCACTGTGTCGACGCTGCGTTTTCCGTCCGGCGTGCTCGCCGTGTCGCTGGAGGATGTCTGGTCCGGCCCGCGCCAGGATGGTTACAAGGACGACCAGCACATCAACTGGCGCGTCGACGGCACCAAGGGTGTCGCCAAGGGCAGCATCGGCTGGCCGACGGGCTCGGCCTCGACGCTGACCTACGCCTCGACCGAGACGACCGGTGGCGCGTGGGTGACGCCGCGTTGGGACACGATGTGGTTTCCGCATGCCTTCATCGGCGTGATGGAGCAGCTGCAGCACGCGGTGAAGACCGGCACGCCGCCGGCGCTTTCCGTCGCCGACAACGTCAAGACCATGGCGCTGGTCGAGGCGGGCTACCGCTCGATCGACGAGGGCCGCACGGTCAGGCTTTCCGAAATCTCGATCAACTGAATCACCAGGCAACTGAATCGTTTACAGGGAGGAATTCACACCATGATGCAGGCAGGTATTTTCACGGGCTATTTCCCGTACGGTCTCGAAGAGACGGCGAAGAAGATCCGCGGGCTCGATTTCAACACGGTGCAGCTCGACCTGCATTTCAGGGATGTCGACCTGTCGGCCGGGCAGATCACCAAGGACAAGGCCAAGAAAGTCCGCGACACGTTTCGCGAACACAATCTGCCGATCTGCTGCGTGTCGGGCTATACCAACATCATCCATCCGGACAAGGCCGAGCGCGACAAGCGCGTTGGCTACCTCAAGGAGATCATCCGCAACGCCCGCCATTTCGGCAGCCCCTACGTGATCTCGGAAACCGGCACCTACAACACCGAATCCGACTGGGTGCATCACCCCAAGAACAAGACCGAGGAAGGTTTCGAGGAATGCCGCAAGGTGGTCGCCGACCTCGCGCAGACGGCCTATGACCATGGCGCGGTCTTCCTGCTCGAAACCTACGTCAACAACGTCGTCGGCTCGGTCGAGGAGACGGTGAGGATGTTCGCCCAGGTCGATCATCCCGGGCTCGGCCTGCTGATGGACCCGACCAACTATTTCGAGACGCACAACATCGACAGGATGGACCAGATCCTGAACCAGGTGTTCGACACGCTGACTGACAGGATCAAGATCGCTCACGCCAAGGACGTCAAGCGCTCGGGCAGCGACAAATCCGAGAAGCACGCCGATATCGGCGACGACAACGCAATGGAAAGCCACACATTCCGCGGCGTTGGCGAGATCGAACTGCCGGCGCCCGGCCTCGGCTCGCTGAACTACGATCTCTATCTCCAGCGGCTGGCCGAGAAGCATCCGAACATCCCCGTCATCATCGAGCATCTGGCCGAAGACGACGTGCCGCGCGCCAAGAAATTCCTTGACGGGAAGTTCCGCGCCAGCGGCCTGTGATGGTCGCTGCGCGCTGCCGGTTGAAGGGACGACAGTGAAGTGAAGAAGCGGCCGTGACATGGTAGAACTCTACGGCAAGACACTGTCGCGCCGGCAGGTCCGAGAACGCTCGGGCATGCTGTCGCAATTCGCCGGCGTGCGGCTGATGACACTCGGCGACGGTGTGGAGCGCGGCATCCGTATGCTGGAATTCCGCACCGGTTCGGGCCTGCGTTTCACCGCGCTGGTCGACCGGGCGCTGGATCTCGCCGACTGCGACTTCAAGGGCCAGGCGATCGGCTGGCATTCGCCGAGCGGTTTTCGCAACCCCGGTCTGCACGAGTATGAGGGGGAAGGGGGGCTGGGCTGGGCTCGGTCGTTCTCCGGTCTGCTGGTGACGTGCGGTCTCGACCACATATTGGGCCGGGAAGAAGTGCCGGCCGAAAACTACAACTACCCAGGCAAGAAGACCGTGGTCCACTCGCTGCATGGCCGCGTCGGCACCATTCCGGCCAGGCTGACCGGCTATGGAGAGACCTGGGACGGCGACCGCTGCGTGCTGTGGGCCGAAGGCATCATCCAGCAGTCGGCGGTGTTCGGCGAGGACCTGCATCTGCTGCGGCGCATCGAGGCCGATGTCGGCGGTAACGAGATCCGGCTCTTCGACCGTGTCGTCAATCACGGCTTCAACCGCACGCCGCATATGTATTTCTACCACGTCAATGTCAGCCATCCCTTGCTCGACGAAGGCTCGCGCTATCTGGCGCCGATCCGGGATGTCGTCTGGGCCGGCCATGGCGGCGAGCGCTACCGGGCGCAGAAGGTCGGCTACCGCACGGTGCCGGCGCCGCAATTGGATTTCAGCGAGCAAGTCTGGCAGCACGAGATGGTGGCCGGTACCAATGGCGACGTGCCCGTGGCTGTGGTCAACGATCAGCTCGGGCTTGGCTTCGAAGTGGTGACGCGCAAGGACCAGCTGCCTTGCGCCTATCAATGGCAGAATTTCCAGGCGGGGCAGTATGCGCTGGGCATCGAGCCCTCGACGCATCATGTGCTGGGCAATCTCGCCGCCCGCGAACGCAGCGAGATGATCTGGCTGGAGCATGGCGACAGCCGCTCCTATGATGTGGTGTTTCGCGTTCTCGACGGCGCTGGCGCGATCGCCGCTTGCGAGCGGCGGATCGCGGCGATCGCTAGACAGCCGCAAGAAGATTACCCGGTGCCGTCGGGCGATTTTGCGATTCTCGGGGGCACAGGTCGATGACGGGTGCGCGCCGCCAGAAAGGGCAGGCCGATCCGCCCGCCCGGTTCACTATCCGGAGGCCATGATGACGGCTGGCACGACAAAGCGCGACTACAGCCTGGTCGGCGAAAGCACGCGAACCGCGATCGAGACCGGGCTGGCCTCGGCCGAATGGTATCACACCGACGTCTCGCGCAAAGCGATGAAGGAGCTGATGCAGCGCTCCGACGGGCCGGCGATTCGCGACACCATCATCTGGATCGCCGCCATCCTGGGCTCGGCTGCCGGCGGCATCTGGTTCTGGGGTTCATGGTGGTGCGTGCCGTTCTTGTTCGCCTACGGTGTGCTCTACGGTTCCTCCAGCGACTCGCGTTGGCACGAATGCGGTCATGGCACCGCTTTCCGCACCCGCTGGATGAACGACGTCGTCTACCAGATCGCCAGCTTCATGCTGATGCGCAATCCGGTTACCTGGCGCTGGAGCCACGCCCGCCACCACACCGACACCATCATCGTCGGCCGCGACGCCGAGATCGCCGTGATGCGTCCGCCTGACCTGTTGCGCGCCGCACTTGCCTTCACCGGCGTCCTCGATTTCCGCTATTCGCTGCCGACATTGGTGCGCAACGCGTTCGGCAATCTCTCGCCCGACGAAAAAAGCTTCGTACCCGAGATGGAACAGCACAAGGCTGTCATCGCCGCACGCTGGCATGTTGCCATCTATGTCGCTGCGATCGCGCTGGCGCTCTATTTGTGGTCGTTCCTGCCGCTGGTGCTGATCGGCCTGCCGCGTCTTTACGGCAGCTGGCACATGGTGCTGACCGGGCTGCTGCAGCATATCGGCCTGGCCGACAATGTCACCGACCACCGGCTGAACACGCGCACCGTCACCATGAACCCGATCAGCCGCTTCATCTACTGGAACATGAACTACCACGTCGAACATCATATGTTTCCGATGGTGCCCTATCACGCGCTGCCGAAGCTGCATGACCTGATCAAGCATGATCTGCCGGAGCCGAACCCTTCGATGTGGCATGCCTATCGCGAAGTCTGGCCGGTGCTCATCAAACAACTCCAGTACGAGGACTACTTCCTCAAGCGCGAGCTGCCACCGACGGCGCGGCCGTACCGGGAGGAGTTCCACGCCCTGACCGTCCCGGCGGCAGCGGAATAAAGTTGCAGGAGAGACAGATGGCCGACTGGGTTGAAGCGTGTGGCATCGATGATGTCGAGGAAGAGGACGTCATCCGCTTCGACCATGGCGGACGCAGCTTTGCCATCTATCGCAGCCCGGACGACGAGTTCTTCGCCACCGACGGTTTCTGCACGCATGAGAAGACCCATCTGGCCGACGGGCTGGTGATGGACGACATCATCGAATGCCCCAAGCACAATGGCCGTTTCAACTACAAGACCGGTGCCGCCAAGGGCGCACCTGTCTGCGTCAATCTCGCGACCTATCCGGTGAAGGTCGAGGCCGGCAAAGTGATGATCCAGATCGGCTGACCCGCCGCAGCACGTAACAGAGGGACCCCCTTCGATGAACCGAAAAAGACCGACCGTCGCCGACCTGCGCGCCATGAAGGGCAAGCGCCAGCTGACCATGCTGCGCGTGCTGACGATGGACGAAGCCGAGGCCGCCGAGAGGGCGGGGGTCGACATTGTCTCGGTGCCGCCCGAACTGGTGCTCAACCCGCAATACCGCGACGCAGCACCCAGCCTGTTCACCATGCCGGGCGAGAACTTTTTCGAGATCGGCACATCAGACGATTTTGTCCGCTGGGCCTTCCGGCTCTACAAGGCGAGCGCCGACGCGGTCTATTGCAGCGCCGGCTACGCCACGATCAAGCGGATGGCGGACGACGCCATCCCGGTCATCGGCCATGTCGGCCTCATTCCATCGCGCGCCACCTGGACGGGCGGCTTCAAGGCGGTCGGCAAGACCGCCGACACCGCCATGGAGATTTTCGCAGCGGTGAAGCAGCTGGAGGCTGCCGGCGCCATCGGCGCCGAGATCGAAGTGGTGCCGGTCGAGGTCGCGAAAGCAATCTCGGAGCGGACCTCGCTGATCATGCTGTCGATGGGGGCGGGTACCGGCTGCGACGCGCAATATCTGTTCGCCGACGACATTCTCGGCCAGAACCGCGGTCACATGCCCCGCCACTCCAAGGTCTATCGCAATTTCGCCGCCGAATATGATCGCCTGCAGGCCGAGCGTATCGCCGCGTTCTCGGAATACGTCGCCGACGTCAACAGCCTGGCCTATCCCGAGGACAGGCACGTCGTGCACATGGACCCGACCGAGCTACGGCTGTTCCTCGACAAGGTCGGCCGCACGTAAGGCCGTCTGCCAAGGCCCATTGGCGAGCGCGGCGTAAAGCGCTTCGGCGTCGATGCCGAGCGGCCGGTCCTCTTTCAGGGCGGGGACGAGCCCGCGTATCGCCGCGTGAACAGCGGCAGTGCGGGGCGCCGGCATGAACCCGTCGCGCAGGTCGATCGCCTGTGCGGCCGCCATCAGCTCGAAGGCGATCAGCCGCCGCCACAGCATGATCATCCCGGCGCATTTCGCAACCGCCAGCGGTGTTTGCGTGGCATGATCCTCGACGCCTTCCGAAACGGCCAAGAAATCCAGCATCACCGGATTGGCCTTGTGGCGGATGGCGGCCAGGATCGATGTCGCCGTCTTCTGCAGCGGCACGAAACCCGCCGAGGCGCCGCCGACCGGCGACAGGTATTTGGGCAGGCCGTTGCGACTGGAGCCGGTGAGCTGGATGAAGCGGGCGGCACTCGCGGCGGCGCATTGAGCGATCGCCAGGCCGAGCGTCTCGAAGGCGAGCGACAGCGACGCGGTGTGGAAATTGCCGGTCGACAGCACCAGTTCATCGTCGCTGAGCACCAGCGGGTTGTCGCCGGCGGCATTGAGTTCGATCTCGATCGCCAGTCTTGCCTGACTGATCGCCTCGATCAGCGCACCATGGATTGACGGCATGCAGCGGATCGACAGCGGGTCCTGCAAGGTGGTCGGTTCGGGCACCTCGTCGCGGGCGAGCAGATCGTTGAGGGCTTTGGCGGCTTCCTGCTGTCCGGCCGCCGGCCGCGCCATGTGCAGGCGCGGGTCGAGCATGGTGCGGTTGGCGCCAATGCCTTCCATGGTCAGCGCGCCGGCCTGCTGCTGCTGGGCGAGGGCGGACAGCGCATCCGTCACCACCAGCGCACCGCCGCCGGTGGAGACCGCCGAAGCGTTGATCAGCGACAGCCCGTCCTTGGGCGCCAGGTTGATGGGGACGAGGCGGGCCATCATCAACGCCTTGGCGGCCGGCATGCGCCGGCCCTGATAGTCGGCTTCGCCTTCGCCGGTCAGCAGGCGGGCAAGCGCCGTCATCAGCACCAGATCGCCGGCGCCGATCGAGCCGAGCGACGGCATCACCGGATGGACGCCGGCATTGAGTGCGTCGACCAGGGCGACGAACACGGCAGGCGAAAGGCCGGAGCCGCCGGCTGAAAGCATTGCCGCGCGCGCCACCATGGTTGCCCGCACGGCCTCGACCGGCAACGCTTCGCCGACCGCGCCGCTGCGTCCTTCAAGCAACTGGCGCTGGAAGGCGCTGGCGTCGCCCTCTACCGTGGTGCCGAGATTGGCGCCGAGCCCGGTGTTGAGGCCATAGATGTGTTGGCCGGACGCGGCGGCCTGGTCGAGCACTTTTCGCGCCCTCTGGAGTCTGCCGATGACATCGGGCGCGACCTCGACCTTGCGCGCTTCGCGGGCGACTGCGGCGACATCCGCAGTGCCGACGCCGGCTCCGGTGAGGACGAGCGCGCTCATGCGAAGCGCAGTCTCTGGCCGATGCCTTGCGCCTGCGCCTTGGCCAGCATCGCCTTGCCCAACGCAATGTCAGATAGCGACAGGCCGCGGTGCCAGAACAGGATCGTCTCGCTGTCGTTTTCGCGCCCGGCCTTGAGGCCGGCGGCAATCTGGCCAAGCTCGGCATGCAGCGTCTTTTCGCTCAGCCGTCCGGTCTCGACATGGGCGCGCAACGAGCCGAACTTGCCGCCCTTGCACTGCCCCCAGTCGTCGACGACCATTTTTTGCATGATGTCGGTCAGCGACAATTCCACCGCGCTCATCGTGCCGTAGGGGACGACCAGTGCGCCGGGCTTGATCCATTCGGTCTTCAACAATGGCTGCGGCTCAGGCAGCCGCGAGGCCTCGACGACGATATCGGCGCCCTCGATGCAGCTCTTCCAGTCGGCTATCGCCGTCACCGTCTTGCCGAGATCGGCGGAGAGTTGGGCGGCAAAGCCGTCGCGGCTTTCCGGGCGGCGCGAATGGACGCGGATCTCGTCGAAGTCGAAGAGATGGTCGAGCAGGCGCACATTCCAGTAGGCGGTGCCGCGCGCGCCGATATGGGCCAGCACCTTCGAATTCTTGCGCGCCAGATGTTTGGCGCCGATAGCGGTGACGGCGCCGGTGCGCATGTCGGTGATGACGGTGGCGTCGAGGATGGCGCGCGGCGTGCCGGTGCGCGGATCGAACAGATTGAGGATGCCGAATTCGGAGGGAAGGCCGTGCAGGTAATTGTCGACATAGTCGCCGACGATCTTGACGCCGGCGGTGTCGAGCGGCGCGACGTAGCCGCGCAAGACATTGAAATGGCCGTGGAAGGACGGATCCGGCTCGAGATGAACGCGCGGCTCGATCACCGTCTGGCCATTGCCTTGCGCCACCAGGCCAGTCTCGACGGCGGCAATGATTTCACCATCGGTCATGGCAAGGGCGTCGATGTCGAGCGCATTGAGGTAGTCGATATAGATGGGTTTCATCTGCTGCGTGCACTTTCCCCGGTCGCCGCTCATCCATAACAGGCCGCGATGCGACACGAAAGTTTGTTGCGCCGTGTCTGGACGCGGCCGGCCAAATGCTGTTCAAACCGGTTCCGTCATGACTGCCATTCCCGAGACTGAAACCCTACCCGAAACGGCCACCAATGCGCGGCGCGTGGCGCTGATCGTTGCCATCGCCTTCTTCATGCAGTTGCTGGATTCGACGATCATCTCGACCTCGCTGCCGCAGATGGGCGCGTCCTTCGGCGTGCCGGCGGTGGCGATGAGCATCGGCATCACCGTCTATATGCTGACCATGGCGGTGTTCGTGCCGCTGTCGGGCTGGCTCGCCGACCGGTTCGGCGCGCGCAACATCTTCCTGCTGGCGATCATCCTTTTCACTCTGGCCTCGCTCGCCTGCGGTTTCTCCCAGAATTTGACCCAGTTCGTCACCGCTCGTGTCGTGCAAGGGCTGGGCAGCGCGCTGATGACACCGGTCGGCCGCATTCTCGTCTTGCGCAACGCCTCGAAGTCCGAACTGCTCAATGCCACGGCACTGATCACCTGGCCGGCGCTGTTCGCGCCCGTGGTCGGGCCGGTGCTCGGCGGCTTCATCACGACCTATCTGTCATGGCACTGGAATTTCTTCATCAACATCCCGCTCGGGGTGATCGGGCTGGCGCTGGTTGCCCGTTTCATTCCCGGCGACCGCGAGGCCGATCCCAAGCCGCTCGACTGGCCGGGCTTCGTGCTGACATCGGCCGGTCTCGCGCTGCTGCTATACGGCCTCGAGCGCATCGCGCATCCTGAGGACGGTGTCCTGCCGACAGTGCTGCTGATCGCCGCCGGCATCGTCATCGGCTGGCTGGCAATGCGCCATCTCAGGCGTGCGCCGCATCCGCTGCTCGACCTTTCGTCGTTCAAGGTGCTGACCTTCGCCATATCAACGCTTGCCGCCGGCACCATTTTCCGGGTGGCGATCAATGCCACGCCGTTCCTGTTGCCGCTGCTGTTCCAGGTCGGTTTCGGCCTAAGCCCCGTCGATGCCGGTATGATGATCCTGGCCTATTTCCTCGGCAATCTCGGCATGAAGACGGTGACGACGCCGACGCTGCGGCGCTTCGGCTTCCGCTCGGTGCTGGTCGTCAACGGCCTGATCGCATCGGCGGCGATCGCGGCTTGCGCGGCGATCTCGCCGCAAACGCCGCAAGCGATGGTGATTGTGCTGATGCTGATCGCCGGCCTGTCGCGCTCGATGCAGTTCACTGCCCTCAACACGCTGGCCTTCGCCGACATCGACGCGGCGCAGCGCAGCTCGGCGGCGACGCTGTCCAGCATGCTGCAGCAAGTGGCGATGCTGTTCGGCGTCGCGGTGGCGGCGGCGATCCTCAACCTGTCGCAGATCGCCAGGGACCGGCCGGCGCTCGACCTCGTCGATTTTCGAATCGCCTTCCTGGTGATCGGCGCCATCGGGCTGGTGGCGTCGTTCCGCTTCCTCGCGCTGCCGCGAGGGGCTGGCGCCGAGGTTTCAGGCCACGCGCCGAGGAATTGAAATCGAATTTTCCGCCCAATGCGGAGATAAATTCCGCTCTGTCCTTTCGCCTTGGTGTGGCGATTTCGCGAGCCATCGCAATGGCGCAATCGATTGCCAAAAACCCAGGGTTTTCCGCGCATTGCGCCAGCTTCGGCAATCAATGTGTCCACCCGGCGAATATCGGTGCCAGCCCGGGTTCTGAACGCGGATTCATTTGACGAACCGGCGCTGAGCCGATTAGCTTTCTTTCCCAGGGATGGCAGCGCTGCCATCGGGGCGTAAGCAGACATGAACACGATCGGCTGGCCGAGTTTCAGGAGCCTGAATCAGGAAGGCATCGTCTTTGCCATCGCGGTGGTGCTGTTCATTGCCGCCGCCATCGGCCTGCCGGGCTTCATCGACCCCAACAATCTCGTCGCCATCGTCCGCTCGGTATCGGTGCTGGGGATACTGGCGCTCGGCATGGCGGTCGTCATCATCGGCCGGGGCATCGACCTCTCCGCCGTGGCGATCATGGCGATGTCGGTTGCCTGGTATCTGCAACTTCTGAATTCAGGAACAGCCGACGGGCTGGCCTTCGCCTATGTGCTGGCCGGTGTGCTCGCCATCGGCCTGCTCAACGGTTTCCTCGTCGCCTATGCCGATGTGCCGGCGATCTTCGTGACGCTGGCGACAGGCTCCTTCGTCTTCGGCTATGTGCGCTCGCAATTGATCACGCAGGATGCCGTGCCGGTGCCGCAGGGCCATTGGGTCGAGCTTCTCGGCGGCCTGCGCTTCCTCGACATTCCCATCGAGGTGTTCGTCTTCGCCGGCCTGGCTTTCCTGTTCTTCCTGTTCCTGCGCTACACCAAATGGGGCCGCTACATCTATTTCGCCGGTGACAATCCGGTGGCGGCGCGCAACATCGGCATTCCGGTGCGGCCGATGCTGGTGCTGCGCTACGTGCTGTCCGCCTTCGTCGCGCTGATTGCCGGCCTGCTGACGGCGGCCAGCCTGCATTCGATCAACACCCGCGTCGTCAACTCGACGCTGCTCTACGACATCGTGCTGGTGGCAGTGATCGGCGGCATCGGCCTGTCCGGCGGACGGGGCGGGGTGCGCAATGTGCTGGTCGGCGCGGCGCTGATCGGCATCCTCTTGAATGCCATGACCATCATCGACATTCCGCTGCTCTACCAGAACCTGATCAAGGCGGCGATCCTGCTGGCGGCGATCATCGTCGACGGCGTCATCAACCCACGTGACGAACAGACCGCGCAGCAGGGCGATATCTAAACCAAACGCGGGCGGTTGGGACCGTCCGTGGATAACAACAGCAAAACAGAGGATGTGACATGAAACTGATCAAGACACTCATGGCCGCTGCCACGGCGCTTGCCGTTGCCACCTTCGTGGCGCCCAGCTTTGCCGCCGACGATCCGGGCCCGGCCGCCTATGCGCAGGCGCTCAAGGGCAAGCGTGTCATGCTGGTGCCGCTGGCGATGGGCTTCGACCTGGCGCAGGGCTGGTCACACTATCTGAAGACCGAAGTCGAGGCCTGGGGCGGCGTGTTCGAGACGCGCGACCCGAACTGGGTGGTCGACGCCGGTGCGCAGGCGATCACCGACGCCATCTCGTCGGACACCAGGCCGGACGTGCTGATCATTCACGCGCCGGACCTCAACTCCTATTCCAAGCTGATGAAGAAAGCCCAGGCCGCCGGCACCTATGTGCTTCTCGTCGACAATCCCGCCAACTTCCCGGCCGACGCCTTTATCGGCAGCGACTGGGATCGGCTTGGCCAGCTCGAGGCGGAAGCGGCGATCAAGGGCTGTGGCGAAAACTCGTCGAAGAAGATCGGCCTGGTGCAGGGCGACCAAGCGAACTCCTCCAGCCTCTATCAATATGCCGGCATCATGAAGGTGCTGGACAAGCATCCCGACTTCAAGGTGGTGGCCAAGCCCGACTCCAACTGGGATGCAACGACCTCGCGCAACGTGACGACGACGATGCTGCAGCAGAACCCCGACATCTGCTCGATCATCGATTTCTGGGATGGTGACGCCACCGGCGCCTCCGCCGCGATCCGCGACGCCAAGCTCGAGGGCAAGGTGTTCCTGGTCACCACCGGCGGCGGCGAGAAGACCGCCGATTGCGACAAGCTGGCCGACGGCACCTATGGCGCCGTGGTGATGACCGATCTTGCCCGCCAGTCGGGCGACATGAACGCCATCATCAAGTTCCTGCTGCAGAGCGGCCAGCCGGCCGGCACCTCGCACACCTACATCTACACGCTGGAGAAGGCGACGACCAAGGCGGACCTGAAGCCCGACAGCTGCTGGGACCTGAAGGCGCTGCAGGCCGAAGCGGCGGCGAAATAGACCGATCCTTGCCAACACCAATCAACGAGGTGGCCGGATTGCCCGGCCACCTCTTTCTCTTGCAGCAGTGACCTGATGTCCTTTCGCGAACGCCTGCAGTCCTGGCGCTACAATCTCGTGCCCGACCATCTGGTCGGCGAGATCCTGACCAAGCGCTGGACCGACAACGCCATTCCGTTCCTGGCGCTGGTGGTGACATTGGCGACCTTCGGCTCGATCATTCCGGGCTTCTTCAAGCTGACCTCGCTGCAGGAATCGACCCGCCAGCTCGGCGAGTTCTCCATGGTCGTGACCGGCATGACGGTGGTGATGCTGGGCGGCGGCATCGACCTGTCGGTCGGCTCGATCTTCGCCCTGTCCTGCTTCTCGGCCGTCTATGTCTTCTTCATCCTCGAACAGTCGATCTGGCTGGCGCTGGCCGCCTCGCTTGCCGCCGGCCTCGTCTTCGGCGCCATCAATGGCTATCTCGTCGGCTACCTCCGCCTGCGCGCCTTTCTCACCACGCTGGTCACCTTCATCTTCGGGCGGGCGCTGTTCGATATCCTCGTCACCACCTATGCCGCCGATGTGCAGCTTTCGACAGCCACATCGGATGTGCTCGACTTCATCGGCGACAGCACTTTCTGGGGCCTGTCCGTCTCGGTGTGGCTGGCGATCATCCTGGCCATCGTCACCCACATCGCGCTGACGCGTTCGCGGCCGGGCTGGCATGTGCTGGCGGTCGGCGGCTCCAGGCGCTCGGCGCACAATGCCGGTATCCGCGTGCGCCGCACGGTGTTCATGACCTATGTCTTTTCGGGTTTCTGTGCCTCCATCGGCGGTTTTCTCATCGCCTGCCGGCTGAGCGGAGCGGGGCCGGGGACAGGCCTCAATCTCGAGATCATGGCGCTGACGGCGGCGGTGGTCGGCGGCGTCAGCCTCGGCGGCGGCCGCGGCTCGGTGATCAAGGGGCTGATGGGCGCGATCATCGTCTTGACCATGACCAACGGGCTGATCCGGATGGGCTACGGCACCGGCACCAACCAGATGGTGCTCGGCATCATGCTGGCGATGGCGGTGACCATCGACATCCGCTGGCTGAAGAACCGCCACAAGGTGCTGAACGAGGTCTATGTCGCGCCGGTCTATCTCAAGATGGGCGCGACCCAGTCGGCCGCACCCGGCTCAGGCACGCCTTACGAACTCGACAACCGGTTGTCTGCCGCCGACCATATCGGGCTCGGCGAACTGGAAGGGCCGGAAGATGTCATTCTCGACCGCGACGACCATCTCTATTGCGGCACCCGCCATGGCGAGATCGTCCGCTTCTTCGCGCCTGACTATGTCAAATCGGAAGTGTTTGCCCACATCGGCGGCTTTCCGCTCGGCCTGGCCTTCGACAAATCAGGCAATCTGATCAGCTGCGTCGGCGCCATGGGGCTCTATTCCGTCTCGCCGGATCGCGAGGTGAAACGCCTGTCGGCCGAGACGTCGCGCTCCTGGACCTCGATCGTCGACGATGCGCGGCTGCGCGACCCCAACGACTGCGACGTAGCACCGGACGGCCGCATCTATTTCACCGACTCGACCAAGCGCTATGATGCGCATGACTGGGCGCTGGACTCGATCGAGAACCGCGCCACCGGGCGGCTGCTGGTCTATGACCCGAAGGACGGTTCGACCAAGACGCTGCTCGACAGTTACCGCTACACCAATGGTGTCTGCATGGCGCATGACGGCAAGTCGCTGTTCTTCGCCGAAAGCTGGGCCTGTCGCGTGCACCGCTACTGGCTGGAAGGGCCGAAGGCGGGCACCGCCGAATGCGTCATCCGCGACATGCCGGGTTATCCCGACAACATAAACCGCGCCTCTGACGGCAATTACTGGATGGCGTGGCTGGGCATGCGCACGCCGAGCTTCGACCTGTCGCTGCGCCATCCCGACATGCGCAAGCGCATGACGCGCCGGCTGCCGCAGGACGAATGGCTGTTCCCCAACATCAACACCGGTGGCGTGGTGAAGTTCAACGAAAAGGGCGGCATCGTCGAGGCGATGGGCGACCTCACCGGCGGCGCGCACCCGATGGTTACCTCGATGCGCGAGCACAAGGGTTTTCTGTTCGTCGGTGGCATCCTCAACAACCGCATCGGCCGCTACAAGATATCAGGCGCCGACCCGAACTGGACCAGTCCCGCTTCCTATTGGGGAGCAAAACCATGATCCTCGATCCGGTGCTTGACCTTTTTCGCGGCAAGGCGGTGACCATTCCGCCGCTCGACGGCACTTTCCGCCCCAACACGCGGCTGGATGACGCGCCGGCTTTCACGGAGCTGACCGAGCCGGACAATCTGTTGATTTCCAGCGACAGGCTGTTGTCTTCCAGCAGCAACGCCGTCTTCGCGATTGCTGCCGGGGCGGAGCCAACCGTGGTCGAGAAATTTCCATCTCCGGTCACAGCGCTGGCGCTCTCGCCATCGGGTGAACTGACGGCTGGGATGGAGAGCGGCAGGCTGCAGACTGGCGGCAAGGAGGTTGCGCTGCCTGCCGGGGTCCGTTGCATCACCGCGCTTGCCTATGCCGACGACGGCACGCTGTGGCTGGCCAATGGTTCGGCCGAGCATACGCCGTCGCAATGGGCCGCCGACCTGATGAAGAAGGGTGCGTCCGGTTCGGTGTGGAAGCGAGACGCGGCGGGCGGTGACTTCCACAAGGTGGCCGGCGACATCGCCTTTCCCTATGGGCTGCACCCGATGGGGCGGGATGTGCTGGTCAGCGAAAGCTGGAGCCATCAGCTGGTGCGGTGTGACGGCGTGACGGGCAACCGCTCGACGGTGTTGACGCATCTGCCCGGCTATCCCGCACGGCTGTCGCCGGCGGCCGATGGCGGGGCGTGGCTGACCTTGTTTGCGCCGCGCAACCGGCTGATCGAGTTCGTGCTGCAGGAAACGCACTACCGGCAGGACATGATCGAGCAGGTGCCGCCGGCCTATTGGATCGCGCCGGCGCTGGCCTCCAGCCGCAGTTTCCTCGAACCGCTGCAATGCGGCGGCATCCGCACCATGGGCATCCACAAGCCGTGGTCGCCGAGCCGCTCCTATGGGCTGGTGGTCAGGCTCGACAGGGACATGCAGCCACTATTCAGCCTGCACAGCCGCGCCAACGGCACGCGCCACGGCATCTGCAGCGTCGCGGAAAAGGACGGCCTTCTGTACATCGCCTCCAGGGGCGGCGACTGCGTGCTGTCCGTCGACCTCGCGTCGGGAGGTTTCTGATGGAACCGATCGTCCGGCTGGAGAGTGTCACCAAGACCTATCGCGGCGTGCCGGCGGTGAAAAACGTCAGCTTCGAGCTGCGCAAGGGCGAGATCCATGCGTTGCTCGGCGAGAATGGCGCGGGTAAGTCGACGCTGACCAAGATCATTGCCGGGGTGGTCGACGCCACTTCAGGCAAGATGTTCCACAAGGGCGCCGAAATCGCCTACGCCTCGCCGCATGCAGCGCTTGAGGCGGGTATCGCCATGGTGTTCCAGGAGACCAGCCTGGTGCCGTCGATGACGGTGGCGCAGAACCTCTATCTCGGCACGGAAAAATTCCTCAACCGGCTGCGCGGCACCTACATCTCGGCGCAGCAGTTCCTGCAATCGCTGAATTTTCCGGTCGACCCCAACGCCATGGTGGCGACGCTGGGTGCGGCCAAGCGGCAAATGGTCGAGATCGCGCGTGCCGTCCACCACAATGCCGAGATCATCATCTTCGACGAGCCGACGGCGACACTGACGCCGGAGGAGAAGCGGCACTTCTTCGCGCTGATCCGGCGGCTGAAGGCGAGCGGCGTGTCGATCGTCTTCATCAGCCACGCGCTGGAAGAAGCGCTTGATATCGCCGACCGCATCACCATCCTGCGCGATGGCGAGCTGGTCATTACCGACGACACGTCCGCCTTCGACCGCGATCGGATCGTCGCCGCCATGGTCGGGCGTACGCTGTCGGGGCAGATCTATCGCCAGCGCGACGAAGCCAAGCTGCGCAAGGCCGGCAAGAAGGTGCTGTCGGTGCAGGACATTTCGATGAGCAATGTCGTGCGCAACAATTCGTTCTCGATCTTCGAGGGCCAGATCACCGGCGTGTTCGGGCTGATCGGCTCGGGCCGCACCGAGACCTTCAAGATCGTTTCCGGCATCTACAAGCGCGATTTCCTGCGCGGCGGCGCGATCGAACTCGACGACAAACCCGTGCGCTACCTCGTGCCGAGCGAAGCGGTGGCCGACGGCATCGTCTACGTCACCGAGGACCGCAAGAGCGAAGGCATTTTCGAGACGATGGGTATTGCCGAGAACTTGTTTGGCGGGCTGCTGGCGGCGGGCCGCGAAAAGGCCTGGGTGATCAACCAGCAGGAGATGCGCTCGCTGTCGGCCGAATGGACCAAGACGCTGAACATCAAGGCGATCAACGACAATGCGCGCGTGGTCGAGCTGTCCGGCGGCAACCAGCAGAAGGTGGTGATCGGCAAGGGCCTAGTGCAGCGGCCGCGCATCGTCATCTTCGACGAGCCGACGCGTGGCGTCGATGTCGGCGCGATCGCCGAAATCCACCAGATCATCAACCGGCTGGCCGATGAGGGCCTGGCCGTCGTCGTCATCTCGTCCTACCTGCCGGAGATCATGAACCTGTCCGACCGCATCCTGGTCTGCCGGCAGGGCCGCATTGTCGAGGAATTTTCCCCGGCGGAGGCGACGGAGGAGAAGATCATGTATGCGGCGGTTCACTAGGGTGTGTTGATATTCAGGTGAGGCCGGCCTGCAAACGGGAGCTTCCTGCGCTTCCGGTGCTCACGTCCCAAAGTACGCGCCGCTTCGGTTCTCGGAACTACCGTTTTCGACTCGGCCTGACCTGAATCTCTAGTGCCGCAGCCAGAAAAGTGAGCCATCTAAAGGGATTGGCCGGGATTGCTTAGGGCCTGATTCAATGCGCTCACACGACAATTCAAATGAAAGGACGACATCATGGCCACCACAAAACTTCTGAGCGATGCCGAGGTGGAGAAAATCCCGGCCGTGAAGGCGGTGTTCGATGACATCCGCGCGACCCGCAAATCCGACTTCGTCAACAATTTCTGGCGCGGGCTGGCCAATGATCCTGCGGCGCTGAAGCGGATCTGGGAGCAGTTGAAGGTGGTGATGGTCGCTGACAGCGCCATCGATCCATTGACCAAGGAGATGATCTATATCGCGGTTTCGACCGCCAATGGCTGCTCCTACTGCGTCCACTCGCACACCGCCGCCGCTCGTGCGAAAGGTATGACCGATGCACAGCATGGCGAACTGGTGTCGATCATTGGGCTGGCCGGGCAGACCAACCATATGGTCACTGCGATGCAGATCCCGGTCGATCCGCAGTTCGAGGTGAAGTGAGGGCGGCTGCTTTCCAGGGCTCGAATTTTCATGGACAAAAGCACCAGATTTCCAACCTCGCTCTCTGGCTATGAGATTGAAGGCCTGATTGGAATTGATGCTCCACGACTGGTGCCGCTGTATCAGGGCTGCTCGGACTATGTCGTGCTGGAACGAGGCGAGCCGCCCAACGCTGCCAGTGCAAAGGAGGAATTTGAGAACTTTCCACCGAACCGGACGCAAGCCGACAAGTTCGTATTCGGGGTGAAGGCAATCGATGGCGAATTTGTGGGCTTGCTGGCCTGCGACCGCAATTATCCGCGAGTGGAGTGTTGGTGGATCGCATTGTTCATGATCGACAAAGAACTTCGCGGAAGAGGGTTGGGGCGAGCACTGTGCGACGGCTTTTTCAGGTGGCTGAAATCCCAGAACGTCAAGTGGGTGGAACTCGGCGTGCTCGCAGAAAATGAGCAGGCTCATCGCTTTTGGCGGGGGCAAGGCTTCGAGCTGGTGCGGACGGCGGGGCCAGTCAACATCGGTGTCAAACGGCATATTGTCCAGGTTTTAGGTCGGCCGTTGTGAGCTGATCCATTGCCAATCTGTACTATACCGGCCGATACACCTTCTCCGCAGTATTCCAGAAAATATCCGCCTCTGCCGCCGCGCCGTGTTTCGCCACCGCCGCGCGATGCGCGCTGGTCAGTTCGGCGTGGCTGGTCCACAATTTCTCGATCGGGAAGTTCGAGGCGAACATCAGATGGTCCGTGCCCAGGATGTCGATCGTATTGTCGACGATGTAGGCGATCAGTGCCGGGTCGTTGCGGTGGACGAAGGTGCCGAGACCAGACAGCTTGGCGTAGAAATTGGGCGCCGCCGACAGCGTGCGCAGGCCTGTTTTCCAGGCTTCGGTGGTTTCCGGCTCCATGCCGGTCAGCATGCCGGCATGGGTGAGGATGAAATTCGTCTCGGGGTTCTCGCCGACCAATGTCAGCCCGTCCTTCATCTGGGCGGGGAAGAGCTGCAGGTCGAAGGACAGGTCATAATCCTTCAGCCGTGCCACATTGGCGCGCACCTTCCGGTCGATGACCTGATCGGCCGAAGTGGCGAAGCGGAAGGCCGGCCTCTCGTGCCAGTGCAACTGCATGCGCACCCCGCGCAGCAGCGGATATTTTTTCAACCGGTCGATCTGCGGCCTGACATCGTCCACGGTCATGTCGGCATAGCCGACAATGGCGTGCGGCCAGCCAGTCTCGTCTGCGGCCTTCTGCAGGAAGGCGACTTCCTTTTCGAAATCCTCTTTGGCCCAGTTGGTCTGGACATAGACGGCCTTCTCGACGCCGGCACCCTTCTGGTCGGCGAGAAATTCCTCGATCGGGTAGTCGCGGCGGATCGGCTCGTAGGGGCCGAAGATGCGCGGCACCATCGGCCCGACCAACCATGGCTGGTCCTTTTGGCGCCAGATGTGGAAATGCGCGTCGATTGCTTTCTGCATCACGAAACCCTCTTCCAGATTGTCGCCGCCAGTGGGGCTGGGCGGGCGAGCGACAGGATGAAGTCGGTCAGGCCCTTGAGCGACGAGCCGTCGACGAGATCGTCGAGCACCGGCAGGATGGCGCTGAGTGCCGCCGTTGCCGGCCGGAAGCGCGGGTCGCCGGCCAGCGGCGTTGCCAGTGAAAGCCGGAAGGCACGGGCGCTCAGCCGGCGCATCGCCGTCTCCAGTTCGGCATGATCGCCGCGCTCCAACGCATCCGAGAGGATGACGACGGCAGCCCCACGGGCGAAGGCGGAAAAGCGCGGCACCGAGAGGAAGGCGAGCAGCGTCGGCCCCATGCGGGTGCCGCCGTCCCAGTCGTCGACCTGGGCTACGGCGCGGGCCAGCGCCTGGTCGCGGTCGCGAATACGAAGCGCCGTGGTGATGCGGGTCAGCCGCGTGCCGAAGGTGAAGATTTCGGCGCGGTCAGCACCCTGCACGGCCGCATGCGCGAGCTTCAGATAATCGGATGTGTGCAGCTTCATCGAGCCGGAGACGTCGATCAGGATCAGCAGCTTGCGCGGCACGGTCTGCCTGCGGCGCAGCAGCGGCGAGGGCACATCGCCGTCGGCGCTGACGATTTCCCTGAGCGACCGGCGCAGGTCGAGCTTGCCGCGCGAGCGGGTGCGCACGGTGCGGAAGGAGCGGCGCGCGGGCAGGGCGCAAGCGAGCTTGCGGCGAAAGGCTGCCAAGCCATCGATGTCGCGCTGGAAATCGCGGGTGCTCAACTGTTCGGCGCCGGAGGACAACTCGCCGCCTTCCTGCCGGCTGACCACCTCGATCTCTTCCTGGCTCGCGCCGCCATCGTCCTTGATGCGGGTTTCCTCGTCCGCATCGCCTTCGACCACGGCAGATGCGTTGCCATAAAAATGGCTCTGGAAATGCGCCTCGAATTCGTCGCGGCGGTCGGGCGGCGGCGCCAGCGTGGCAAGGGCTGCCTCGCGGATGTCGGCCATCGAGCGCGGCCCGAGCAATGTCACCGCCTGCATGAAGCCGGACACCTGCTCCGGCGCGACGGCAAAGCCGTAGCGGCGCAGCAGCCGGCCGAAGCCGAGGAACGGCGTGGCCGCACGGGGCATGGCGCTCACGCCAGTGCCTCCTCGACAATCCGGCCAAGCTCCGGCGCGATATAGGACAGGTCCTCTTCGTCCTTGATCAGCACGCCGATGGCGCGGCGGAAGGCTTCGGGCCATGGGCTGCCACCCTTTTCCAGAATGGTCGCGGCGTTGGCCCATTCGACCGCCTCGGCGATGCCGGGCGGCTTGGCCAGCGGGCGGGTGCGGATGGTCTGTACGGCTGCCGCCACCGCGCGCGCCGTCGCTTCGGCGACATCGCCGGCGCGCAGCATGATGATGGCGGCCTCGCGCTCGGCGTCGGGGTAGCCGATCCAGTGATAGACGCAGCGGCGGCGCAGCGCCTCTGCGAGTTCGCGGGTGCGGTTCGAGGTCAGGATGACGATCGGCTGTGCTGTGGCGCGGATGGTGCCGCGCTCGGGAATGCTGATCTGGAAATCGGAGAGGAATTCCAGAAGCAGCGCTTCGAACTCATGGTCCGAGCGGTCGATTTCATCGACCAGCAGCACGCGCTGATCCGGCGCCTTCAGCACCTGCAGCAGCGGCCGGGCGATCAGGAAACGGTCGTCATAGATGTCGATCTCGTGCTCGCCGGCGTGGCGGATGGCGAGCAGCTGGCGCTGGTAGTTCCATTCGTAGAGCGCATGAGCGGCGTCGATGCCCTCGTAGCATTGCAGCCGCACCAGATCGCGGCCGAGCAGCTGCGCAATCGCCTTGGCCGCTTCCGTCTTGCCGACGCCCGGCGCGCCTTCGAGCAGCAGCGGCTTGCCGAGCCGGATCGCCAGGAAGATGGCGGTCGCCAGGCTTTCATCGGCCAGATAGCGCGAGGCGGCGAGGTGCTCCGCCACCGCCTCCGGCGAGGCTGCTGATGTCTCGGCGTTCACCTCAGGCATTTCGATCACTCAGTTCGCCGCTTGCGCCTTGAGCGCGCGCAGGATGCGCTCCGGCGTGATCGGCAGCGTGTCGATGCGCACGCCGACGGCGTCGAAGACGGCATTGGCGACCGCTGGTATCTGCGGGTTGGCGCACATTTCGCCCGGCCCCTTGGCGCCATAAGGCCCGTCGGCCGACGGCCGCTCGAGCACGATGATCTCGGTTTCGGCAAGATCTCCCGGCCCCGGCATCAGATACTGGTTGAAGTCGGTGCCGCCATGGTCGCGGTTGGGGTAGTAGGGCTCGGTCGTTTCGTACAAAGCGTGGCTGATGCCCATCCACGAGCCGCCGACCAATTGCTGCTCGACCATTTTCGGATTCAGCGCGCGGCCGATCTCGAAGATGTTCTTCACCGTCAGCACGGTGACCTCGCCGGTCTCGTCATCGACCTCGACCTCGGCCACCGTGCAGGCATGCGCATAGCAGGTCGACGGCTTCATCGCGCCGGTCTCTTTCTCGGGATAGGAGCGCGGGATCAGGAACATGCCGCGTCCCGAAATCGAGCGGCCGCGCTTGAAATGCGCGGACAGCGCGACATCGAAGATCGAGATCGATTTCTGCGGCGCGCCCTTGACCAGGATGTTGCCCTGGCCGTCGGTCTCGAGGTCGGAGGCGTTGACCTCCAGCTCCTCGGCTGCCACTTCCAGCATCACCTGGCGGGCTTCCTTCGCCGCCTGGATGACGGCGTTGCCGGCGCGGTGGGTGCCGCGCGAGGCGAAGGTGCCCATGCAGTGCGGGCCGGTGTCGGTGTCGGCGGTGTCGACGACGACGCGGTCGGTCGGCACGCCGATCGTCTCGGCGCAGATCTGCGCCATGATCTGCTTCATGCCCTGGCCGAGATCGACTGATGACAGCGTCACCATGAAATTGCCGGTCGGCGTCGAATGCACCAGAGCCTGGGTCGGGTCGCCGCCGAGGTTCATGCCGGTTGGGTAGTTGATCGCGGCAACGCCGCGTCCGCGCCTGATCGCCATCTCAAGCTCCCTTCGCGTAGGACGACATCGCCATGAATTTTTCCGCCACCGGCCAGTTGGCGGCGCGCGAGGCTTCCTGCATGCACTCGATCAGCGCAGCACCCTCGGTCGGCTGGCGATGCGCCTTCATGTCGCCGTCACGATAGGCGTTGATGAAGCGGAATTCGAGCGGGTCCATGCCGATCAGCCGCGCCAGCTTGTCCATCTGCACCTCCAGCGCGAAATCGCCGATGGTGACGCCGAAGCCGCGCATGGCGGAGGAGGGCGTGCGGTTGGTGTAGACGCAGTAGGTGTCGATCCAGACGTTGGGAATGGTGTAGGGCCCGGGGTAATGCCCAGCGCCCTTCTGCGCGCCATAGGGCGAATGGCGGGAATAGGCGCCGGCATCGGTGTAGCCGGTGACTTTGCGGGCAACGATGCGGCCATCCTTCATGACGCCGTCCTTGATGACGACCTTTTCGGCGGCGCGCGGCGAGGAAATCTGCATCTCCTCCTCGCGGCTGTAGATGAAGGAGACCGGACGGCCGGTGAGCTTGGCGCCAAGGATGGCGATCGGCTCGACGATGACGTCAACCTTGCCGCCAAAGCCGCCGCCAACGGTGCCGCCGACGAAGTGGAGCTTGTTGCCGGGCATTTGCAGAATGATCGAGGCATTGTCGAGGGTGAAGAACATCGCCTGCGTGTTGGTGTAGCAAGTGAAGCGGTCATTGCCTTCGGGCGCCACCACGCAGCCGGTGGTCTCGGTCGGCGCATGCTCGATCGGCGAGGACTGGTAGCTCTGCTCCAGCACGTGGTCGGCGGCCGCGAATCCCGCCTCGACATCGCCGAAATGCACCTTGCGGCATTCGCCGCTGTCATAGAGGTAGTGGTTCTGGCCGTGATATTCGTTGACCAGCGGCGCGCCAGGCTTCAGCGCCTCCTCCATGTCGAAGACGGCCGGCAGCACCTCATAGTCGACCTTGACCTTGGCAGCGGCTTCTTGTGCCGCACGCTCGGTTTCGGCGAGCACCGCGACGACGGCTTCGCCTTTCCAGCGCACCTTGCCGTCGGCCAGCACCGTCTCGTCCTCCGGTCCGATCTGGATCAGGATCAGGATGGTGTAGACATTGTGCGGCACGTCCCTGGCGGTGAGGATTTTCACTACGCCGGGGTGCTTCTCGGCTTCCGAGGTGTCGATCGAGCGGATGCGGGCATGGTGGTGCGGGCTGCGCACCATCTTCAGGTGCAACATGCCGGGGAAATTGCGGTCGGCGAAAAAGGCGGTCTTGCCGGTGACATGGCCGGGCGAATCCGAGCGCGGCCGGGGCTGGCCGATCTCGTGCAGATCATCTTTGCGGACATCGGCGAAGTAGCTCTTGCGCAGTTCCATGTTTGCTTCCCTCAGGCCGCGTTCTGCGAGTTGGCGCGGGCGGCGATCAGCACCGCCTGGATGATCGGCTCGTAGCCGGTGCAGCGGCAGATGTTGCCCGATAGTGCCTCGACTACCTCGTCGCGGCTGGGGTTGGGCGTGTGGTCGAGCAGCACCTTGGCGGCCATGATCATCCCCGGTGTGCAGAAGCCGCATTGCGTGGCAAAGGTGTCGAGGAAGGCGCGCTGCAGCGGATGCAGAACGCCGCCCTCCGAAAGCCCCGATGTCGTGCTGATCGCCGCCCCGTTGCACGTCTCGGCCAGTGTCAGGCAGGACAGCCTAAGCTCGCCGTCGATGACAACCGAACAGGCACCGCAAGTGCCTTGATGACAGCCGCCTTTCGGTGACGTGTCGCCGATCTTGTCGCGCAGCGCGTGAAGCAGCGTCGTGCCGCTGTCGATGAATTCGGCTTTTTCAGAACCGTTGAGCGTGAACTGGACTGGGACCTTTGCCATGTTTCCTCCTTGCGCGCCTGCCCGATTGATCGGACAGACGCGCGCCCCCCAACCGGTGTTTTCAGGCCAGCAGCAGCCGGCCGAGATGGACCGGCAGCACTTCGTTGCGATACCAGGCGCTGGCGATGGGATCGGTCGCCGGCGAGGTACCCTCGTTGGCCGCGGCCAGTGCCGGTGCGATGCCGTCCCTGGTCAGGCTTCGGCCGATAAGCGCCTTCTCCGCCGCTTTGGCGCGCATCGGCCGGTTGGCCATGCAGCCAAGCGCGATCCGTGCCGACGAGACCGTGCCGTCCGGCGATTGTTCCACAAAAGCGGCGATGCTGAGCACCGAGACGCCTTTCGGCTTGACCCTCGACACTTTCAGGAAGCGAAAGCCGTCAGCCTTCGGAAGCGTGAAACCGACCGAGGTGACGATGGCGCGGTTGCTGTCGCGCCCCGCCAGAAAGGTCTCGATCGGCATCTCGCCGTCATCGGTGATGACCGTCGCATCGAGCGCCAGCAGGGCAACGGCGAAATCGCCATAGGGCGCCGGTGCGAACAGATTGCCGCCGACGGTCGCCATGTTACGGACGGCCGGACCACCAACGGCGCGCGCGACGCGGGCGAGGGCGCTGAGGTCCGGATGACGGGCGATCGTCGCCATGGTGACCGATGCGCCGATGCGGACCTTGTCATCGGTGATGGCAATTGCTGAAAGCGACGGCTCGGTCGAGCGGACAAGGCTGGAGACCGAAACGTCGCCTTCATTGGCGGCGCGCACCACCAGCGTGCCGCCGCCGAGATAGCGGGTCCCGGCGGATTTCAACGCTGCGTTGGCGTCCTTCACCGTTGCAAAAGTCTGCAGTGCTAGCGCCATGGTCTGGCTCCTTCAGCTATGGCCGGCGAAATGGCTCTTCAGGGCATTGAAGCCGCCCTGGAAGACATTGGCGCCCATGCCCTCGGCCAGCTTGTCGGCTTCCTCGGGCGCGGCGTCGAAGCTGGCGGTCCATTCGGCATAGGTGCGATCGCCATCGGTCACGCGCCTGAGCTGCAGCGTCGCCTTGTGGTTGGTCAGCGGCTGTGGCGTCTCCAGGATGGAATAGCTGACGAGGAAATTCGGATCGGAGAAATCAAGCAGCTTTTCACGGATGCGGGCGCCGCTGGCGAGCTGGAAATTGCGCACGCAGCCGATCGTCGAGGCGTCCTTGCCATCCTCGATATGGCTTTCGACCATGCGCGGGTGCCAGCTTGGCAGACCGTTGAAGTCGCGTATGCGCGCCCAGACATCTTCGACCGGCGCGTCGATGACGCTGGAGATGGTGACGTTCGCCATATCAAATGTTCCCTTGCGAATGCGACAGTTGGGCAAGGGTAGGGCGGCCATTTCAGGGGCGCTTATCAATGCGTCTTGAGCACGTATCAATGCGTCTGAAAAAGGGTGGAGTCTGAAAAGGGTGGCGGCCGGTTGGCTCAGGCGATCATCCGCGCCGCCTCGCGGTAGAGCGTCGGCGGCACGCCGACGTGGTCGCGGAAGAAGCGCGAGAAATTGCCCTGCGTGGTGAAGCCGAGATTGCAGGCGACCGAGATCAGTGGTTCCCGCGACCATTGCAATTGCCGCACGGCTTCCTCCATGCGCAGCGTGTTCCAGTAGACATTGGGCGTCAGATTGGTCTGTTCCTTGAACAGCGCGAAGAAGTGCGGCCGCGACAGGCCGACGCTGCGCGCCACGTCGTCGAAGCAGATGCGCTCGCACACATTGGCCTTCATCAGCTGGATCGCCTTGCGTACGCGGAAATCCTGCATGGTGTTTATGCGGACGCGCGCCTCATGCGGCGCCGAGGCGTCCGCGGCATCGAGCACGCTGTCGATGAAGCGCTCGATCTCGTAATTGGCGACGTCGTCGACGCTCTCATTGTCGCTGAGGTGGTCGAGCAGATTGGCGGCGGCCTGGTACAGCCAGGGCTCCAGTGTGATCGCAGCCTGTGAGAACAGCGGCGCGGACGAAGGCAGGTCGCGGCGGCGGCGCGCCCAGTCGGGGTCGATGTAGAAGGCGAGAAACAGGCCCGGCGTGCCGTTGTGCGACAGGACGTGGCTGTGCGGCTGGAAGGAGTTGATGCCGGCGGCGGTGTGCGGTCCAAGCCGTACCGTTTCACGGCCAATGGTCATCTCGCCGGCGGTGCCTTCCAGCCAGATGATCAGATGTGCCTCGCCATGGGCGTGTGTGACGAAGTCGCTTGCGACATTCAGGACAGAAACATGTCCGAACCGGCCCCAGTAGAGCCTGATCGCTTCCGTCATGGTAATCCTCCCGCAGGCGACTGGCCTCCCTTCGCCTGCAGCGGGGATTGTGCGGCGGAGTTCGGGCGCGCGTCAAGGTGCAGGGCGGCCGTGGTCTTCTGCGACGTGCCTTGGCTGTGGATTTTCAGACTGAGCGATAGGTAGTGAACCGAACAACGGTTGGATGGCCGCGCCGGCGTTGGTGCCTCAAACCGAAGCCGTCATGCCACGGGTTTCCACCTTTCGGCATCATGGTCCTAATCGCTGCGGCGGAAATTGCGGATGCGATCGAACAGCACCGCAAGCAGGATAGCGCCGCCGATGAACACGCCTTGCCAGAAGGCATTGATGCCGAGCAGGCCAAGGCTGTTGCGGATCACCTCGATCAATGCCGCGCCGACTATGGCGCCGAAGGCGGTGCCGACGCCGCCGGCCAGATTGGCGCCGCCGATGACGGTGGCGGCGATTACCTGCAGCTCCATGCCAGTGCCGAGATTGGTGGTCACGGCGCCCAGCCAGCCAGTCTGGATGATGCCGGCAATACCTGCCGACAGCGCCGAGATCATGTAGACGGCGACCTTGATCTGACGCACCGGAACGCCGGTCAGCGTCGCCGCATGCTCATTGCCGCCAATGGCGAAGATGTGGCGGCCGAACTTGGTCCAGCGCAGGATGAAGCCGGTGATCAGCGCCAAAAGGATCATGTAAAGCACCGGATTGGCGATGCCGAACACCCAGGCGCCGCCGCCCAGCGCCAGAAGCTTGGCGTGGTCCGGCCCGAACTGGAAGACGACGGTGTTGTTGGAAGCGACCATGGCCAGGCTGCGGGCGATCGACAGCATGCCGAGCGTCACCACGAAGGGTGGAAAACCGAGATAGGCGATCAGGGCGCCGTTGAAGGCACCGATGGCGAGCGCGGTGGCGATAGACGCCAGGATGCCGACCTCGATCGAGTAGCCGGCGTGCATGGTGACGGCCAGCACCATCGACGACAGGCACAGCACCGAGCCGACCGACAGGTCGATGCCGCCGGTGATGATGACGAAGGTCATGCCGAGCGCGATGATGGCGACGAAGGTGATGTTGCGGGTGATGTTGTAGAGGTTCTTCGATGTCGCGAAGGCATCGGTGGCAAACGACAGGAACAGGCAGGCGAGGATGACCGCGATCACCACCCAGAAGGTCTGGCTGGCAAACAGCCTTGCCGGCAGAGATTGCTGCTTGTGTTCGATCGGCTGGTCAATTGTCAGTGCCATCGTCGGCCTTCATCTGCTGCCATTGTGAAAACGCTTGAAATCATACCTGTTCGATGGCGCCGGTGATCAGCCCGGTGACTTCCTCGGGTGAGCTCGACGCAATCGTCTTGTCGGCGACCTTGCGGCCGCGCCGCATGACGATGACGCGGTCGGCGACGGTGAAGACGTCGGGCATGCGGTGGCTGATCAGCACGACGGCGATGCCTTGGTCGCGCAAATGGCGGATCAGGTTCAGCACTTCGGCGACCTGCCGCACCGAAATCGCCGCCGTCGGCTCGTCCATCAGCACGATCTTGGCTTGCGACAGCATGGTGCGGGCGATCGCCACAGCCTGCCGCTGGCCGCCCGACATCTGCTTGACGAGGTCGCGCGGGCGGGTCTCGGATTTGAGCTCGGCGAAGATCTGGCCAGCGCGCTTGTACATCGAGGCGTAGTCGAGAATGCGGAACGGGCCAACGCCGCGGCGCAATTCGCGACCGAGATAGACATTTGCCGCCGCTGTCAGATTGTTGCAGAGCGCCAGATCCTGGTGGACGATCTCTATGCCGTGCTGGCGCGCCTCGACCGGCTTGTGCAGCACCAGGTCCTTGCCGTCCATCTGCATGGAGCCATGGCTCGGGCGGAAATTGCCGGCGATCATCTTGACCAGCGTCGACTTGCCGGCGCCGTTGTCGCCCATCAGGCCGACCACCTGTCCGGGCTCGATCGACAACGAGACATCGTTGACCGCCTGGATGGCGCCGAAATGCTTCGAGATATTGGTGAGTTCGAGAACTGCCACCAGCCTTCTTGCCTCCCCGTTTTGCGGCCTGCTGCTGTTCCCGGCATGAATGCTGGCGCTGCTTTGGCCTCGCTCTCCCCAGCTCCTCCCGGAAACAGCGTTAGCGTTCTTTTACGCAAAAGCTGGCGCGCGTCAATCGCCGGATTATTTTAAAAATCCGTTTTGTAGGACAAATAGCATTGACGTTGGCGGTGAGCCGATATTAGCTAAGCGTCGGAGGAGATTATGCCGATCCCCGCTGG
Source organism: Mesorhizobium newzealandense (assembly GCF_042682145.1). Classification (NCBI taxonomy): domain Bacteria; kingdom Pseudomonadati; phylum Pseudomonadota; class Alphaproteobacteria; order Hyphomicrobiales; family Phyllobacteriaceae; genus Mesorhizobium; species Mesorhizobium newzealandense. The sequence goes on along the minus strand of NZ_JBHUGZ010000019.1, from coordinate 92,536 downwards.
CGGTTCGCCGGGTGGGATCGGCGGAGGCTTATCGGTCGAGGATTCGGCGTGCTTGAGCCGGTCTAACGCCGCATCTGGAAATGCTTATCGACCTGTCTGACGACACGAGCGCTCGCGAAACGAAGCTCGGTCATCACGCATCCGGTCGATTTGTGTGGCGGGCACGCCGTGTCCGTCTGTTTCAAGGGAGGACTGACATGAAAAAATCACTTTTGCTCGCCGCCGTCGCCATGATGGCGATTGGCGCCGGACCGGCTTTGGCCAAGAAACAGCTCGTCATTGTCGTGAAAGGTCTCGACAATCCGTTCTTCGAAGCCATCCACCAGGGCTGCGAGAAATGGAACAAGGAAAACGCCAGCTCGGAATATGAATGCTTCTACACCGGTCCGGCGTCGACTTCGGACGAGGCCGGCGAGGCGCAGATTGTCCAGGACATGCTGAGCAAGGCCGACACCGTGGCGATGGCGATTTCGCCGTCCAACGCGCCGCTGATCGCGCAGACGATCAAGACCGCCAATCCGACGATCCCGATCATGACGGTCGATGCCGACCTCAGCAAGGAAGATGCGGCGCTGCGCAAGACCTATCTCGGCACCGACAACTACCTGATGGGTCACAAGATCGGTGAGTACATCAAGAAGGGTAAGCCGAATGGCGGCACGATCTGCACCATCGAGGGCAACCCGGCGGCCGACAACATCCTGCGCCGCGCGCAAGGCATGCGTGACGCACTGTCGGGCAAGGAAGGCCTCGCCGCACTTGCCGGCGAAGGTGGCTGGACCGAAGTCGCCGGCTGCCCGGTGTTCACCAATGACAACGGCGCCGCAGGCGTGCAGGCGATGACCGACATCCTCGCCGCCAACCCCAAGCTGGATGCGTTCGGCATCATGGGCGGCTGGCCGCTGTTCGGCGCCCCGCAGCCCTATCGCGATCTGTTCGGGCCGCTCAAGGACCGGATCGCCAGCAACGACTTTGTCATCGGTGCCGCCGACACGATCGGCGACGAGGTGGCGATCGCCAAGGATGGCCTGGTGACGGCTCTGGTCGGTCAGCGGCCGTTTGAAATGGGCTACAAGGCGCCATCGGTGATGATCGACCTGATCGAAGGCAAGGCCGTCGCCGATCCGGTGTTCACCGGCCTCGACGAATGCACCAAGGACACGGTCGACACCTGCATCCAGAAGTAGGTTCCTGATTTCGGGGCGCTCGGCAACGGGCGCCCCGTCAATTCCTGAACGGGACGCTGTGGTCGGGGCGACAGGCTCCGGCTTTGGCGCGTCCATGGTCTGGATTTTTCGGCAACGAGATCGGCGTGCCGTGCGGGTTCGGACCAGTCCGGACGACAGACGGCCGACGCATTGGAACGTGGATGCCGGACGAGAAGTCAAAGAAGCGAGCCGACCGGGCCAAGGCACAAGCCAGCCGCCGTCCGGCTGTCATGCGCAGGGCTGGCGCCGCGCACTTTCCGGGAGCGAGCGTCCATGCCTCGCTGGCCAGCGAGATCGGCCTGCGGATCGTGCGCGGCGACTATCCGCCCGGCACCATCCTGCCCAACGAGGCCAAATGGGCTGAGATATTCAATGTCAGCCGTTCAGCGGTGCGCGAAGCCATCAAGATGCTGATGGCCAAGAGCCTTCTGGCCTCGCGTCCCAAGATCGGCAGCTGGGTCGAGCCGAAAGAGCGCTGGAACCTGCTCGACCGCGACGTGCTGGCCTGGTACGCGACGGCGCCCGACCGCGAGGCCTTCCTGCGCACCGTGCAGGAGTTTCGCCATATCATCGAGCCGGAAGCGTCGGCCTTTGCCGCCATGCGGCGCAGCGACGAGGAGATGGCCGAGATCAGCCAGGCCTGCCGTGAGATGGGCGATGCCTTGAGCCTGCAGGAGCGTATCCGCGCGGACACGCGCTTCCACCTTGCCATTCTGCGCGCCTCCGGCAACGATTTGCTGGTGCCGCTCGGCGTGCTGATCGAATCGGCCCTCGACCATCTCTTCGACTTCACGACACAGCGGGTTGGTGATCAGCGGCAGGCACAGAAGCTGCATGAGGCGATCGAGAAGAACATCCGCCTGCAGCGTCCGGCAGCCGCGCGCAATGCCGTGCACAAGCTGCTTGAAAACACCGATGAAGGAATCGGGCGATCGAGGCGATGACCGGCGCATTTTCCGCGCGTAGCCTCCGGCGGCCCTTCGCAGGCTCCCAGCCCTTCAGGCGTTCAGTCCCTTCAAAAGGTCCACTGGACCTTTTGATCCGCCCAGAAGCGAACCGGGCCTTCACCGTTCGAAACTCAAAAAGCCAAGCAATTGGCTTTTCGTCCGCTGCGCGGACCGCTTCTCACCTCAAATCGTCTGTTTCTTGCCATCCTTCATCGGCATCAGGTCGACGCCGTTGACCTTGCCGATATGCGTCGCCAGCATCGGCACGAATTGCTCGGCCGGGCCGGTGGCGAAGGCGCCGGCGAAGGAGTTCTTGGTGGCGTTGCCGAGTGGGTTGGCGATGCCGGCCGCACCGGCCATCGATTCCAGATAGGTCAGGTCCTTGAAAGCGTTGGCGATGGAGAATTTGTGGGCGTCGCGGTCGCCTTCCAGCGTCCAGCGCATGAAGGTCTGGTAGAAGCCGCAATCCATGCGGCCATTGCGGATGACGCTGTCGAAGCGCGGCGGCGAGATGCCGACCTTCTGCGCCAGCGCCAGCGCCTCGGAATAGATCGCGGCATAGCCGAGCGAGATGAAATTGTTGAGCAGTTTCATGCGGTGGCCGTCGCCGGTGTCGCCGATATGGACGATGCGGCCGGCCCAGGTTTCCAGCACCGGCTTCAGCCGGGCAAAGACGGCGTCCGGCGCGCCGACCATGGCGTCGAGCGTGCCTTCCCAGGCCTCCTTCGGCGTACGGCTCAGCGGCGCGTCGACATAGTCGATGCCGAGCGCCTTGAGTTCGGCCGCCAGTGCAATGGTCGAGACCGGATCGGAGGTCGAGCAGTCGACGACGACCGAGCCCTTTTTCAAGCCCTCCTTGACGCCGCCGGGGCCGCGAACGATGGCTTCGACTTCGCGCGAGCCGGTGACGCAGATGAAGACGATGTCGGATGCCGCAGCCACATCGCGCGAACTCGACGCTTCCGTGGCGCCGCGGCCAAGCAGGTCTTCCGCCGGCTTGCGGTTCTTGCGGCCGAGAAAGGTCAGGCTGTAGCCTTTGTCGACGATGTTCTTGGCGATCCCGTGTCCCATCAGGCCAAGGCCGATGAAGCCGATCTTTTCGCTCGCGGCAGTCGTGTTCATGTCTTCAAGTCCTGTTGAATTGATTGATGCCAGGCGCTGCCATTTTGCAGGCGAGGGTGGTTGCGGATTGCGATATTGTCTGACAATACACATAAATCCCAGAGGATGTGGAGAGCAAAATGACCAAGCGGATCATGTTCACCGGCGGCAGCGGCAAGGCCGGACGCCATGTCGTGCAGTATCTGGTGGAGCAGGGCTGTCAGGTGCTCAACATCGACACCAAGCCGCTCGACAATCCCAAGGTGCGCACCCTGATCACCGATATCACCGACAGCGGGCAGGTGTTCAACGCGCTGTCGAGTTATATGGGCCTGCACGAATTCGATCCGTCGCTGCGCCCCCAGCCGGTTGATGCCGTTGTGCATTTCGCGGCCATCCCGCGCATCATGATCACCACCGACAATGAAGTTTTCCGCATCAACGCGCTCGGCACCTACAATGTCATCGAGGCGGCGGTGAAGCTCGGCATCCCCAAGGTGGTGATCGCCTCCAGCGAGACGACCTACGGGCTGGTGTTCGCCAATGAGCCGCGTGATCCCCGGTATTTCCCGCTCGACGAGGACTATGATGTCGATCCGATGGACAGCTACGCCCTGTCCAAGGTCGTCAACGAGAAGACGGCACGCGCCTTTGCGCAGCGCAACGGCACCGATATCTATGCCTTGCGCATCGGCAACGTCATCGAGCCGCATGAATATTCGCTGTTTCCGAAATGGTTCGCCGATCCGGGTTTCCGCAAGCGCATCGCCTGGAGCTATGTCGACGCGCGCGATCTCGGCCAGATCACGTTGCGCGCCATCGAGAAGGATGGCCTCGGCTATCAGGTGTTCAATGCTGCCAATGACGACACTTCGTCCGACCTGCCGACGGCTGAATTGCTGAAGCGGTTCTATCCGGGCGTACCGGTCAAGGCCGAACTCGGCGAGTACGAGACGCTGCTCTCCAACCGCAAGGCGCGCGACATGCTGGGTTTCCGCCCGGAGCACAGCTGGCGCAAATACGTCAAGCAGGCCTGATCCGCGGGAGCAATCGGGGCTGATCTGTGCACAGCGGTAGGCTTTGCGGCCCAAGCCGCTTGCCGCGCTTGACAGCCTCTTCAATCCGGACTTTCTGGAGCCTATGCGGGACGCGAAGCCGAACAAGGAAAAATCGCCAGCGAAAGCGGCCTCGACTGACCGCCCGGCCGGCGTTCGCCGACCTGACGCGGCGCGCATTCCAGGCTCGAGCGTCCATGCTTCGCTGGCCAGCGAGATTGGTCTGCGGATCGTGCGTGGCGACTACCCGCCCGGCACCATCCTGCCCAATGAAGCGAAATGGTCGGAGACCTTCAGCGTCAGCCGTTCGGCGGTGCGCGAAGCGATCAAGATGCTGATGGCCAAGAGCCTGCTGGCATCGCGCCCCAAGATCGGCAGCTGGGTCGAGCCGAAAGAGCGCTGGAACCTGCTCGACCGCGATGTGCTGGCCTGGTACGCGACATCACCGGATCGCGAAGTGTTCCTGAAGACCGTGCAGGAGTTCCGCCACATCATCGAGCCGGAAGCGACCGCCTTTGCCGCCATGCGGCGGACCGGCGAACAGATGGCCGAGATCAGCCAGGCCTGCCGCGATATGGGTGAGGCGGCCAGCCTGCAGGAGCGCACCCGCGCCGACACCCGCTTTCACCTCGCCATCCTGCGCGCCTCCGGCAATGATCTTCTGGTGCCGCTCGGCGTGCTGATCGAATCCGCCTTCGATCATTTGTTCGCCTTCACCACCCGAGCCGTGGACGATCTCAACCATGCGCAGAAGCTGCATGAGGCGATCGAGAAGAACATCCGCCTGCAGCGGCCGGACGCGGCGCGCAACGCGGTGCGCAAGTTGTTGGCCAACACCGACAGCGTCATCCGATCGCGATAGGGGCCGACCGGGTCGCGGCTAGTCGTCCGGCTCACGTCCGAAGGCGGCGCGCAGTTCGTCCTTGGCGTCCTTCTTGCGCGTGGCGGGCAGGTTCTTGCCGGCGCGGTTGATGTAGAAATTTAGCATCGACATGGCGGACTGAAACGGCTCGGCCTTGCGCCGGTCGCTGTGTTCGGCGGATCGTTTGAGCGAGGCGGCGATCTTCCTGGCGTCATCGGATTCGAAGACGTGGTCCTCGAGATCCATCGCGTCGCTGTGCCCGGTCACCTCGGCCGACCATTTCTTCTTCTTGGTCATGGCAGGACTCCTTTGCAGGGTGCGTTGCCGGGAAACTCCACACATTGGCATCGGTTCCCGAATCCGCCCTGGCTCTGGAGCCACGGATTTGCCCGCTGTGGCGCTGCTGCGTGTCTGGAATGCGCCGATAGTGGCGCAAACGGCAGCCGATTTTCGAGACCGCCGACAGGAAACGCCTTGACCCGAACCGACTTGAGCCGGCCGAGGCCCGGCATCGACAGTACCTATGCCTGGATGCGGCTCGCCATTTCGATGCTGCTGGCGACGATCGGCGCCGTCGGCATGTGGGCGGTTGTCGTCGTGCTGCCCGCCGTGCAGGCCGAGTTCGGCGTTGATCGCGCCGCGGCGTCCATGCCCTACACCGCGACCATGGTCGGTTTCGCCGCTGGCAACGTGCTGGTCGGCCGGGCCATCGACCGTATGGGCTACTGGATCCCGGCGCTCATCTCCTCGATTGCGCTCGCCGCCGGCCTCCTGCTCGCGGCGCTGTCGACCTCCATCCTGCAATTCACCCTTGCTCAAGGGTTGCTGATCGGTGTCGGTACATCGGTGATCTTCGGACCGCTGATCGCCGATATCTCGCACTGGTTCAATCGCCGGCGCGGTGTCGCAGTGACGGCAGCAGCCGCCGGCAACTACCTTGCCGGAGCGATCTGGCCGACCATCATGCCGACGCTGATGAAGGCGGAAGGCTGGCGCTTCACCTATGCGGCAATCGGCATCTTCTGCCTGGTGACCATGGTGCCGCTGGTGCTGATGCTGCGGCGCGGTGCCCCGGCTGCGGCCGCCGCCGGTTCGCCGGGAAGCCGGCCGGTGCAGTCGATTTCGCTGTCGCCGGCAGCGTTGCAGGTGCTGCTGGTCGTCGCCGGTCTCGGCTGCTGCGTGGCGATGTCGATGCCGCAGGTGCATATCGTCGCCTATTGCATGGATCTCGGCTACGGCATGGCGCATGGCGCCGACATGCTGTCGATCATGATGGCGGCGGGCGTCGTCAGCCGGCTGGCGTCCGGTTTTCTCGCCGACCGTATCGGCGGCGTGAAGACGCTGCTCATCGGCTCGGTGCTGCAGTGCCTGTCGCTCCTGTTCTACATCCCGTTCGACGGGCTCGCTTCGCTCTACGTCGTCTCGCTGGTGTTCGGCCTTTCGCAAGGCGGTATCGTGCCTTGCTATGCGATCATCGTGCGCGAATACATGCCGGCCAGGGAGGCTGGGCAGCGTATCGGCATCGTCATGATGGCGACGATCCTCGGCATGGCGATCGGCGGATGGATGTCGGGCTGGATCTACGACCTGACCGGTTCCTATGCCGCGGCGTTCCTCAATGGTATCGCATGGAATTTGCTGAACATACTGGCGATCGGGTTGTTGTCGTGGAAGGCAAGGCGAAGTGTTGTGGCGATGGCCTGAACGGGTCAGGTCGGTCCCCTTTGCTTGACAAGGACGACAGGCTGCGCGACGCCAGACACGAGTGGGTGCGGCAAAGCGGGCCGGTGAGATGACGACAGCAAGGACGATCGTATCGCAACCGCGCTTTGGCGGGTGCTTTTCCGAGCGAGTGCGTCCTTGATCAAGCCACGCTCGCGCCGGGGCGGCGGCCGCCCGACCATTGCCGATGTGGCGCGCAAGGCCGGCGTTGGCGCCATTACCGTGTCGCGGGCCTTGCGCGAGCCGGAGCGTGTCTCGGAAGAGCTGCGCCGCCAGATCCAGGCCGCCGTCGACGAACTCGGTTACGTGCCGGACCCGAATGCCCGGGCACTGGCCTCGGCGCGTGCCGAGGTGTTCGGCGTGCTGGTGCCGTCGCTCACCAACAACGTCTTTGCCGAGGTGGTGCGCGGCATCTATGACAGCCTGTCGGCCAGCCCGTTCCGCATCCAGCTCGGCAACACCCATTATTCCGGCCTCGAGGAAGAGCGGCTGCTGCAGCTGTTCGGTTCGCAGCGGCCGGCAGCGCTGATCGTCGCCGGCATCGACCAGACGCCAACCTCGCGAAAGCTGCTGGAAAGCGCCGGCTGCCCGGTGGTGCAGGTCATGGAAACCGGGCCCGATCCGGTCGACATGATGGTCGGCTTCTCGCATTTCGACGGCGGCAGGACGGCGACCGAACATCTGATCGAGGCAGGCTACCGCCGCATCGGTTTCATCGGCGCGCGCATGGACCCGCGCTCGCAGCGGCGCCTGGCAGGCTATCGCGCGGCGATGGAGGCTGCCGGCCTGTTCGACCCGCGCCTCGTCACCACCACGCCGGTGTTGTCCAGCGTGCCGCTCGGCCGCGAAATGCTGCGCGACGCGCTGGCCAAGGTGCCGACGCTCGACGGTGTCTTCTGCAACAATGACGACATCGCGCTGGGCGTGTTGTTCGAGTGCCATCGCGCCTCGATCGCGGTGCCGAAGACGATAGGCATTGTCGGCTTCAACGACCTTGACATGATGCAGGTGGCGTTCCCTTCGATCACCAGCATCCGCACCCACCGCTATGAAATCGGCCGGCGTGCGGTCGCCATGGCGCTGGCGGCAATCGCCGGCAACAGGCCGGAACAGCGGATCGTCGACCTCGGTTTCGAACTCAAGCGCCGCGAGAGCACCGCCCGTTGAAACACACAGAAGCGAGTGTGTAAAAGCCGGTTTACACAACGTCATGGTAGCGCTACCAATTGCCCATTGTAGAAACTCGCGGCGAAAGCCAGAGCTTGTTTATTATACATAAGCGACAGCTGATACTTGTTTATTATGTATAATATGATAGTTTTCGTCTTCGCTTGAGGGGCGACAAAGGAGGGGATCGGGTCGGCATTCGGCCACCTGAAAAGCGCGGCCGGCAAGGCGGGAGGTGCCTGGCCAGACGCGTGAATTGTACGTCAGCCAACAACAATCAGAACTGCAACTGGGAGGAATATCGATGATCAAGTCACTCGTGGGTGGCATCGTTGCCGCCACTGCATTCGTCATGCTCAACTCGGCCGCAATGGCCGCCGGCCCCGAAGTCGTGAAGGGACCAGCCGTCGAGGCGGACTGCTTCGCGCCCTGGGCCGCAGATACGCAGTTCTTCAAGTTTCCCAAAAAAGATGGTCCATACCGGATCGCGCTCGCCAATGGCTATATCGCCAACACCTGGCGTATCCAGATGATCCAGACCGCCAAGGCTTACGCAGCGCAAAAGGACGTCGCCGCCAAGCTGAAAGAATTCAAGGTTGTGTCGACCGGCGAGGACGTGCCGGCGCAGATTTCGGCGATCAACAACTTCATCGATTCCGGCTATGACGCCATTGTCGTCAACGCGCAGAACCCGACCGCTTTCGCTCCGGTCATCAAGCGCGCCAAGGAAGCCGGGGTCGTGCTGGTCGCCTTCGACAACATTCTCGATACCAAGGATGCCATCAACGTCAATGTCGATCAAAAGGGCCTCGGCGAACTTTGGGGCAAATGGCTGATCAGCCATATCCCCGATGGCGGCAAGATTCTTGAAGTGCGCGGCGTTGCCGGCACGTCGGTCGACACCGATCGTCACAATGGCATCCATGAGGCTCTCGACGCTTCAGGCAAGAAATGGGACGTCACCGAAGTCGCCGGCAAGTGGGACGATCCGACAGCGCAGAAGGTCACGGCTGACGCGATCGCCACCAATGGCCCGTTCGTCGGCATCACCGGCCAGGGTGGCGACACCGGCATCGTGCAGGCGATGATCGACGCCAAGCATCCGTTCGTACCGTTCGGCGGCGAAACAGAGAACGGCTTCCGCAAATTCTGCGCCGCCCATGCAGCGGACGGGCTGAAATGCTCGTCGGCCGGTACCGGCCCGGCCCAGGTGGCGGTTGCCATCAAGACGGCGATCTCAGCACTTGAAGGCAATGTCGTCCCGCAGTCGGTCAAGCTCCCGCTTGCGATCGTCGAGGATCCGAACTTCAAGGCAGGTCAGGATTTCTTCCCCGATCAGTCCGACAATTTCTTCGTCGGCAATTCCTTCCCGACCTGCGGCATCAATTTCACCGCGCAGGAAATCATGGGTCAGACCAAGGCGGACCAGTAGGCTGCACGTCCGGCGTCGCGGGATCTCCCGCGGCGCCGATGGCTTTCCACCTCAATCGCAAAACTGTCTCGGAGGGTCGATGGACGGTGCGGTTCCGCTCTTCCGGATGGAAGGCATATCCAAGCGCTATGGCGGCGTGCGGGCGCTGGAGAAGGCCGAGCTTTCGGTCGTATCCGGCAGCATCCACGCCATCCTCGGCGAAAACGGCGCCGGCAAATCGACGCTGATCAAGGTGATGGCGGGCGTCGTCGCGCCCGACGAAGGCCGCATGACACTAGATGGCCGCGAGGTGACGTTCGCTTCGCCGGCGGCTGCCAACCAGGCCGGCATCGTCTGCATCTTCCAGGAGCTGTCGCTGGTTCCCGAACTCAGCGTCGCCGATAACATCGTTATTTCCGACCCGCCGACGCGGTTCGGCATGATCGACCGCAAGGCACAGCGCCGCATCGCTGAAGAAGCGCTGGCGCGAGCGGGCGCCGCAGACATCCACCCGCTGGCGCTGGTCAAGGACCTGCCGCTGTCGCGCCGCCAGATGGTCGAGATCGCCAAGGCGCTGGCACGCAAGCCGCGCATCCTGATCCTCGACGAGGCGACCTCGGCGCTGACCGCGACCGATGTCGCCAAGATTTTCGGCGTGCTGAAGCGGCTGCGCTCGGAAGGGCTGGCACTGCTCTATATCTCGCATCGCATGAACGAGATCGCCGAACTGGCCGACCAGTGCACGGTGTTTCGCAACGGTCGCAATGTCGCGAGTTACGCGGCGGGCACAAAGAGCGACAATGAAGTCGTCGAACTGATGATCGGGCGCGAATACAGCCACATCTTTCCGCCGAAGCCGGTACGCGCTTCGGCTGCCGCCGTTCCGGTGTTGGAGGCACGGCAGCTTTCATGGACCGACCGGTTGGACAAAGTCTCGCTGACGGTTGGGGCAGGTGAGGTGGTCGGTCTTGGCGGTCTCGACGGTCAGGGCCAGCGCGAATTGCTGCTTGCCTTCTTCGGCGTGCTGCGCGGCCTGTCCGGTCAGATCCTGATCGACGGCAAGCCGGTCGCGATCGCCAGCCCTGCCGCTGCACGCCATGACGGGATCGGCATGGCGCTGATCCCGGAAGATCGCAAGACGGAAGGCTTGATGCTGCCGATGACGGTGCGCGAAAACCTCTCTTTCGCCGCCCTCGACCGGTTGTCAAAAGCCGGCATCATCGACCGCGCCGCCGAGCAGCGGCTGATCGACGACATGGTCGGCCTGTTGGCGATCAAGACGGCCGGTCTCGACATTCCGGTTGGGGCGCTGTCTGGCGGCAACCAGCAGAAGGTGGTCATCGCCAAATGGCTGATGCGCCAGCCGCGCATCATCCTGCTCAACGATCCGACACGTGGCATCGATGTCGGCACCAAGCAGGAACTCTATCAGCTGATGCGCAAGCTCGCCGACGCAGGTGCGGCGATCCTTTTCTATTCGACCGACTATGACGAATTGATCGGCTGCTGCGACCGCGTGCTGGTGCTCTATGACGGCGCGGTCAAGCGAGAGCTGGTCGGCGCCGAGATTACCGAGCGGGCGCTGATCGCCAGCGCGCTCAACATCCATGGCGAGGAGAGCCCTGTGAGCCTGGGAGCAAACGCGTGAAGGATTGGCGCTACTGGCTGGCCGAACAGCGCGGAACGCTGCTGGCGCTCGGCATCTTCATCGTCATGTTCGTGATCTACACCTCGAACCATCCGGCGGGCTTCACTGCCAATGTCGTGCAGACGGCCTCGAACAAGGGCGTGCTGCTGGCGTTCGTCGCGATGGCGCAGACGCTCGTGGTGATCACCGCCGGCATCGACCTTTCCGTCGGCATGATCTTCACCCTCACCAATTGCCTCGCCTCGTGGCTGGTGATTGGCACCGGCATCGAGACCGCCTTCGGGGTTATTGCTGTGCTCGGCACCGGGCTGCTGTGCGGCGCGATCAACGGCGCCATTGTGATTTATGGGCGGCTGCAACCGATCGTCGCCACCATCGCTACCGGCGCGGTCTACTTCGGCATCGCTCTGCTGCTTCGGCCGTTCCCCGGTGGCTCGGTCAACGAGGACCTCGCCGACGCGCTGACCGGGCGCCTGTTCGGCGTGGTGCCGGCCAGCCTGATCGTGCTGCTCGCCGTGGTGCTGATCGTCTGGGTGCCGTTCAGCCGCTCGGTACTCGGCCGTGCGGCTTACGCAGCCGGCTCGTCGGAGATGGCGGCCTATATGTCCGGCGTGCCGATCCGTCGTGGAAAATTCGCCGCCTACGCACTGGCCGGACTGCTTGCCGCGGTCGGCGGGCTGTTCCTGACCTTCTTCACCTATACGGGCGACGCGGCCTATGCCAGCGGCAACGCCTACACGCTGTTTTCGATTGCCGCCGTGGTGCTCGGCGGCGTCTCGCTGTTTGGCGGCAAGGGCAGCGTCATCGGGGCGATCTTCGGGGCGCTGGCTTTCCGCACCATCGGGGACCTGCTCTTCGTCTTCGATTTCGATCCGCTGTGGCAACCGTTGTTCCAGGGCGTTATCCTGCTGATCGCAGTCAGCCTCGGCGCTTTCGCCTTGTTCAGGGTCCGCAATCGGCTGGAGTGGTTCCTGTGAGCGAAACGACCATCGGTGGTATTGCCGGGCGCATGCCGAAATTCATCCGCCGCGCCGACCCGGCAGTGCTCACAGCCTTTGCCTGTATCGTGCTGCTGCTGTTCCTCGGCAGCCTCTATTCCAGAAGCTTCCTGTCGCCGGAATATCTGCTGCAGCAACTCAAGGTGGCTTCGTTTCTGGGCGTCATCGCCACCGGCATGATGCTTGTCATCCTGCTCGGCCAGATCGACCTGTCGGTGCCATGGTCGGTGGCAGTAGGCGCCATGATGGCCAGTGCGGTGGCCGCCTCCGGGCCAGCTGGCGTCGCGTTGGCTATCCCGTTCGGCATTTTCTGCGGCGTCGCAATCGGCATCGTCAACGGCATCGGTGTCGCCTATCTGCGCATCCCCTCGATGATCATCACGCTGGCCACCAACGCTGTCGCGCAAGGGCTGATGGTGGTCTACACCGGCGGCTTCTCGCCACAGGATTCGGCGACCGGCGCGATGCGCTACCTGGCGACCGGTTTTGCCATTCCCGGCGTACCCAACGCGTTCACCATCTGGGCGCTGATCGGCGCGGCGATGGTGTTCGTGCTGACCCGCACCAGCTTCGGCCGCGCCGTCTACGGCATCGGCAACCGCGAGCGCGCGGCCTATCTCTCCGGCATCGACACGCGGCGCGTGGTGATGATCGCCTTCGCCGTCTCCGGCGGGCTTTCGGCCTTCGGCGGCGTGCTTCTGGCCGGCTACGCCTCCAAGGCGGCGCAGTCGATGGGTGACGCCTATCTGTTGCCGTCGATCGCCGCGGTGGTGCTTGGCGGGACCTCGATCCTCGGCGGACGTGGGTCCTATCTCGGCACCGTTGCCGGCGTCATCCTGATCACGCTGCTGCAGTCCATTCTGTCGGTCATGCAGATGCCGGAGGCGGGGCGGCAGATCATCTATGGCGTCGTCATCGTCGCCATGCTGTTGCTCTACGGCCGCGCGCCGGCAAGCCGCTGACCGTGGACGAAAAGGCAGCAGAGGCGCCAACGGGCGCTCCCGGTTCGGTGCCGGCCATCGTGGTGATGGGCGTCGCCGGCTGCGGCAAGTCGGCCGTCGGCATTGCGCTGGCGGCGGCGCTGGGTGCCGTGTTCATCGAGGGCGACAAGCTGCATCCTCCCGAAAACGTCGCGCGCATGGCAAGCGGCGAGCCGCTCACCGACAAGCTGCGCGAAGGCTGGCTCGACGCGATCGGCGAGCGCATCGCGGCGTCGGTGGAGCAGGGACAAGGCGTGGTTGCCGCATGCTCGGCGCTGAAGCACAGCTATCGCGAGCGGCTGAGCGGCTTCTGCCCGGAGATCGTCTTCCTCTATCTGGAGATCGACCCTGCCACGGCCAAATGGCGTGTCGGCAGCCGCAAGGGCCATTTCATGCCGGCGAGCCTGGTCGACAGCCAGTTCGCCATCCTCGAGCCGCCGGCCGCGGACGAGCGGGCATCGACGCTCGACGCGACGCGCCCGCTCAGCGAACTCGTCGCTGCCGCGGTGCGCGGGATACGCGGGTCATGAGCGTGCGTTTCTGAAGCTAGATCTGCGACGTCAGTTCGACGGGAAAATCATCATTGTCGGCATCGCGCATGGCGGCGAGGCTGCGATTGTCCAGGACTTCGGCAATCGCCTGCCGCACCTCCAGCATCATATGCCGGACCTGGCAGGTCGCCTCGTCGCAGTCCTCGCAGCGCTGATACTGCGTGCGGCTGGCGCAGGGGATCGGCGCCAGCGGTCCGTCGAGCACGCGCACGACATGGCCGATCTTGATTTCGGAGGCCGGCCGGGCAAGGCGATAGCCGCCTTCCTTGCCCTTGCGGCTCTGGACGAAGCCGGCATTGCGCAATTCGCCCAGGATGGCATCGAGGAATTTCTTCGGAATGTTGTTGGCGACCGCGATGTCGTTGACGAAGGCCAATTGGCCGGCCGGCAGGCCGGACAGATGCACGAGGGCCTTGAGGCCGTATTTGCCTTTTTTTGTCAGCATGCCCAAGTCAACCCATAAAGCCCCAACCACTCGCATCTGGCGACTGTTTGTGTGCAAATAATGACGTTTTCGCTACGCGACGATGTTTCGCGAAAACTAGCCGCGCGGATGGCACATTAGGCACAAACGCGTTGATTCTTTGTAACGTTTTGCATGGATGACGCCGATAGAGCCTGTTCATCCTGATTTAATCGGGATGGGAGCTCTCCCTTGGCTTGAGCATGATCTCCAGCGAGAACCGGATTCCACGTTTCGGGATCATGCTTTGGTCCGCTGAAAACCGAGGTGCCGGTGCATGAAATGAAAAAAGCCGGCAAAGCGCCGGCTTTCTCGTTCACCTCGGAGTTGCTGCCGTCAGCGGCTGCCGTAGGTCTGGTCGAGCAGGCCGCCGGTGGCGAAATGCTCCTTCTGAACCTTGTCCCAGCCGCCGAAGACATCTTCCACCGTCAGCAGGCGCACATCGGGAAACTGCGCCTTGTATTTGGCGGCAACAGCCGCGTCGCGGACGCGGTTGCCGTTCTGGGCAAGGATATCCTGACCTTCAGGCGTGTAGAGGAAGTCGAGATAGGTCTTGGCCAGATCGCGCGTGCCATGCTCGTCGGCGACCTTGTCGACGATCGCAACCGGGAATTCGGCGAGCAGGCTGACCGAAGGCGTGACCTGCTCGAACTTGTCGTCGCCATACTCCTTGCGGATGCCGCGCGTTTCGGACTCGAAGGTGATCAGCACGTCGCCGATCTCGCGCTGCACGAAGGTGGTGGTCGCGGCGCGGCCGCCGGTGTCGAAGATCGGCACGTTGTTGAACAGCTTGGTGATGAATTCCTTCACCTTGGCGTCGTCGCCCTTGAAGGCTTCCTTGGCGTAGGCGGTGGCTGCCAGATAGGTGTAGCGCGCATTGCCCGAGGTTTTCGGGTTCGGGAAGATCACCTGGACGTCGTCGCGCACGAGATCGTTCCAGTCCTTGATGTGCTTGGGATTGCCGGCGCGCACCAGGAAGGACGGCAGCGAATAGAAGGGCGAGGCTTTGTCGGGGAAATCCTTCTGCCAGTCGGCCGAGACGAGGCCCTTCTTGACCAGGAATTCGATGTCGGTGACCTGGTTGAAAGTGACGACATCGGCGGCGAGGCCCTCGGCGATGGCGCGCGCCTGCGCCGAGGTGCCGGCATGCGACTGGTCGACGGTCACGCCCGGATGCCCCGCGATGAAGGCCTTGTTGACCTGGACGAACAGTTCGCGGCCGACATCATAGGAAGCGTTCAGCAGTCTGTCGGCCGACCAGGCTTGGGAGGATGCGAGGAACAGGCCGGCGACGGTGGCAACGCCAAGGAAAAATCGCTTCATGAAAACAGGGCTCCGATGCAATGCGTTTATGGTCGGACCATAGCCGTGGCGCATGGTGCGCGACGAGGCACGCACGGCGGCTCCGTGCCCTTGCCGCGAGAAAAGACGTCGCCAAAACGGCCGGCTGTTAGGATTTCCTTCCAGGCAAGGGTCTTTTCGACGCCACAGCCGGCACAATGGCGCCACGTACGCGCACAATCCTTCCCGAACCGACGGGCAGGCGGATGGATCAGGCGACCGGGAACAGCTTCCAGCGACCGGGGCGGAAGGCCACCCGGCTTTTCTGGGCCGCGGGGTGATCGACCGGCAGTTCGATTTCGACCCGCTGGCGCTCGCCACCGATTTCGAGTTCGACGCGCCTGGTGCCGGCGACGCGGCGGCTGGCGGCGACCGTACCGGCGATGCAGCCGCTGCAGCCGTCCAGCAATTCGACATCGTGCGGACGGAAGAACAGCGTCGCATCGCCCGAGGGCTCGTGGGGCGCGGAAAGTCCGATCGGACGGTCGGCGAGCCAGATCTCGCCATTCTCGACCTTGACGGGAAGCGAGCTCGATTCACCGATGAAGCCGTAGACGAAGGGCGAGTTCGGCGTGTCGTAGATGTCGTCGGCGGTGCCGACCTGCTCGATGCGGCCCTGGCTCATCACCACGACGCGGTCCGCAAGCTCCAGCGCCTCTTCCTGGTCGTGGGTGACGAAGACGGTGGTGTGGCCGGTGGCGTCATGGATTTCGCGCAGCCAGCGGCGCAATTCGCGGCGCACTTGTGCGTCGAGCGCGCCGAACGGCTCGTCGAGCAGCAGCACCTTGGGTTCGATCGCCATGGCGCGCGCCAGCGCCACGCGCTGGCGCTGGCCGCCGGATAGCTGTGCCGGATAACGCTTTTCCAGCCCCGAAAGCTGGACAAGATCGAGAAGCTCGGAGGCACGGCGGCGGATCTCCTGCGCCGGCGGGCGCGACGGCCCGTGCCGGACCTTGAGGCCGAAGCCGATATTGTCGGCCACCGTCATGTGCCGGAACAGCGCATAGTGCTGGAAGACGAAGCCGACATTGCGCTCCTGGATCGACCTCTGCGAGGCGTCCTCGTCGCCGAAGAAGATTTTTCCCCGTGTCGGCCGCTCCAGCCCGGCGATCAGCCTGAGCAGGGTCGTCTTGCCGGAACCGGACGGCCCCAGCAGGGCGATCAGTTCGCCCGACTTGATATCGAGCGACACGTCGTGCAGCGCCGGAAACCGGTCAAACTCCTTGCGCACGTTGGCAACGCGAACTTCCATGCAAATCCCTCTGTCAGTGTCCGCGCGTCGCGGCAATCTCGGCGCCGTAGCGCATCTCGAGAAGTGTTTTCAAGACCAGCGTGACGAGCGCGAGGCCCGCAAGCAATGAAGCGACGGCAAAGGCGCCGACGGCGTTGTACTCGTTATAGAGGATTTCGACATGCAGCGGCATGGTGTTGGTCAGGCCGCGTATGTGGCCCGACACCACCGAAACCGCGCCGAACTCGCCCATGGCACGTGCGTTGCACAGAAGCACGCCATAGAGCAGCCCCCATTTGACGTTGGGCAAGGTCACATACCAGAAGGTCTGCCAGCCATTGGCGCCGAGCGACAGGGCTGCCTCCTCGTCGCCATTGCCCTGTTCCTGCATCAGAGGGATCAGTTCGCGGGCAACGAAGGGGAAGGTGACGAAGACGGTGGCCAGCACGATGCCGGGCACGGCAAACAGGATGACGATGCCATGTGCCTTCAGCCAGCCGCCGAGCAGCCCCTGGGCGCCGAACAGAAGCACATAGACCAGGCCTGATATGACCGGCGAGACCGAGAAGGGCAGGTCGATCAGTGTGGTCAGGAAGGCCTTGCCCTTGAACTCGAACTTGGCGATCGCCCAGGCGGCGGAGATGCCGAAGACGATGTTGAGCGGCACCGAGATCGCTGCGACAAGCAGGGTCAGCCGGATCGCCGAGCGCGTGTCGGAATCGCTCAGCGATTGGGTGTAGGCGCCGACGCCTTTCGCCAGCGCTTCGTGGAAGACGATGATCAGCGGCAGGAGCAGAAAGATGCCGAGGAAGGCGAAGGCAACGGCCATCAGCGCCACGCGCGCCGGGCGGCTTTCCGTGACCGCCGCCGACTGGCTCTCGTGGTGCGGTTCGTAGGATTTGATCTCGGGATCAGCCATAGCGCTTGCGGCTCCATGTCTGCACGAGATTGACCACCAGCAGCATGACGAACGACAGAGCGAGCATGATCGCCGCGATCGCGGTCGCCGCCGGGTAATTGTATTCCTCCAGCCGGATGACGATCAGCAGCGGCGCGATCTCGGATTTATAGGGCAAATTGCCGGCGATGAAGATGACCGAGCCGTATTCGCCGACACCGCGCGCGAAGGCCAGCGAAAAGCCTGTGATGATGGCCGGCGCCAGCCCCGGAAACAGGATGCGGGTGATGATCTGGAAGCGGCTCGCGCCGAGCGTTGCGGCGGCTTCTTCCACTTCCTTGTCGATCTCCTCCATGATCGGCTGCACGGTGCGCACGACGAAGGGCAGGCCGATGAAGACCAGTGCAATGACGATGCCGAGCGGCGTGTAGGCGACCTTGATGCCGAGCGGCATCAGCAATTTGCCGATCCAGCCGTTCGGCGCGTAGAGCGTGGTCAGCGCGATGCCGGCCACCGCTGTCGGCAGCGCGAAGGGCAGGTCGACCATGGCATCGACGATGCGGCGGCCGGGAAAGCGGTAGCGGACCAGCACCCAGGCGACCAGCGTGCCGAACACGACGTTGACGCCAGCCGCGATGAAGGCGGTGCCGAAGCTGATTTCAAGCGCGTTGATGGTGCGGCGATCGGTGGCGATGGCCCAGAATTCAGGCCAGCCAAGGGCGGCCGAGCGCCAGAGCAGCCCGGACAGCGGGATGAGGATGATGAGGGTGAGGTAGGCAAGCGAGAAGCCGAGCGTCAGTCCGAAACCCGGAATGACACTCGGCTGCCTGAATCGCCACCCCGCCTGCGCGGGTGCTGTGGTCATATCGTCCTGATCTAGATCTAGCTCACTGGGCCGGCTTGTAGATCTGGTCGAATATACCACCGTCGCCGAAATGATAAGGCTGTGCTTTCTTCCAGCCGCCAAAAAGCGGATCGTCGATGGAGATCAGCTTGATTTCAGGTGTTTTGGGGAGGTCCTCCGGCGCCACAAGGTCGGGCTTGGCCGGACGATAGTGGTTCTTGGCGATGATCGTCTGCCCTTCCTTGGAATAGAGCCAGCCCAGATAGGCTTCGGCGACCTTGCGCGTGCCCTTGGCGTCGACATTGGCGTCGACAATCGCCACCGGCGGCTCGGCCAGGATCGATGTCGGCGGGTAGACGATCTCGAAATTGTCGGCGCCGAATTCGTTGAGTGCCAGATAGGCATCGTTTTCCCAGCCGATCAGCACGTCGCCGATGCCCTTTTGCGCGAAGGTCA
Source organism: Mesorhizobium newzealandense (assembly GCF_042682145.1). Taxonomy (NCBI): domain Bacteria; kingdom Pseudomonadati; phylum Pseudomonadota; class Alphaproteobacteria; order Hyphomicrobiales; family Phyllobacteriaceae; genus Mesorhizobium; species Mesorhizobium newzealandense. The sequence continues at coordinate 73,653 of NZ_JBHUGZ010000019.1, read as the reverse complement.
CGGTCGAGCCGCGCGCACCGGTGTCGAGCACCGGGGCATTGGCGTAGAGCTTGCCGACGAACTCCTTGGTCTTGGCCTCGTCGCCGCCATCATTGGCGTTGGCGTAGGCCCAGGCGGCGAGATAGTTCCAGCGTGCGCCGCCGGATGTCTTGGGATTGGGCGTGATCACCTGGGTGCCGTCCTTGACCAGGTCGTTCCAGTCGTGAATGCCCTTGGGATTGCCCTTGCGGACGAGAAAGATGATGGTCGAGGTGTAAGGCGCTGAATTGTTTTCGAATTTGGTGCGCCAGTCGGGATTGATCTTCTTCGATTTCGAGACAATGGCGTTGATGTCGCCTTCGAGCGCCAGCGTCACCACATCGGCGTCGAGACCGTCGATCACGGCGCGGGCCTGGGCGCCCGATCCGCCATGCGACTGCTGGATGGTGACCGTCTCGCCGGTCTCGGCCTTCCAATGTGCCGCGAAAGCTTCGTCATAGGCCTTGTAGAGCTCGCGTGTCGGATCATAGGACACGTTGAGAATGGTGGTATCGGCAAACGCGAAACCGAGCGTGCCGAACTGGACAGATGTGGCGACCAGTGCGCCGAGCAGTTTCCTGAAATGAGGTTTGGTCATTTCTGCCTCCGTTGAACCGGCGCCAAATCTACCGAATTGATAGAAATTAGATGCATTCAATGTTGCCTTTTTTGCCCCCTTGAAGAAAATTCTCGACGATATTTCGGTGTGTGGAGAAATTTCTTCCTCATGGCCGCACGGAGCCAACTCCGAGCCTGCCTGACGTTTCATCTAGGCTTTGGACCGGCCGGGACAAGGACTTCGCCGGTGAGGGGCGATTCGCTCAGCCTTCGCTGTCTATGGTGATCAGCGAGGCGATGTTCGGGCTGTTGAGCGGCACTGACGACGGGCAGCGACAGCCCGGAATGACGGCGATGTCGAACAGCTCGGTGATGTGCCCCTTCAACTCGATCCACTCGGCTATGCCGCCGGTATGCAGGTCGATGATGTAGAGGGCGCAGCGCGGCTCGGCGTCGCGCGTCTGCAGATTGTCCTGCAGCGGCAGGTCCTTGAACAGGCCGTCGCGGGGCAGCGAGGTGGTGACGATGGCAAAGCGGCCATGAAAGCTCAGGCCGCGCAGGAAGCCGGGGCAGAAGGCGATGTTCTGCTTTTCCTGCGTGCCGGGATCGATGCGGACCAGGAAGCCGCGGCCGGAATCGAGCACCCACAGCGCGCCGTCATGGACGCGCGGCGAATGCGGCATCGACAAATCGTCGACCACCACTCTGTCCTCGGTGATGTCGATGATCATGCCGCCCTCCCAGCGGCGGTCGCGCCAGCCGCCGACCGAGTCCGACCGGCTGATCGCGCTGACATAGCGGGCCCGCCCGTTCTGCATGGCGAGGCCGTTGAGGTGGCAGCGGTCCTCCGGCACCAGCTTGCTGATGAAGGACGGCTTCCACAGCAGCCGGAAGGAGTGCGTCGGGCTCAGTGTCGCCAGGCATGAGAACTTGGTGTTGATGAAGACGATCTGCCCGTCTTCCCGGACTGCCAGTTCATGGATGTCGAGGTCGCCGGTGTAGGAGGCAGCGCGCGGCATATACATGCGGTCGTAGACGGCGTTGGCGACCTGATCGGGTCCGAGGATGTTTTCCAGCCGCCACACCGCCGTGTCGGAGGCAAGGATGATGCGCTGGCCGGCCACGGTCACGCCCATGGCCCTAGTGAAACTGGTCTGGTGGATCGACGCCTTCCTGTCGCCGGTGAGGCCGACCAGGAACAACTGCCCGGTCTGGTAGGACGTGAAGGCCAGCGAGCATTGCGCCGTCTCCATCCAGTTGATGAAGCCGCGCGACAGCGAGACGTTGGTCTGCTGTTCAACCGGGCTGGCAGGCGGGGCTTCCGGCGGTTTCGCCGTGGCTTCGTCGGTGGCCTTGGATGTGCTCACGCTCGCTCCATGGGTGGACCCATTCATGACTACGCCGGCCGCGAGGGCCGGCGCAAGAAGTTCAGATGCAATCCGCTGGACTACCAGCCGTAGCGGAGTGCCGCGCCGATGGAGCCGGCGCTGTAATCGTTGCCGAAGCGGACGCTGCTGCGGACCACCCCGGACCAGTTGCTGGCGCTGGCCACGTTCACGCCGACGCCGATCTCACCGAATGTGCCGTTGCCGGCGCTGTCGGTGGCCGAGAAGGCGCTGCCGGGGAAGGCGATGTTGACGGCATTGTCGCTGCCGAAGTGGTTCCAGACACTCAGCGTCAGGTCGGGGCTGACGGTCATGCCGTTCATCCGCATGTCGGTGCCGATGCGCACGCCGATCTTGGCGCGGCCGCTGCTGCCGTTCTGGAAGTCGACGTCGCCGCCGAACAGCGAGACCGAATCCATGTTGGTGTGAACCCATTCCAGGCTGGCTTGCGGCTCGACGAAGCCCCGGCCGATGGCGACGCGGTAGCCTGCGTCGAGCCGCGCGCCGATGTTGGTGGCGTTGGTGCTCGCCTTGCCGCCGACGTCGTTGATGTCGACATCGAGAAAGTCTGCCTTGACGAGGCCGTCGAGGTAGAAGCCGCCGTTCAGATAGGTGGCATAGGCGCCGACCGTGCCGCCCTTGTAGTTCCAGCGGTCGTCGGTGGCGGTGAAGTCGAGCCTGGAGGTGACATAGCCGCCCATGACGCCGAACAGCATGTCGCCGCCGGCGACACCTTCGAGCCCCATGTCGATGCCGCCGAGGAAAGCGCCGGTGCGCTGCTTGCGGTCGAGATCGAGCGTCTCGGTCAGCGCCGAGACCGGATCGGAGTAGGTTACGCTGCTGTCGCGGTTCGACCAGTCGCCGGACGCCCGCGCCCAGAGACCGCCCATGCGCGCGGCGAGCTTGGATTCGGGCATATCCGCATTATGGACACCGCTTTCCTGCGTGCGCAGATCCGCCATGCGATCCTGCCAGAAGCCGGTCGTGTCCAGCCACACATCCTGTGCGCCGGTCACGCCGGCAGGCAGTTCGAAACCCGCATTGCCAAGGCCGACGGAACGCAGGCCGTGCGTGTTGCCCTGCAGGAACAGGCCATAGGTGAAGAAGCCGGCATTGACGGGACCAGCCAGATCGAAATCGCTGTCGGCGGTCGTTCCGGTCACCGTGACCACGGGGATGAAGACCACCGGCACGCCGGTGCCAACGACATTGACGAGCAACTCGGTATGACCGGAAGCATTGCCGCCGATCGTCAGCGTATCGGCGACACCGGTGGCAAAGTGGACGTCGACACCGAGCCTGGAGTTGCCCTGTCCGGTGAAGTTGCCGCTCGTTGTCAGCCTGTCGCCGGCCACGCCATCGATCATCGTTGTCAGGCCGGCTCCGGAGCCGAGGCTGCCGTTGACGAAGTTTTCGAGACCGAGCAGGCTGACTGTATTTGGCGAGGAACCGAAATAGCTGCCCGATGCGTAAAGGGTGCCGCCGTTGTTGAGCGTATCGGCTCCGGCGCCGAACTTGCTGTCGGTGAATGCCCTGAAGACACCGTTGCCATTGATGTTCATGACATTTTCGGCGTCGCTCAATTCGACCCGGCCAATGATCACGCCATCATTGTTTATGGCGGCCGGTCCGGCGGTCGATTTGATGGCCAGGTTGTTCCCGGCACTGAGGGAACCGGAAGGATCGATATTGATCGTCGATCCCGCCGCCGAATCGGCCAGGATGCCGCCGAGAGCGCCATGGATGCTGGTGCCGGCATTGATGACGACGGCGCTCGACGCTCCGTTTGCATCGGCACTCACGCCAAAGCCGCCGGCACCGGCAACGTTTCCGCTCGTCGTGATCGTGATGTCGCTGTTGGCTCCGGCAGTGAATGCCGAAATAGCCGCATTGCCGTTCAGGGAACTTACAGAGGCATTGTTGGTGATGGTGACATTGCTGTCGTCGCCGTTCGACTTGGCGTAGATGCTGTCGCTGGTCGAGACGATCGCGCCGCTGTTGGTGACGGTGACCGTGCCGTTGGAGCCATATGTATAGGCGCCGATGCCCTTTGCGCCCGCATTGATCGTGGCGGCATTGGTGACTTCGACCGTGCCGCCGTCGCTGGGGTTGGCGGAAGCGGCGGCCTGGCTGCCCGCCTCGGCAAAGATGCCGAATGCATCGCTGCTGGTGGTGGTGATCGTGCCGCCCACCTTGTTGTTGACGACGACGCTGCCGTTGGAGCCGCCATAGTAGTTGGCGATCGCCCAAATGCCGGCCGCGTTGGCGCCGACCGTGTGGATGGCACCGCTGTTGGTGACACTGATCTGGCTGTTGTCGCCATCGACATCGGCGAAGATGCCGGACGAGGCACCGAAGGTCGAAGTGCTGGCGCCGGTTTTGATATCACCGCTGTTGTCGACACTCACCATGCCGCCGGTGCCGGCCGCGCGGGCGAAGATGCCGACGGAATCGGCGCCTGTGGCTATGGAAGCTGTGTTCGTGACCGAGACTTGCGGGTTGGGATCCGCACACAGACACGCTTCGTTGGTAGCCTCGATGCCGATGGAATTGGCGCCACCAGCCGTGGTGTCGATGGCACCGCTGTTGGTGACGCTGATGATCGAGTCGCCGCCATTGGCCACGGCCAGGATGCCGCTGGACCCACTGTCTCCGCCAGTGCCGGAGGTGATGGCGGCCTTGTTGGTGATGGTTATGCCGCCACCGCTGCCGTAGTTGATGGCGCCGATGCCCATGTAGCCTGAGTTGATTGTGGCGGCATTGGTGATCTCGATTGTGCTGGCACCGTCCGGGCCGATACTGCCTGCGAAGATGCCGGCCGCATGGCTGCCGGTGGCGGTGATCGTGCCGCCTGCCTTGTTGTCGATGACGATGCTGGCATCGGAACCGGCATAGTAATTGACGGCTCCAATGCCGATAGCGTCGGCGCCGACCGTGCTGATCGAACCGTTGTTGGCGATGTTGACCTGGCTGTCATCGCCGGCGACGGCGGCCAAGATGCCGAACGAATTGCCCCCCGAGGTGCTGGGTCCGGTCTGGATGTTGCCGCTGTTGTCGATCGTCACCACGGCGCCATCGCCGAACGAGCGGGCGAGGATGCCAGCCGAATCGACTCCGGTGGTGATGTCGGCCGTGTTGGTGATCAAGATGTGCGTGTTGGAACCCGCACACTGACACGGTGTGTTGATGGCCTCGATGCCGACGGAATAGGCGCCGCCGGCAGTGGTGTCGATGGCGCCGCTGTTGGTGATGCTGATGGTCGAGTCGTCGCCATAGCCCACCGCCTTGATGCCATCGGACCCGTCATGCCCGGCGGTACCGGAGGTGATGGCGGCCTTGTTGGTGATGGCGATGTCGCCGCCGCTGCCATAGGCGAAGCCGGCAATGCCTATATAGCCGGCGCTGACGGTGGCAGCGTTTGTGATGGTCACCGCACCGCCGTCGTCCGGTGCGATGCCGCCGGCCTGGGCAAAGATGCCATAAGCGCCCGCGCCCGTCGTGGTGATGGTGCCGGCTGCCTTGTTGTCGATGACGATGCTGCCGTTGTCGCCATTGTAATAGTTGGCGATCGCCGAGATGCCCGCTGCACTGGCACCGATCGTGCTGATCGCGCCACTGTTGGTAATGTTGATCTGGCTGTCGTCGCCACCGACATCGGCGAAGATGCCGGACGATGTGCCGCTCGGGGCGGCGCTGGCGCCGGTCTGTATGGCACCGCTGTTGTCGATCGTCACGATGTTGTTGGAACCGTAGCTGGCCTTGGCAAAGATGCCTTCGGCGTTGGGGCCAGCGTTCAGGTTGCCCGAATTGGTGATGGTGATGTGCGTGTCGCTGCTGAACACGGTGCCATTCGTGGCGGCGTCGGTCGCCTTGATGCTGTCGCTGTACGAATTGATGGTGCCGGTGTTGTTGATGGTGATGTCGGCGCCGATGCCGTTGGTGCCGGCATAGATGCCGCGCGCCCCGGTCGACTGCGAGAAGGATGGACCTGGAATGAGGGAGGTCGAAGTCGTCGTCAGCAGCCCGCTGTTGGTGATGTCGATTGTGTTGCCGTCGCCGGTCGTCACAATACCGATGGCGTTGTCGCCAGCCACGGTTGCCGTGCGTGCGACGGTGTTGATGCAGGAGATCGGCGTTGCCGCACCAGTGACCGTGATCGGCGAGGGCGAGGGTGGCTGCGTGCAGTTCGCGGCGAAGGATGGGGAGGCGGAGAACGCGATCAGCGTCGAGCCGAGCGCCGTGCCCAAAAGCAGCAGGCGGCGACGCTTTGGACATAGTTGAACAACGTCACGCGCGAACGCGACGTCAAAACCCGACGTAAAGCCCATTGGAAGCCCTCCAGCGGCCATGCGTATCCCGGCGGAAGAGAATTGCAATCGAGTCAGCCCGAATTCGGGACAAATACTGGTGACCGGCAATTTATGTTGTAATTATACAACAACTTGCTGAAGTGCCGGGTCGCCGCATAGCAGATCCGCCGGGCTTGGGGCGCCTCAGTCGGCGATGATCGGAAAATCGAAACGTTGCTTGGCGAAGGGTTCGTGTTCCAGCGTAAAGTGCCACCATTCGCGAGCATAGTTTTTGAAACCACCGGCGCGCATGGCATCGACAAGCATCTTGCGGTTTGCCGCCGCTTCGCCGGCGAGACCAGGGTGGGCGGTTTCGCTCATCGGATCAAAGCAGTCGAAGCCGGTGCCGAAATCGAGCGTGTCGGCATCGACGGCACCGCAGGCCGGTTTCAGCGCGGATGTCCTGTCGGTTCGCGTGATGGCGACATCGACGGTCGAGCCGCGAGAATGGCTGGACAGTTCACCGACATAGCCCTTGGCGATGAGGTCGCCACGCTTGACCCGGGGATACCATTGCGGATCGGGCGGCCCACCCTCTCGCGTCCATTCGCCCATGTCGGCGACGGCACGGGCAGGACGGTAGCAATCGAACACGATCAGCGTCAGGCCTCTTGCGGCGATCGCCTTCTGGATACCGGAGAGCGCCTTGGCAGCCTGTTCGGTGAGGATGCACACAGGCGCGTCATAGCCATTGGCTTTGCGATGCAGGAAATCGTCAGGTCCGGCGTAGCGGATGTCCTGACGGATCGAGGGGTCGACATCGGCGAGCCGGACAAAGCCGGCGGGCAGGGCGTCGGCATATGCCGGCAGAGCGACAGCCGCGACCATCAGCGCGCAAAAGCCAATGTGCTGAATCGCCTGGCGCACTCTATTCAAGGAGCGCTTTCACTCGACGAACACCTTTACGCTGGCCGCACGCCCGGCGGCGTCGATCACGGTCAGCGTCGAGTAGCCGGCGCCGTCCGGCAGCCAGGTCGCGGTGCGGCGGCGGTCGATGCCGGTGAGCGGCTTGCCGTTGGCCAGCCAGCGGAATGGCGCGCGGCCGCCTTGCAGCTTCAGCACCAGCGGCGAGGCATCGGCAGAGTTGGTGCCGAGATCGACGCGGGCGCCGTCCGGCGGGAAGATGATGGTCGGTGCGGGTTCGGTCGGCACCGCTTGCACCAGGCCGTCCGAACCGGCGCCAAAGCGGGCGAGCGTTACTGGCAAGTCCTCGCGTTTGGGGCTGAACACGCCGGGCGGCTTGCCCGGCAATGGCACGGTGGCGAGGCCAGAGCGGACAAAGCCGTCGAACAGGATCGGAGCAGCCGAAACATAGCCGGACAGGCCAGGCACCGCACCGGCATCGGGACGGCCGACCCAGACGCCCAGCACATAGCGGCCGTCGAAGCCGACCGACCAGGCGTCGCGGTAGCCGTAGGAGGTGCCGGTCTTGTAGGCGATGCCGCGTTGCAAGGCACCCTCGGGCGGCTTGACGCCAGACAGGATGTCGATGATCTGCCAGTTGGCCTGATTGTCGAGGATGGTGGCGGTGGTGCGCTCCGCGTTGGCCGGCTCGGTGCCATCATGCAGCGTGTGCGTCTTGCCGCCATTGGCGAGCCCTGTGTAGAGCTGGACGAGATCGCGCAGCGTCACACCAACACCGCCGAGGCCGATAGCCAGGCCCGGTGCCTCGTTGACCGGCAGTATCGGGTTCACCCCCGCCTGGCGGAAGCGCGCCATCAGCCGGGTTGGCCCGACCGCATCGAGCACGCGGATCGCCGGCACGTTGAGCGACAGCTGCAGCGCCTGGCGGATGCTGACGTCGCCCTGGTAGCCCATGTCGAAATTCTTCGGCCGGTAGCCGGAGAAATCGACGGGGCTGTCGTCGATCAGCGTTTCCTGCGCCAGCAGCCCCTGCTCGAAGGCAAGCCCGTAGATGAATGGCTTCAGCGTCGAGCCGGGCGAGCGGACGATCTTGGTCATGTCGATCCAGCCGGAGCGGCTGGCGTCGAAGAAATTGGCCGAGCCGACTTCACCGAGAATATCGCCGGTGCGGGCGTCGGCAAGCACCATGGCGACGGAGAGGCGGGGTCCGAGCTTGGTGGCGGCATCCCTGGCCACCTGCTCCAGCCCTTCCTGGACGCTTTTGCGGATCGTCAGCTGCAAGGGCTGGCCAGGCACGGCCTTGGGCAGCATCGCATAGGCGGCGTGCGCGGCGAGTGCCGGCAGCGTGCGGCGCAGGCCCGAGACATCGTCAAGCGCTGCGCGCGCGGCCTCGCGCTCGCCGAGCAGGCCGGCTGACACCATGCGGGTCAACACCCGGTCGCGGGCGGCGTGGGCAATCTGCAGGTTGCGGTCGGGCCGGCGCTTTTCCGGCAACTGCGGCAAGGCGACGAGCAGGGCGGCTTCAGAAACGGTGAGCCGCTTCGGTTCCTTGCCGAAATAGGCGAGCGAGGCGGCGCGTACGCCTTCGAGATTGCCGCCATAGGGCGCCAGCGTCAGGTAGCGTTCGAGGATCTCGCGCTTGGACAGCCGGCGCTCGATCTGGATTGCGCGCAGCATCTGTTTGAGCTTGGAGCCGAGGCTGCGGCTTTCGCGCGGCTCGATCAGCCGGGCGAGCTGCATCGACAGGGTCGAGCCGCCGGAGACGATGTGGCCGCTGGTGGCGAACTGGCCGGCGGCGCGAGCCAGCGCCAGCACGTCGACACCCTCATGGTCCCAGAAGCGCTTGTCTTCATAGGTGACCAGCATGTCGACGAACTGCTTGTCGACCTGGTCGAGCCTGGTTTCGAGCCGCCAATAGCCGTCCGGCGTGGCGAAGGCGCGCAACAGCTGGCCGTCGCGGTCCTGCACTTCCGTCGAGACCGTGAGTTCGGCCGGCAGTGGTGGCGGAAAGGCGCGGTCGAGTTCCCAGAGGCCGGCGACGGTGATCGCCGCTAGGCCCGCGAGGGAGACGCCCGTGATGGCTGCCCGGCGCAGGAATTTTCTCAAGAGCATGGCGCTGCCCCTCATCCGCCTGCCGGCACCTTCTCCCCGTATAGTGACGGGGAGAAGGAGGCTCTCGTAGGCACATTCGCCATTTTCATGATCGCTACCATCGCCGCCCTACGGCGCCTTGATCTCCATCATGCCGGTGGCGGTGCGGGCCGAATATTGCGGCCGGTACATGTCTTCCACCGTCGCCGCCGGATGGGCGTAGGTGCCCGGCGTCACCGCGCGCACGACATAGGCGAGGGTCAGATTGTGGTCGTGGTCGCCGTCGCTCGGGTTGAACGCTGCGACGAAACGGTCGTCGCGGAATTCGAGATGGGCGGCATCGGTCTGCGCCAGCCAGGAGAAGTTCGTCAACTGGGCGCTGGAGACCAGGCCCGGATTGTCGATCTCGAAGCCGGCCGGCAACAGGTCGGTGATCAGCAACCGCGAAGGCCAGGTGTTCTGCTCGTTGACCTTGAGCACGACGACATAGCGTTCGTTCTGGGTTGCCTCGGTGACATTGGCTTCGGTGCCATCAAGCTTGTAGTAGGTGCGGCTGATGGTGAAGCCGTCGCCGCCGGCCGGCAAGGGCTGGATCGGCGACGCCACGGTGGTGACAACGGCCTGCAGCGGGGTCTTGCCGGTGTTGGCGATGGTCAGCGGGCTGTCGACCAGGTCGCTGCCGTTGATCTGGTCGGAATAGCCGCCGGCATGCTGCGCGCCATTGACGGTCAGCGTGATCGTATCATTGCCTTCCTTCAGCGCACGGGCCGCCAGCAGCATCCAGGAATCGTCCTGTGTGCTGGTCCAGCGGGCTTGCGCGCGTTCCCTGGTCACCAGCTTGATCAGCTCCGGCACGATCTTCGGCACCGGCTTCGATTCCGCCGCCAGCGCCAGCATCGCCGCGCCGTCTCGCAGCGGCGAGCCATAGTCGGAGCGGTAGTAGTCGTACTCGGTGGCTGACCTGGCCAGTTGCAGGGCGGTCTGGAACGTGGATTCCGCGCGCGGCGTATCGCCGTAGAGCGCAAGGCTCGCCGCCAGCTGGGCAACCGCCATCGGGCTCGAGAAGGCTTCGAGCTGGGTGTCGGCATAGTAGCGCAGATCGCCGATCGAGGCCTTCTTGTTGCGGGCCAGAACGTAGAGGGCGTAGGCGATCTCGCTGCCACGGTCCTGTACGCTCTGGTCGTAGCCGAGCGAGTTCTGCAGATTGCTCAGCGCCTGGTTCATGGCCAGGCTCGGCACGTCGTATTTCTGCTCGCGCGCCCTGGTCAGGAAGTCCGTCACATAGGCATCGAGCCAGAGGTCGCCGGAGCCCGGACCCCACAGGCCGAAGCTGCCGGCCGAGGCCTGGTAGCTCAGGACCTTGTAGATGGCATCCTGGATACGGCCATGCAGGTCAGGGTCGCTGGCCATGCCGATGCCGGACGCCATTTCATTGACGTAGAGAAGCGGCATGGCACGGCTGGTGGTCTGCTCGGCGCAACCATAGGGGTAGCGGTCGAGCGTCATCAAAAGCGACGGCACGTCGAAGGCGGCGGCCTGCGAAACGCCGACGCTGACGGAGGCGCCGTCGAGCAGGCTTGCCGCCAAAAGCTCCTTGTCGACGCGCAGCGCGCCGCCATTGCCCTTGAGGTCGACCACCAGACGGGTGGTGACCGGCAATTGCGCCGGACGCACCGGCACATAGAGCGTCTGCTCGACCTTCGTGCCATCGGCGTGGGCGAGCTTGATGGTAAGCGAGGCGTTGCCCGCCGTCTGCGCGATCAGCGGCACGGTCAGGGTTTGGCGTTTGCCCTGAGCCAGCGTCAGCTTCTGGGGCAGGGGCTTGTCGCCCGTCGACAGGTCGCCGGTCGTTTCGATCGACAGAGCATAGTCGCCAGCCGGGCCATCGGTGTCGGCGACATCGAGGCGCATGACGGCGGCGTCGCCAGGCGCCAGGAAGCGCGGCAAGCCGGCGGTGATCACCACCGGATCGCGCACGATGACGTCGGACTGGGCATGGCCGAGCGCTTCCTTGGTCCAGGCGACAGCCATGACACGCACGGTGCCGTTGAACTGCGGAATGTCGAAGTCGATCCGCGCCTTGCCGTCAGCATCGAGCTGCACCGGGCCGGAGAAGAAGGCGACCAGCTTTTCGGTCGGCGGGCTACCTTGCGCCTGCATGTTGGCGCCGTCGCCGCCGGTCCTGAGCTTGCCGGTGTTACCCAGCGAACCATCGATCAGGCGGCCGTAGAGGTCGCGGATTTCCATGCCCAGCATGCGCTGGCCGAAGAACCAGTTTTCCGGGTCCGGCGCCTTGTAGTTGGTCAGGTTGAGGATGCCTACATCGACGGCGGCAACCATGACATAGGCGTTGCTGCCCGGCTGCACGCCGGCTACGGAAACCGGGATCGACAGCTGCTGGCGCGGCATGGTCTTGTCCGGGGGCGTCAGGGTGACGGCGAGCTTCTTCGAGCCCGGATCGACCTTCAGCCATTTCACGCCGATGGCGCGGGCCGGCATGCGCGTTTCCTGCGCATCGCCCGGCCGGAACAGGGTTGCCGTGACATAGGCGCCGGCGCCCCAGTCGTCGCCGACCGGGATGTCGATGGTGCTGCCGCCGACCGGCACGGTTGCCGTGACGGTCTTCAGCAGCTTGTCGGAGCCGATGTTGATCAGAAGTTCGCCGGCAAAATGCGGCGAGACCTTGAGCTTGGCCACTTCGCCGGCGGCATAGGTGTCCTTGTCGAGGGCGATCTCGAGGCCGTCAGGCGTTTCGGTGGTGGTCGAGGAGACATACCAGCCGGCATCGAACTCGTAGCTGGTCGCCGGACCCTCGGGATCCGAGGTCTCGACCTCGAGCCGGTACTGGCCCCAGTCGACCGGTACGGACACCGTTGCGTCGCCGTCGGCGCTGAGGTCGACCTGGCCGTTGGCGATCGACTTGGTGAAGGTGACCGGCTCGTAGTTCCAGGAATTGTTGGAGCGGTACCACTGGTAATTGCGTTCGACCTTGACCAGCGTCCACTGCGCGCCTTTCAGCGCCTCACGCTTGCCGTCCGGATCGACGGCGATCAGGCTGAACTTGGCCGTGCCGCCCTGCGGCACTTCACCGTCGGCGAAATCCGGACGGATGCCGATCATATGGCCTTGCGGGCGGATGCCGATGTTGAGCGAGCGCTCGATGGCGCGGCCGCCGGTTTCGCGCATGCGCACCGTCACCTTGGCGTCGACCAGCTTGGTGGTCGACGGCAGTTGCTCGACGGAGACTGGGAACGTCACCTTGCCGTCGTCGCCAACCACCGGCAAATCGGTGAGGGGGGTGACCGTGGGTTCGGCCGATTGCTCGTCGGCGAGGCCGAAGGAAAAGCCCTGGAAACGGTCCCAATCGCGGGACGTCGACAGTGTCAATTCGCCTTCCAGCGCGAGGCCTGCCGCCGGCGCGCCATAGAGGAAGCGGCCGTCAATGTTGATGTTGGCGGTTTCGCCCTGCGCGATCTCCTGTTTGTCGGCGGTCATGTCGAATTCGATGCGATCCGGCACGAAATCCTCGACCAGGAACATCTGGCTGGCAACCGCCGGCTGCTTGGGATCGGTGTAGATCGACACCGACCAGGTGCCGCGCATGGCGTTGGGCTCGAGCGGCAGGTCGACGGCATGGCCGCCGGCCGATGCGCCGTCACTGACGATGCGGCGGTCCTCGACGCCGTCGGGGCGCGAGAAGATGAAGGTCAGCGGCAGGTTCTCCACCGCCTTGGCGGCGCCATCGCGGGCAAGGGCCGCGACATGGACATCCTCGCCGGCGCGGTAGATGCCGCGCTCGGTCCAGGCATAGACGTCGAGCGCGCCCGGTGCCGGGCGTCCGGTGACGCCGCGGTCGGACAGGTCGAAGCCGGCCCGGCCCATGTCGAGGAAGACGAAATCATTGTCGCCCTGCTTGGCCATCAGCACGGCCGGCACCATGCCGCCGTCGCCACGCGTCAGGCCGGGGTTGAAGACGGCGTGGCCGTCCGCATCCGTGGTCGCGGTGCCGAGAACCTCGTTGTTCCTGGCAACCAGCGTCAGTTCGGCACCCGATATCGGCCTGGCGCTGCCCAGCGAACGGGCAAAGACATTGAGCCCGTCCTGGCCGGTATAGGTCGACAGGCCGATGTCGGAGACGACGAACCATTGCGTGGCCATCGAGTTGTAGTCGTCGCTCTTGTCGCTGACGGTCTGGGCGGTCAGCACATAGACGCCGGGCTTGCGCTGCGGCAGCGCTTCGTCGACCGGGAAGGAGGTGGTGACCTCCTTGTTCAGATCATTGGCGATGTCGAGCTGGCCTTGCCAGACCGGCTCGCCCATCTGCTCGGAAATGTTGGAGATATCGTAGCCGTCGAGCTGACGCAGGAACTGGTAGCCCGACAGCAGCTGGGCCAACGAGCGGTCGCCGATGCGGTAGAGCTTCATTTCAGCGGCATTCATGTTGACGGTGACGACCGGAATGCCGCGGCGCGCGCCGGCCGGCAGCACGAAGCTGTCGCCGGTGAAGCGGGCCGAGGGGGCCCGGTCCTGCACATAGATCGACAGCACCACGGGGGCGGCGGTCACCTCGCCAATGGCGGCCGGCAGGCCGGCGCGGAATGTGACGTCGTAATGCTGGCCATGCTCCAGCCCTTCGACGCAGATCTGCTTGTCCTTGGCCTCAACGCCCTTGGGCGGCGCGTTGTCGACGGTGACGAACTGGGCGTAGTCGACGCCCGTCTTGACCAGATCCTCGGAAAATTGCGCGCAGATGCGCGGCGCACTGGTGTCGGCATCGACGGTGTGGTCGATGACGCGGAAACCCTTGCGCGCCTTCAGATCGGAATAATCGGCCTGCACCGCCGGCGAAGGCACCAGCGCAAGGCTGGCTTCATAGGCCTGCAGCGCCGGCCGGTAGAGGTCGCGCTTGTCGAGGCCGTTCCCGAGCAGCGCCAGCACGTCGGCGCGCGTCTTGGTGGTGCGCAGCAGCTTGTAGGCATTGAAAGCGGCCGAAGTGCCGTTCGCCGGCAAAGTGGACGCTTCGGAGGTGTTGGCGGCGGGCTGCACGGCCAGCGTTTCACGCGCCAGGTTGAGCCAGAATTGGCCATTGTCGGGCAGCACCGAGACCGCGGCCTCGTATTTCAGCATGGCGGAGCGATGGTCGCCGGTCAGCACGGCCTGCTCGGCAGCATTCGTCAGCGCCGTCAGCCCTTCGGTGGGCTTGTCATAGGCCGGGCCGAGCAGCTTGTTGCGGTATTGCTGCGCCTGATCGGCCATCCAGTTGGGGAAGAAGGCGAGTTCCGGCGGCGCGCCGATGTCGGGGTCGCCATCGATGTTGACGACCTTGCCGGCGACCGCACCGTTGAACGGCTTCAGCTGATTGTAGTCGGATTTGAGGAAACACCATTTGGCCTTGGTGTTGTAGGTGAAGGCGCGGCAGGCCGGATCGCCAAGACATGTCGTCTTGCACTGGTCGAGCGTGACATTCTGGTCGGACCTGAGGTCAAAGCCGAAATAATCGGAATTGTCCGTTGTCGCGATTCTTCGGGCTTCGGCCGCTTGCGCGACACCTCCCCAGGCTAAGACATTGGCCCAGGCGAAAAAGAGAAGAATCAGGATCGACAGACCACGAGCCGCGCGCATTGCCATAACACCCTCCCAGACACTGCTGACGTCCAAGGCATGATCAAGCATCAGTCAGGCTTGTCAACACACGGACGCGGCAGGGTTCCGCCTGCCAACGGTTTCCTTTCCGGCCGATGACCGGTAGTACCTCCATAGGACAGGGGATCACGCTTTCTTGCGGCAACGCAGAAGGTGTGAATTCCAAGCCCTGCCTATTTCAGACAATTGGATTGTGGCCCCTTTACGAGCGCTTCAGAACTTCATTCCAATTTTAGTTTTTCAATCTAGGTTGTCTTAATGCCGGCGCATGAAGAGCAGATGTCAGGAGGTACCGCGCCAGGGCGTGTGCTTCCGCGCGCCCTGCTTTTGGCCATGCTCTGCTCGACCGCACTGGTCGCCGAGGCCGGAAATGCCACCGCTTTCGAGCTTTTCGGCATCAAGCTGTGGGGGGCGTCCAAGGACGAGGACGCCGACATCGTCGATCCCATGCGCTATGCCGTGACCATCTCCGCGCCCGATGCCGACAAGGATCTCGTCAAGAAGCTCGAAAACGCCTCGACGCTGAAAGGTGACGAGGAGCGCCCGGTTTCCGGCTCGCTCGGGCTGATGGCCAAGGCGCGCAGCGACCGTGAACAGCTGGTCGCCGCGCTCTATGCCGATGCCCGCTACGAGGGCGTCGTCACCATCACCATCGACGGCAAGCCGCTCGACGATTTGCCGCCGGATGCCGAATTCAAGGGTCCGCAACCGGTCCCGGTGGTCATCGATATTGCCAGCGGGCCGAAATTCACTCTCGGCAATGTCCGGCTGGAGGGCGACGCGGCCGGGCTGATGAGCGCCGATTATGGCCTGATCGCCGGCGGCGACGCCGGTTCCGGCGCCGTGCTCAAGGCCGAGGCGCTGGTCGTGCGGACACTGAAAGAGCAGGGCAGGCCGCTGGCCAAGGTAACCGACCGCCAGATCGTCGCCGACCATGCCACCTCGACGCTCGACGTGACGCTGACGGTCGCCGCCGGGCCGGTCGCCGGCTATGGCGACACCACGGTGGAAGGCACCGAGAAGGTCGATCGCGACTTCACCGAATACATGACCGGCCTCAAGCGTGGCCGGCAATACTCGCCGCAAGAGATCAGCGACGCGCGCGACCGATTGCTGGCGCTCGAGGTCTTCAACAGCGTGACGTTCAAGGAAGCCGACAAGCTCGATGCCGACGGGAACATTCCGATCGGCGTCCAGGTCAGCGAGCGCAAGCCGCGCTATTTCGGCGTCGGCGGCACGTTCTCCAACACCGAAGGCCTCGGCCTGGAAGGCTATTGGGGCCACCGCAACCTGTTTGGCCGGGCTGAAAAGCTGCGCATCGACGGCGCCATCAGCGGCATCGGCAGCAATGATCTCAGCCAGCTCAATTACAATGCCGGCATCATGTTCGAAAAGCCCGGCGTGATCGGACCGGCATCGAAATTCTTCGCCAGCCTCAAGACCGTGCTCGAGCATCCGGACGCCTACGATCATTTCTCGATCAAGGGCAGCACTGGCCTGTCATACGAACTGACCAAGACGCAGACGGTGTCGGCGGAAGTCTCGCTCGACTATTCGCGGATCCACGATGCCTTCGGCAAGCACAAATACCTGATCGCCAGCATCCCGCTGCAGTATGTCTACGACAACAGGGACAACCGGCTGAACCCGACCAGCGGCTTCCGGGTGCTCGCCTATGCCGAGCCCAGCTACGACATTCTGAATGGCGCGGCATTCCTAAAGCTGAAAGGCGAGGGATCGGCCTATCAGTCGCTCGATTCGGCCTCGAAGTTCGTGCTGGCCGAACGCGTCGCGGTTGGCTCGATCGTCGGCACCGGTCTTCAGAATGTGCCGGCCGACCGGCGCTTCTATTCCGGCGGCGGCGGCTCGGTGCGCGGCTACGCCTATCAGGGCATCGGTCCCAAGGATCCTACCGGCCAGCCGATCGGCGGCCTGTCCTTCTTCGAAACCTCGGTCGAAATGCGCATTGGCATCACCGACACGATCGGCATCGTGCCATTTATCGATGCCGGCACGGTGTCGACCAGGTCGGTTCCCAACTTCTCCGACGTCAAGGTCGGCGCCGGTGTCGGCCTGCGCTATGTCACGCCCTTCGGGCCGCTGCGCATCGACGCCGCCGTGCCGCTCAACCGCGACCCCGGAGATCCGCATTTCGGCATCTATGCCGGCATCGGACAGGCGTTCTAAGCCATGAAGACATTCAGGCGCATCCTTCGCATCGTCCTCTACACGTTACTCATCGTGATCGCCGGAGCGATCGGCGCGCTGGTGGTGCTGACCAAGACCGAGCGTGGGCGCGACAATCTCGCCGGTATCATTTCGCGGCTGGCATCGAGCGATGACAGCAAGATCACCGTCAGCGGCATCGACGGCATCTGGTCAGGCGCGCTCAGCGTCGACCATGTCGTGCTGGAGGACCGCGAAGGCGCCTGGCTGGTGGCGCGCAAGGTCGCCGTCGACTGGTCGCCGCTGGCGCTGCTGTCGAAAAGCTTCAGCGCCGAGCGCATCGCGGCCGAGCGCATCGAACTGGCACGGCTGCCGGTGGCCAGCACGCCACCAGCGCAGAGCGGCGGCACGACGACGCTGCCGGTCTCGCTTGACATCAAGCAGATCGACCTGCCCGAAATCGCACTCGGCCAGGACCTGGCCGGCAGCGGCATTGCCGAACTTGCCGCCAAGGGGATGCTCAAGGCCGACGCCGCGCCGCTGGCGATCGAGACGACGCTCAACATCACCCGCCATGACGGCAAGCAAGGCAATGTCGACGCCAACATCCACTTTGCGCCAGCAGACAACAGGCTCGACCTTGACCTCAAGGCCTCGGAGCCGGCAGGCGGCATCATCGCCAATCTGCTCAAGCTGCCCGATACGCCGCCGGTCGACATAACCGTCTCGGGCACGGGACCGCTCGCCAACTGGAACGGCATCGGCACGTTCACAGTCGACGGCAAGATCGTCACTCAACTGACGGGCCGCCACCAGTCGACCGACAAGGGCAGCCATGTAGAGGCCAAGGGCGACGGTGAGTTCGAGCGCTTCCTGCCCGAAAATCTGAAGCCGCTGTTTGCCGGCAAGACCAGCTTCGATGTGGCGGGCACGGCGATTGCCGCCGGCGGCGTCGATATCGAGCATGCCAGCATCGACAGCGATGCAATGCACGGAACGGCCGCCGGCATGGTCGATCCGAAAGGTGGCAGCGATCTGTCGGTTGAACTCGCCGCCAAAGGCGCGCCTGTGGTGATCAGCGTCGGCAGCACGGCGCAGCCGATCACGCTGGCGATCAAGGGCGCCACCGCCCGTGCGTTCGGTGACGGCAAGACGCCGATCATCGACATCGGCGCCTCCTTCGTTTCGATCGTGGCTGGCGGTACGCGGCTGGACGATCTGGCGGCGCAGATCCATTCCGACGGCTTCGACATCCAGAACCGCGCCGGGCCGGTTACCGTCAAGCTGGAGGCGGGCGGCCTCAAAACCGACGTGGCAACACTGGCGCCGCTGATCACCGGCAAGGTCGACGTCGATCTGGCCGGATCGATCAGCAAGGACGCCATTGCCATCGACCAGGGCACGCTGCGATCCGATGCGGTCAACGCCTCGCTGACGGCGACGGTGGCGCTTGCCGATCTGTCGATGCAGCTCAAGATGAATGCCGATGCGGTGGCGACGGCCTTGCCGCCGCAGATCGCCTCGGTGCTCGGCGCCCGGGTGAAGTTCTCGGCCGCCGCGACCCGCGATCCGCAGGGATCTTTCGCCGCCAACTCGATCTCATTTACCTCCGGCACGCTGAGCGCCAGCGGAACCGCCAGCGCGCAAGGCAGCGACATCCAAGCCGACATCAAGGGCAGGCTGGGCGACGTCTCAGTGCTGTCGCCGATGGTCGGCGTGCCGGTTGCCGGCGGCATTGATTTCGCGCTGTCGGCAAGCGGTGCCAGGACGGCGCCGGATTTCACCGTCTCCGCCGACAGCGACAGCCTGACGGCCTCGGGCCGCACCGTGAAGACCATCAAGCTGACGGCAAGCGGCAAGGCCGACATCGCCAGCCCCGCCGCCAATGTCTCGCTGACCGGCTCCGTCAACGACCAGCCGCTCGACATCAAGGCGGCGCTGGTGACGAGCGAGGGCAAGCGTTCGATCAATGGCTTCCTGGTCTCGCTGGGCGACAACAAGGTCTCGGGCGACCTCGCGCTGGATGACAAATTCATGCCCTTGGGCACGCTGACGCTCGACGCGCCCGCTATCGACCAATTGGCCGCGCTCGCCGGCCAGGCGGTGACGGGCGATATCGACGGCACCATCCGCTTCGCCAGGGATGGCGACGCGCCCTCGGTCGCCATCGACGCGAAGAGCACGTCGATTGCGCGCGGCGAAGTGACGGCCAAGGCCATCACCGTCGATGCGCTGATTGCCAACTATCTCAAGGCGCCGGCGATCTCCGGCTCGATCAAGGCCGACAGCGTCACCTCCGGAACCACCGAAATCGGCGGCATCGGCGTCGACCTGAAGCGCGACGGCGACTGGACCAATTTTACCGGCGGCGCCACCATAGCGGGCATCCCCGCAACAGCTGCCGGCCGCGTGAAGATCGCTGACGGCACGACCAGCGTCGAGATTGCTTCTGGCGAAGCCACGGTTCGCGGCATCAAGGCCGCGATCGCGGCACCCTCTACTGTTTCCATCGCCAATGGCACGACCAGCATCGAAAAACTGGCGCTCGATGTCGGCGGCGGTTCGGTGACGCTGTCCGGCACCGCGGGTCAGGTGCTCGACCTGGCAGCGGAATTCTCGGCACTGCCGGCGGCCCTTGCCAATGATTTTTCACCCGGTCTCGATGCCGTGGGCACGCTGGGCGGTACTGCGCGAGTGACCGGGTCGCCATCTGTGCCCGAGGTTCGGTTCAACGCGCAACTGGCTGGCGTCGAAACCAGCCAGACCCGCCAGGCTGGGCTCGGGCCGATGGCTGTTGACGCGGCCGGCAGCTACACCATGGCCGGCGGCGTCGCTCTCGACCATGCGACGCTTACGGGCGACAAGATTTCCGGCAAGGCGACGGGCACCCTCAATCCGAATGGCGCCAGCGATTTCGTCCTCGATCTCACATCCTCCGGTCCGAGCCTGCCGCTGACGCTGGGCAGTGCTGAAAGCCCGATCAAGCTCGAACTGCAGGCGCTTTCGGTGAAAGCTGCCGGGCAGGGCATGCAGCCGCGGCTCGATATTTCGGCGACGCTGCCCTCGGTCGCAACCAATCTGACCAAGGTCGAAGGCGTCGCGGTCGCTTTGCATTCCGATGCCTTCGATCTGAAGACCCGGACGGGACCGATTTCCGGCACCGTGTCGGCCGACAGGATCGGCCTCGACAATCCAACCGTCGCGCCGCTGATTGCCGGCAAGGTGACGGCCAAGGTTGCCGGCAGCCTCGCCACGGACGCCGTCACCATCGACAGCGGCTCGGTGACGAGCGATGCGCTGAACAGCGGTTTTAGCGGTCGGGTATCGCTGGCCGACGGCGCCATCGACCTCAATCTGAAAGCCGACGCGGCTTCCGCGGCACTGCCGGCCGCGGTGCGCGGCGTGCTTGCCGAACGCGCGGAACTGAGCGCTGTGCTGAAGCGCGATGCTGCCGGCAATGTCAATGTCGACGGATTGAAGCTGACCTCGGGCGCGCTGACCGCCGAGGGCCAAGCCAGCCTCGCCGACAACAAGGTCGCCGCCGACATTAAGGGCGCTCTGAGCGATATTTCCCTGCTGTCGAAGGACGCCAAGGGCGCCATTGCTTTCGCCCTGAATGCGCAGGGGCCGGCCACTGCGCCCGATCTGTCGCTGACGGTCGACAGTGACCGGCTGCTGGTGGCGGCGCGCGAGATCACCGGGCTGAAGCTCACCGCCACCGGCAAGGCCGATGCCGCCAATCCGGCGGCGAATGTGCAGCTGACCGGCAACGTCGCCGGCCAGGCACTGCAAGGCAGTGCGGTGCTGGCGACGGCTGACGGCAAGAGCGCCATTAATGGTCTGCTGCTGTCGCTCGGCAAGAACAGGATTTCCGGCGACCTGGCGTTGGACGAGAAGTTCGTGCCGGTCGGCACCGTCGCGCTCGACCTGCCAGACATCGGTCCGCTCGCGGCGCTTGCGCTGGAAAAGGCCGAGGGCGATGTGCGCGGCACCATTGCTTTCTCGAAGAATGGCACCGCACCGCAAGTGGCGATCAAGGCGGCGACGGCATCGATCTCGCGCGGCGACCTCCAGGCAAAGGCCGTTTCTATCGATGCGCTGATCGCCAACTATCTCGCGGCACCGGTGATCTCCGGAAAGATCCGCGCCGACACGGTCATCTCCGGCGGCACCGTGATCAGCGGCATCGATGTCGACCTGAAGCGCGACGGCGACTGGACCGGCTTCTCCGGCGGCGCCACCGTCAAGGGCATCCCGGCCAAGGCCACGGGCCGGGTGAAAATGGCCAATGGCACGACCACCATCGAGCTCGCGTCAGGCCAGGCGACGGTCCAGGGCATCAAGGCAGCCATCGCCCAGGCCTCGACCGTCAGCATTGCCAATGGCACGACGACGCTGGACCGTCTGGTGCTCAACCTCGGCGGCGGCACGGCGACGGTGACCGGCAAGGTGGGCAAGGCACTCGACATCAACGCGACACTGGCGCGGCTGCCGATGTCGCTGGCCAACAGTTTCTCGCCAGGGCTCGATGCCGCCGGTTCAATCTCGGGCACGGTGAAGGTGACGGGTGCGCCGGCTAGCCCCGCTATTGCCTTCAACATCGACGCCGCCGGCGTGCAGACGTCGCAGACCCGCGGCGCCGGTATCGGCGCGGTGGGTGTTTCTTCTTCCGGCACCTTCGCCGCCAACAAGCTGACCTTCAACGCCAATGTCAGCGATGGAGCCGGCCTTGGCGTCAAGGGCGGCGGCACCGTGACGACGGCAGGGACGCCGGCGCTGGTGCTCGACTTCAATGGCGCCGTGCCCTTCGGGCTACTCAGCCAGAAGCTCGCCGCGCAAGGGCTGTCGCTGTCTGGAACCGCCAATGTCAACGTGCAGGTTCGGGGTCCCGCGACATCGCCTGTCATCGGCGGCAGCGTCAGCGCCTCGGGAGCGCGGTTGGTCGACGCCCGCTCGGGCCTTGCGGTCAACGATCTCGCCGTCGACGTTTCGATCAGCGGCGGCGTTGCCAGGATCGACCGGCTGACCGGCACGCTGTCGACGCGCGGCAGCCTGTCGGCCAGCGGCACCGTCGGCATCAACCCGGCGCAAGGGTTTCCGGCCGATCTGTCGATCAAGCTCGTTGACGGCCGCTATACGGACGGCCGGGTGGTGACCGCCAATCTCGGCGGCGACCTGACGATCAAGGGGCCACTGACATCGGCACCGGTGATTGCCGGCACCGTCAATCTCGCCAAGACGGTGATCACGGTTCCTGACAAGCTGCCAGGCTCGCTTTCGGCGCTCGACGTCAAGCACAAGAATGCGCCAGGCGCCGTGCGGGCGCAGGACAAGGCGCTGCGTCCGCCGACGACCAGCGGCGGTGGCGGCGGCAGCGGCCTCAGCCTCGATGTCACGGTCAATGCGCCGAACCAGATCTTCATCCAGGGTAGGGGCGTCGATGCCGAACTCGGCGGCTCGCTCAGGCTGACCGGGCCGGCATCGTCGCCGCACGCGGTCGGCACCTTCACACTGCAGCGCGGACGGCTGTCGATCCTTGGCAAGCGGCTGACCTTCACCGAAGGCACGGTCGGCTTCTCCGGCTCGCTGGTGCCCTACCTCAATTTGACGGCGACAACGACGACGACCAGCACAACCGTCACCATCGTGGTGTCGGGCGAGGCGACCAATCCGAAATTCACCTTCTCCTCGGTTCCGGCGCTGCCCGAGGACGAGGTGCTGGCGCAGCTGATCTTCGGCCGCTCGATGTCGAACCTGTCGCCGCTGCAGATCGCCCAGCTCGCCGAAGCGGCCGGGCAACTGGCCGGCGTCGGCGGTTCGACGTCGCTGCTTGAAAACCTGCGCAGCGCCATCGGCGTCGACGATCTGGATGTCACCACGGACGACAAGGGCGGCACGGCGGTTTCGGCCGGCAAGTATCTCAACGACCGCACCTATGTGACGATCCAGAAGGGCGACAAGCCAGGATCTGGCAAGGCGACCATCGACCTCAATGTCGGGCGCGGCGTCAAATTGCGCGGCGAGGCCAACGATGCCGGTGAAGCCAAGGGCGGCATATTCTACGAGAAGGAATATTGATAGTTCGATGGGGGCTTTTGGCCCCATGAAGGCTCCAGGCTGGCGCTGTCCGGCCTTCAGTAAATGTCTCAGTTTAATGGACTATCGAGATTCCAGAGGAATCCGTCGGGCAGTAGCAATTTTGCGCCAAGACTGTCGTTATCACGCGAACCGCTCCCCCTCCAAAGTTGCACATTCCTGTACATGTTCCCAATCCATGCCGTCTTTGACATCATGGCCCGGATGCGGAATGTTAAAAGGCGGAAAGCCAACAATGGGAGTTAAGTCATGACAATTTACAAGAGTAACGGCGATCGCGTTCCCGACCACATCCTGGCGATGGCTGAGGAAGCCAAGGCCGGCAAGGTGGATCGCCGCGAATTCCTGGCGCTGGCCAGCGTCTTCGGCGCCTCGACGGCGATGGCCTACGGCATGCTCGGTCTTGCCGTGCCGATCGAGGCGAGAGCCGAAGATGCCCCCAAGAAGGGTGGCATTCTGAAGGTCGCCCAGTGGATCAAGGATCCAAAGGATCCGCGCAAGTCCGACTGGTCGGAAATCGCCAATGCCGAGCGTCAGGCGCTCGAGCCGCTGGTCAAATACACCACCGAATATACGTTCCGCCCCTATCTGCTCGAGTCCTGGGACGTCAATGACGATGCCACCGAATACGTGCTGCATGTGCGTAAGGGCGTTACCTGGCACAACGGCGATGCATTCACCGCCGACGACGTGGTGCACAACTTCAACCGCTGGGGCGAGAAGGGTGCCGAAGGCAATTCGATGCCCGGCCGTCTCGGCACGCTGTTCGACGACAAGGCGGGCAAGCTGCGTGAAGGCGCGGTCACCAAGGTCGACGACATGACCGTCAAGCTGTCGCTGACCAAGCCCGACATCTCGATCATCCCCGGCATTTGCGACTATGTCGCTCTCGTCGTCCACAAGACCTTCGATGAAAAGGGCGGCGATTTCAAAGCCTGCCCGATCGGCACCGGTCCGTTCGAGCTCGTCTCCTACGACGTCGGCCAAAAGGTGGTCTACAAGCGCCGCGCCGACAACAAATGGTGGGACGGTGACGTCTATCTCGACGGTATCGAGTTCATCGACTACGGCACCGATCCGGCCGCCATGGTCAGCGCCTTCGAGGCCGGCGAAGTGCATACCAATTTCGAGACCTCGGCCGACTACGTGTCGATCCTCGACGGCATGAACCTGGTCAAGTCCGAAGTCGTCACCGCCTCAACCATCGTCTGCCGCACCAACGTCAACAACAAGCCTTACGACAACGAGAAGGTGCGCAAGGCACTGCAGCTCGGCGTCGACAACAATGTCGTCCTCCAGCTCGGTTACGGCAATGCCGGCTCGGTCGCCGAGAACCACCATGTCTGCCAGATCCATCCGGAATATTACGAGCTGCCGAAGCTCACCCGCGATCCGGCCAAGGCGAAAGCCTTGATGGCGGAAGCCGGCCAGGCCGACTTCGAACACGATTTGATCACGGTCGACGAGGACTGGCACAAGAACACCGGCGATTCCATCGCCGCGCAGTTGCGCGACGCCGGCATCAAGGTGAAGCGCACGGTGCTGCCGGGCTCGACATTCTGGAACGACTGGCTGAAGTATCCGCTGTCGATGACCAACTGGAACATGCGGCCGCTCGGCGTCCAGGTTCTGGCGCTAGCCTACCGCACCGGTGAAGCCTGGAACGAATGTGCATGGTCGAACCCTGACTGGGACGCCAAGCTCAACGCCGCGCTTTCGGTTGCCGACGCGGCCAAGCGCAAGGAGATGATGAAGGATATCGAGCAGATCCTGCAGGATTCCGGCATCATCATCCAGCCCTACTGGCGCAAGCTCTACAGCCACTCGGTTGCCGCTGTTAAGAACTACAAGATGCATCCGACGTTCGAGCGCGACTACGGCAAGATCTGGCTCGACCAGGCCTGATCGGGGCGATCAGGGAAAGGGGCGATCTGCCCCTTTCCCTGCGCTCTTGCATGGTTCCAAAATCGGAAGTCGGCGCAGCAAAAAATGTTGCGGACTCTTCGGACATGGTCGTGCAATAAAACAGAGTTGATCGCATTCGAGGGCCTGTTTGACAGCCAGTTCTGCCGTGGCGGCGGAGGTGGTTTCCAGCAGGCTTCAACCCCAACCAGACCGGCAGGGGACCGCCATGCTTTCTTTCGTTATCAGGCGTCTCGGCACCATGGCATTGACGATGCTGTGCCTGACGATGGTCGTCTTCTTCCTGATCAATCTCGATCCGAACCTGAAGAAGCTGGCGATCAGCCAGACCGAAATGCATACCTCAGCCGAGCAGCTGGAAAGCTGGCTGGCCGAACATGGCTATCGCCAGAATTTCTTTGTCAGATACGGTCAATGGCTCGGCCTTATGCCCAAGCAGCCGGTGACCGATCCCGCGACGGGCAAGCCGGCGCAGCGTTTTTCCTTCTGCAACGATCCGCTCGTGCCGACGTTCTCCGGCATTCTGCAGGGCGATTTCGGCTGCTCGACCAAGTTCAAGACCACTGTGGCGTCGAAGCTGTTTCCGGCACTTAGCGCCACCGGCATCCTGATGCTCTGCGTCCTGCTGGTTATGGTGCCGGTCTCGCTGTTGATCGGTATCCTTGCCGGTATGCGCGAAGGGTCACGAACCGACCGGGTGCTATCGGTCGCCTCGATTGCGTCGACGGCGACACCCGAATACGTGTCGGGCGTCATCTTCACCGTCATCTTCGCCTCATGGCTCGGCTGGCTGAACGGCTCGGCGGCTTCGGCCAGCCAGGGCATTACCTTTTACAATTTCACTTTGCCGGTCATGACATTGGCGATCTATGGCATCGGCTACATCGCCCGCATGACCCGCGCCTCGATGGTCGAGGTGATGACGCAGCAATATATCCGAACCGCCCGGCTAAAGGGGCTTTCCTTTGGCAACGTCGTGGTCAAGCACGCATTGCGCAATGCGCTGATCGCGCCTTTCACGGTCATCATGCTGCAATTTCCCTGGCTGCTCACCGGCGTCGTCATCGTCGAGGTGATGTTCCGCTACCAAGGGTTCGGCTACACGCTGGTTGAGGCTGCCGGCAACAACGACATCGACCTTTTGCTCGGCTGTTCGCTGGTCTCGGTGTTCATCGTCCTGATCACCCAGCTTATTTCCGATGTCGGCTACGCGTTTCTCAATCCGCGTATCAGAGTTCAGTAGGAGAACGGGCGGATGCAGGTCGAATATATCGGCGCCTTCAATGTCGTGCTAGGCGTGCTTGCGCGTTTCTGGCCGGTCTGGATCGCTCTCGTCCTGGTGATGGGTGCAAGCTTCACCTACAAGAAGAAGCTTGGCCTCTACGGCCAACTCTTCGACAGTGGTGTCGGCATCGTCGGCGTCGGCATCTGCCTGTTCTGGCTGTTCACGGCGATCTTCGCGTCGACCATCTCGCCCTTCGATCCGCTTGCCCAGATCCCGATCATGAAGGACACGCTGCCGGGCGCGATCGAGCCGGCGTCGAAGCTCGTCTACTACTTCGGCGGCGACAAGCTGGCCCGGGACGTGTTTTCGCGCATGGTCTATGGCAGCCAGATCGTGCTGATCATCGCACCTGCCGCGACGGGGTTCGCGCTGATGGTCGGCATCACGCTCGGCCTGCCCGCCGGCTACTATGGCGGCAAGATCGACACCGTGCTGTCGTTCCTCGCCAATCTGGTGCTGGCCTTCCCGGTGATCCTGCTGTTCTACCTGCTGGTGACGCCGGGCATCATGGACACGCCGATCCCCTACGCCATGGCCGGCGTGTTCTTCCTGTTTCCGATCATCTTCTTCAGCGTGCTGTTCTGGACACGTTACAAGAACCGGCCCGACCGGCTCTATATCCTGCTCGGCATCACCCTGATCCTCGGCGGCTGGATTTACCTTGGCCTCGTGTTCGACGCCGATCCGTTGAAGATCGTGCATATCGATCCCAACCAGCTCAACATCTTCGTGGCGGTGGTGTTCGCCTCCAGCCCCGGCGTGTTCCGCATCGTGCGCGGCCTGGTGATGGACATCAAGACGCGCGACTATGTGGCGGCGGCGCAGACGCGCGGTGAATCGCCCTGGTACATCATGCTGTGGGAGATCCTGCCCAATGCGCGCGGGCCGCTGATCGTCGATGCCTGCCTGCGCATCGGTTACACCACAATCCTGCTCGGCACGCTCGGCTATTTCGGACTCGGCCTGGCGCCGGAAAGCCCGGACTGGGGCACCGCGATCAAGGACGCCAGCCGCCTGCTGCGCTCCTTCATCCACCCGGCGCTGCCGCCGACGATCGCACTGATGTCGTTCGTGCTGGGGCTCAATTTGCTCGCCGACTCGTTGCGCGAACAATCGATGAAAGACTGATCTGGGGTTTCGACCCGACGCGAACAGCACGTGCCTGAAAAACCAAGGATTGGAGCGACCCATGAATGAGGCAGTTCGAAATCCCGGCAAGCCGACCCCTGGGCCGATCATCGAGATCGAGAACCTGTCGATCTCCTTCTTCACCCGCAAGGGCGAGATCCCGGCCGTCATGGATTTTTCCTGCATGGTCATGCCAGGCGAGGCGATGGGCATCGTCGGCGAATCCGGCTGCGGCAAGTCGACCGTGTCGCTGGGCATCATGCGCGACCTCTCCAACATCGGAAAGATCGTCGGCGGCAAGATCAAGTTCCAGGGCAAGGACATGGGCGAGCTCTCCGACGAGGAGCTGCGCGCCATCCGCGGCAACAAGATCGCCATGATCTACCAGGAGCCGATGGCGAGCCTCAATCCGGCGATGAAGGTCGGCCAGCAGTTGATGGAAGTGCCGCTGATCCACGACAAGGTGTCGAAGGAAGAGGCCTACAAACGCGCGCTCGACATGGTGCGCTCGGTCAAGCTGCCCGACCCCGAGCGCATGATGCGCTCGTATCCGCACCAGCTTTCGGGCGGCCAGCAGCAGCGCATCGTCATTGCCATGGCGCTGCTGTCGAAGCCGGCGCTGCTTCTGCTCGACGAGCCGACGACGGCGCTCGACGTGACGGTGGAGGCGGGCATCGTCGACCTGGTCAAGGGGCTCGGCGAGAAGTTCGGCACGTCGATGATCTTCGTCTCGCACAATCTCGGCCTGATCCTGGAAACCTGCGACCGCATCACGGTGATGTATTCGGGCGAGGCGGTGGAGACCGGCAAGATCAAGGACGTGTTCGATCGGATGCGGCATCCCTATACGCAAGGGCTGTTCCGCTCGATCCCGCTGCCCGGCGCCGACAAGAATTCACGGCCGCTGATCTCCATCCCCGGGCAATTGCCGCTGCCGCACGAGCGGCCGAAGGGCTGCAATTTCGGTCCGCGCTGCCACCATTTCGTCGAGGGCGTCTGCAACGCCGCCGAAATCCCGATGATCGAGGTCGCGGGTCACGAAGGCCATTTCTCGCGTTGCGTGCGCTTCAACGAGATCGACTGGGAGGCGCTGCCGCCCGGCGCCAAGAAAGTCAATGAACGCGTCGTGCCCGGCGCGCCGGTGCTCAAGGTCGAGGATCTGAGAAAATACTACAAGGTCGGCGGCAGCGAGGTGTTCGGCTCGAGCGAAGGCCGCGTCGTCAAGGCCAACGAGACGATCTCGTTCATGGCGCGCGAATCCGAGACGGTCGCCATCGTCGGCGAATCCGGCTGCGGAAAGTCGACGCTGGCCAAGGTGCTGCTCGGGCTGGAGACGGCAAGTGCCGGCACTGTGACGCTGGGCAACAAGGAAATCCAGTCGACCGGCATCGAGAGCCGCAGCGTCGAAACCGTATCGTCGATCCAGATGGTGTTCCAGAACCCGTTCGACACGCTCAACCCCAGCCATTCGGTCGGGTCGCAGATCATCCGCACGCTGGAGAAATTCAATGTCGGCAAGACGGTCGCCGACCGCCGCAAGCGCATGCTGGAACTGCTCGACCTGGTGAAGCTGCCGCGGGCGTTCGAGACCCGCAAGCCGCGCCAGCTGTCAGGCGGCCAGAAGCAGCGCATCGGCGTGGCGCGCGCTTTTGCCGGCGACGCCAAGGTGGTGGTGGCCGACGAGCCGGTCTCGGCACTCGACGTGTCGGTACAGGCGGCGGTGACCGAACTGCTGATGGACATCCAGCGCAAGAACAAGACGACGATGCTGTTCATCAGCCACGATCTGTCCGTCGTGCGCTACATCGCCGACCGCGTCGTCGTCATGTATCTCGGCTATATCGTCGAGCAGGGCACGACCGACCAGATCTTCGCGCCGCCCTATCACCCCTATACCGAGGCGCTGCTGTCGGCGATCCCGATCGCCGACACCAGTGTGGTCAAGCGGCACATAGTGCTGGAGGGCGATATTCCATCGGCGATGAATCCGCCGTCGGGCTGTCCGTTCCAGACCCGCTGCGGCTACAAGAAACTGGTGCCGGACAATCTGTGCGAGACCAAGGTGCCGCCGGTCAAGCATCTCGGCAACGGCCATATGAGCCTGTGCTGGCTGGCCGACGACGTGCTGGCCAAGATGGAGCCGGTGATCAAGTTCGACAAGGAGCATGCCGCGCATGAGGGCGTGCCGGAAGACGCGCCGCCTGTTCCGGGGGCGTCCACTGCAACGCCCAAGCCTCCACGCGGCAAGAAGCCGAACTGACGGCGGAGGCGCAGTCAGCGCAGCGGCGTGATCAGTTGCCGCACTGGCTCAACTGCTGTGCATAATCCCGCGCCATCTTTTCGGTGGCCCGGGCATAGCCCTGGACGCCGGCATCGCCGCGGTTGCCGCGGCCATAGGCGGTCCAGCCGAGATAGTAGGCGAGATAGAGATTGTAGGTGTCGTTGCGGGCGACGCCATATGTGTCTGCCGTCTTGGAGTGATACCAGCCGACGAAATCGACAGCGTCGGCAAACTTTGTCCGCCGCGCCGCCCAGTTGCCGGTCTCCCTCTGATATTGCGACCAGGTGCCGTCCAGCGCCTGCGAAAAGCCGGTGGCCGACGAGACGTGTTTCCACGG
Organism: Mesorhizobium newzealandense; assembly: GCF_042682145.1. NCBI lineage: Bacteria > Pseudomonadati > Pseudomonadota > Alphaproteobacteria > Hyphomicrobiales > Phyllobacteriaceae > Mesorhizobium > Mesorhizobium newzealandense. Next base: position 43,529 of record NZ_JBHUGZ010000019.1, on the reverse strand, counting down.
AATGAAGCCGAGCAGCTTGGTGCGCGGCGGCCGGGCGTTGCTCTTGAAGCCGGACTCCTTGCGCACCGTCGCCATCAGCACGGGAACCGGCACGCCGTATTTCTGCTGCGTGCGCTCGGCGGCAGACTGCCAGTTGTCGAACCAGCCGTCATTCTGATCGAAGACGGCGCAGACATTGTTGATATGACTGGGCGCCGTCGCGCAGGCCGAAAGGGCCAGCAGCACGCAAACCGCACCAATTTTACTAAAACTCGAGCTACGCATTGGAGGAGCAATAGGCCGAAAACATAAAAGGAATCTTGCTGCGTTCGTTAACGCTTGGTCGGCGCATCCATCTCAGAAAATACCGTATTAATAATCCGACATATTTCGTCGCTTTTCCTAAATAGATATTGCAGAAATGCCGCCGTGGCTAAAATCACGCCCGCAAACGGCGTATTTCTGACAGCTTGCCTGGTTCGCCGGGGCTTTGATATCAGGCATGAACGAACCAAGACGCAAACGCGGCGCCGAGCGCACCAGCAACAGGGGGCCGTCGGCCATCCCGCAATTGCCGCTCAGGCGGGTGACCAATCCCTATCCGCCGATGGCAATGCTCTCGCCCGAGCAGATCGAGCAGATCCACCAGGCGTCGATGCACATTTTGGAGAATTTCGGCATCGAGGTGATGAGCCCGCGCGCGCTGTCGCTGTTCGAGAAGGCAGGGGCCAAAGTCGATCATGCCTCGGCGAATGTCCGCATCGATCGCGGCATGGTCGCCGAGGCACTGAAGACCACGCAGTCCAATTATACGCTGACGCCGCGCAACCCGGCCAACGCCGTTCAACTTGGCGGCAACACCATCAACTTCACGCTCGTTGCCGGGCCGCCCAACGTGCACGACATGGAGCGCGGCCGCCGCGCCGGCAATCTGCGCGACTACTCGGACCTCACCCGGCTGGCGCAGCATTTCAACTGCATCCATATGCTCGGCAACCAGGTCTGCGCGCCGGTGGAGCTGCCGGCGAACTCCCGCCATCTCGACACCTACTTCACCAATCTGACGCTGACCGACAAGAGTTTCCATGTCTCGGCGATCGGCCGGGGCAGGGCGCTGGACGGCATCGAGATGATGGCCATCGCGCGTGGATTGACACTGGACCAGATGCGCGATGATCCCGGCATCACCACCATCATCTCGGTCAACTCGCCGCGCCGCTTCGACGAGATGATGGCCGAGGGGCTGATGGCCATGGCCGAATTCGGCCAGTCGGTGGCGGTGACACCGTTCACGCTGATGGGGGCGATGAGCCCGGTGACGCTGGCCGGCGCGCTGGCGCAGCAGAATGCCGAGGCGCTGTTCGGCGTGGTGTTGACGCAGCTCGTGCGACCGGGCGCGCCGGTGATGTATGGCGCCTTCACTTCCAATGTCGACATGAAGTCGGGCGCACCGGCCTTCGGCACGCCGGAGAACACCAAGGCCAACATCGCTTCCGGGCAATTGGCGCGGCGCTACGGACTGCCCTACCGCACGACGCCGGGCTCGGCCTCCAACGCCGCCGATGCGCAGGGCGCGTATGAGACACTGATGGCGCTGTGGGGTGCGGTGCTCGGCCATGGCAATCTCGTCTACCACGCCGCCGGCTGGCAGGAGGGTGGGCTGACGGCATCGTTCGAGAAGCTCATCATCGATGTCGAGATGATCCAGCACATGATGGAGTTCCTGCGCCCGATCGTGGTCGACGAGGCCGAGCTTGCCGTCGAGGCTTTAGGCGCGGTGCCGACGGGCGGCCATTTCTTCGGCGAGCCGCATACGCTGGAGCGCTACGCCACCGCCTTCTACCAGCCAATGCTGTCCAACTGGCAGAATTACGAGGCCTGGCAGGAGGCCGGCGGGCTCGACGCCACGGCGCGCGCAACGCGGCTGTGGAAGAAGGCGCTGGAGGATTACGTCGAGCCGGTGATGGACATCGCCGTGCGCGAAGAACTCGAGGCTTACATGACCAGGCGCAAGGAAGCGATCGGGCAGGGCGAGCCGTGATGCCCCCCATCCTGATTCCACTCACCCATCCAACTCACTGATATCAGAGAAAAATCCATGAAATCGCATGCAAAGGTCGTGGTCATTGGCGGCGGTGTCGTCGGGTGCTCGGTGCTGTTCCATCTGGCCCGCCATGGCTGGACCGACGTCGTGCTTTTGGAGCGCGACGAGCTGACGTCGGGCTCTACCTGGCACGCGGCCGGTGGCATGCACACGATCAATGGAGATCCCAACGTCGCCAAGCTGCAGAAATACACGATCAACCTCTACAAGGAGATCGAGGAGCTTTCCGGCCAGGCGACCGGCGTTCACCTGACCGGCGGCGTGCTTCTGGCTGCGACCGAGGCGCGGCTGGACTGGCTGCGCGGCGTCGTCGCCAAGGGCCGCTATCTCGGCATCGAGCTTGAGGAGATCTCCCCAAAAGAGGCGGCCGAACTGATGCCGCTGCTCGATCCCAAGCAGTTCGTCGGCGCTGTCAGAAACAAGGAGGATGGCCATCTCGATCCCTCCGGCGTCACCCACGCCTATGCAAAGGCGGCGCGAAAGCTGGGCGCGGAGGTCGAGCGCTTCACCAAGGTGGAGGACATCGTGCGGCGCGCCGACGGGATGTGGCGCGTCATCACCAACAAGGGCGAGGTGGTCGCCGAGCATGTCGTCAATGCCGGCGGCCTGTGGGCGCGCGAGGTCGGCCGCATGGTTGGCCTCGAGCTGCCGGTGCTGGCCATGGAGCACATGTACCTGATCACCGAGGACATGCCGGAGGTCGCCGCCTGGAACGCCAAGACCGGCACCGAGATCATCCACGCGGTCGATTTCGACGGCGAGCTCTATCTGCGCCAGGAGCGCGGCGGCATGCTGATGGGCACCTATGAGAAGGCCAACAAGCCGTGGTCCGAGTTCCAGACGCCGTGGAATTTTGGCCATGAATTGCTGGCGCCGGACATCGACCGCATCGCGCCGTCGCTGGAGGTCGGGTTCCGGCATTTCCCCGCCTTCCAGAACACCGGCATCAAGCAGATCATCAACGGACCCTTCACCTTCGCGCCCGACGGCAACCCGCTTGTCGGGCCGGTGCGCGGCCTGCCGGGCTTCTGGGTCGCCTGCGGCGTCATGGCCGGCTTCAGCCAAGGCGGCGGCGTCGGGCTGGCGCTGTCCAACTGGATGATCGAGGGTGATCCCGGTGCCGACATCTGGGCGATGGATGTCGCGCGCTATGGCGACTGGGCGACGATGGCCTACACCAACGCCAAGGTGCGCGAGAACTATTCCAAGCGCTTTTCGATCCGCTTCCCCAATGAGGAACTGCCCGCCGGACGGCCGCTGAAGACGACGCCGGTGTATGATCTGCTGTCGGCAAAGGGCGCGCAATGGGGCGTCGCCTATGGGCTGGAGGTGCCGCTGTGGTATGCGCCGGAAGGCGTGAAGGACGAGTTCTCGTGGCGCCGCTCGAGCGATTTCACCCAGGTCGCCAGGGAGGTCGCGACCGTTCGCGACGGTGTCGGCCTGTCGGAGATTTCGAGCTTCGCCAAATACAAGGTGACGGGCGAGGGCGCGGCCGCCTGGCTCGACCGGATGCTCGCCTGCAAACTGCCGAAGCCCGGCCGCATGACGCTGGCGCCGATGCTGAAGGAAGACGGCAAGCTGATCGGCGACTTCACGCTCGCCAATCTCGACAGCGAAGGCTGGTTCCTCGCCGGCTCCGGCATCGCCGAGCAGTATCATATGCGCTGGTTCGAAAAGCACCTGCGTGAAGACGGTTCGGTCCGTATCGAGGCACTGGGCGCCAAGCTGACCGGCCTGTCGGTTGCCGGGCCCAAGGCGCGCGATGTGCTGGCAAAGGCCACGCGCGCGGATGTGTCCAATGCCGCGGTTCCGTTCATGGCCATAGGCAGGATGGATATCGGCATGGCGCCGTGCCTGGTCGGCCGCGTCAGCTACACCGGCGATCTCGGCTACGAAATATGGGTAGCGCCGGAGTATCAACGCGCCGCATTCCAGGCCCTGATGGCGGCCGGCGAGGAATTCGGCATCGGCCTGTTCGGCTCCCGCGCGCTCAACGCGCTGCGGCTGGAAAAGAATTACGGCTCATGGGCGCGCGAGTATCGGCCGATCTACGGACCGCTGGAAGCCGGCCTCGACCGCTTCGTTGCTTACGGCAAGGATGCGGATTTCATCGGCAAGGCCGCGGCACTCGCCGAGCGCAAGCAGGGCGGCAAGCTGCGCCTGCGCGCCTTCATCGTCGATGCCGACGACGCCGATGTCATTGGCGACGAGCCGATCTGGTTCGACGGCGCGGTGCGCGGCTGGGTGACTTCGGGCGGCTACGCGCATCACTCGAAGAAGTCCGTCGCTCTCGGCTATGTGCCGAAGGAGATCGCCGACGAGAGCGACGGCTTCGAGATCGAGCTCTTGGGCAAGCGTCATGCGGCGCGCATGCAGGCGGCGCCGCTGTTCGATGCCAATTTCGAGCGGATGCGCGCCTGAGCACACATCCCTCTCAGGGCGTCAGGCGCCGCGGCGGTTGTCCAGCGCAAAAGCACCGGCGCCGGCAAACACCAGATAGAGGAAGATGAAGCAGAACGAGATTGCCAAATCGCCGCCGTTGTTGACCGGGAAGAAGCCGCGCGGCATGTGCGCCATGAAATAGGCGATCGCCATCTCGCCGGCCAGAAGGAAGGCGACCGGGCGAGTGAACAGGCCCAGCGCCAGCAGGATGCCGCCGGCGAATTCGAGGATGCCGGCAGCGAGTGTCAGCCCGGTGAGCGCATGGGGTTGGTCGCTAACGGGAAAATTGAACAGTTTCTGGCTGCCGTGTTCGATGAACTGCAGCGCCGTCATGATGCGCAGCACGCCCAGGGCCTGCGGCTGGTATCTGGCAAGGCTCTCGAAAAGCTTCATAAATGACTCCATTTAGATTTAGCTTCCGGACCGGCCATAGATTATCGCCCGGCGATGGACCATTCACGTCCCCATGGCATGCCATCAACAATCGGTGATTGGAAATGTTCCCCAGTTTGACCTTTCATATTGTTCTCGTAAGGGTTGCATTCCTATCGCTATGGTTGTATTAGTATGGACATTCCAAACATGTGGGTTCCCTTGTTATGAAAAAAGTCGTCATCAGCCTATTCGCAATCCTTGCAGGGACCAGCTTCGCCATGGCCGAGGATGCCGGCTGCGAGGCCTTCAGATGGCCGGTGGCGCGGGAACAGGCGCTGTTTGCCGCAGCGCCTGCAACGCCGTCTGGAGCGACGCTCGCGGTGGGTGCTGCTGCGGATCTGGCACTGGTGCCGGCGGAAAAAGCCGGTTTTACGCTGCCGCCCGAACGCGCCCCAGCATCAGGCACGTTCGGTGCCGTCGCCAGCGTGGAGGTGCCGACCGAGGGGGCCATTCAGATAAGTCTGTCAGGCGAGGCCTGGATCGATGTCATTCAGGACGGCCACGCCATCAAGTCGGTGGGCTATAGCGGCGTGAAAACCTGCCCTGGCATCCGCAAGAGCGTGCGCTTCAAGCTTGCAGCCGGCCCGGCCACCGTCCAGTTCAGCGGCGCGAAAAAGGCTGAGCTGAAGGTCGCGGTGCTGACGCCGGAATAGGTTGGCGTCAAAACCTAGGAATACGGCCTTCCATCGGTGATGCGGTGCGATGAAAGGCCGACTCTTTGTGGCTGTGTTGAACGTGTCAGCGCACCGGCGCCATCAAGGCGAAATGGGCGCCTTGCGGGTCCTGGCACTGGACGATCCAGCTGCCGCCGGGGACCTCCATCGGGCCCATCAGGACCTTGCCTCCATTGTCGGCCACCCGTTTGGCCGCCGCGTCGATGGCCGGTACATTGAAGTAGAACTGCCAGACCGGCACCGGGATCTGCTGCGGCTTGTTCATGATGCCGCCGCCGGATTCGGGGCCAGCCGTAAAGGTCTGGTAGGTGCCCATCGGGCCCATGTCGAAATCGCCGGCGTTGGCCCAGCCGAACTGGTCGGAATAGAAATCGAACGCGGCCTTCCAATCCGATGTGTAAAGCTCGTGCCAGCCGATATGGCCCGGTGTGCTGGCCGGTACGATGGGCTGGTCCGGGCCGTTAGGCTGCAGGAACATGAAGGTGGCGCCCTGTGGATCGGCGACGACGGCAAAGCGGCCAACGCCGGGAATGTCGTCGGGTTGGCGGTGAACCGCACCGCCGGCTTTCTCCAGCGATACCGTCGCGGCATCAACATCTTTTGTAAGGATGTAGCCGAGCCAGGCGGGCGGCATGCCCATCTTGGCGGCGTCCTCGGGGATCGTCATCAGCCCGCCGACGCCACGCTCGCCGACATTCATGACGATATAGCGCGGCATGCCAGGGGTCGTCTCGAAAGGCTGTGCCGTCCAGCCGACCACCTTAGTGTAGAACGCCTCGGCGGCGTCGAGATCGGTGGTCATCAATTCGTACCAGAAGAAGGGCATCGGGGATTTTGGCATGGTCGGTCTCCTCACCGGTTATGCATCGATCGTCGGTCGATCCATCCTAGGACGATCTTCACGACGGAAATCCGACGACGCCCAAACAAAAAGATCGGTCCATGACAAGAGTTCCCGGGTTGCGCGCCCGGCGGTTTTCGATTTCTCTGCGATGGAGAGGGGGTGTCGTTTCATGCGCCGGATGTCGCTCACGCCAGAGCTTGTCGCATTGTGCCATCGGGAAGAGGCCGATCCTGGCCCGGATCCGAGCTGGACACAGTTGGACGACGAGGATTTCCGGAGCCTTGCCTTGCGGTTGTCCGATGAAGCCGACGCGGGGCCGCTATGGGTGTTCGCCTATGGCTCGCTGATCTGGAAGCCGGCTTTCGAGTCCGTCGAACGACAGCGGGCCACCGCCTTCGGCTGGCACCGCTCCTTCTGCCTCGACATGGTGCGTTGGCGCGGCAATGCCGCACAGCCGGGGCTGATGATGGCGCTCGAACGGGGCGGGCGATGCGATGGCGTGATCTACCGTCTGCCCGAAGGCGAGAAACCGCTGCAGATCGAAAGACTGCTGCGGCGCGAGATCGACGACCACGAAAGTGTCAACTCAGTCAGATGGGTTCCGGTGCGCACGGCTCAAGGGCCGGTGCGGGCGCTGGGCTTCTGGGTCGGCGTGACAGGCAGGGGAACGTCGCTTGGGCAGCCGCTGGACAAGGTGGCGCAAACGCTGGCCAGAGCCTGCGGGCATGTCGGGTCCGGTGCCGAATATCTCTACAACACGGTCAGTCATCTCGAAGCGTTCGGCATCCACGACCGCAATCTGTGGCGGCTGCAGCAACTGGTCGCGGACGAGGTCCGGGCTATTCATGACCGTGGACTCGAGCCTGGCCATTCGCTCGCACTGCAAACGCCATAACATGAGTAAAAACATCATGTTTTATCCAGCCTTTTCAGCACTTGCCCCGAAAATTGACCAATTGATAAAAAAATAAAACGTGCTAGCCTTCCCCAAAACAAAACATGGGGAACTGACGATGCCAGAAGGCCAGTTCAAGGAAGGTATTGCCGGCGGCCGGCTTGAGGCCGACCAGTATGCGGATAATTTTTCCGACCTGCACCCGCCGCTCGATCATCACGAGGCATTGGTCGAATCCGACCGCTGCTACTTCTGCTACGAAGCGCCGTGCATGAATGCATGCCCGACCTCGATCGACATTCCGCTGTTCATCCGCCAGATCTCCACTGGCAATCCGATCGGCTCGGCCAAGACCATCTTCGACCAGAACATTCTGGGCGGCATGTGCGCCCGCGTCTGCCCGACCGAGACGCTGTGCGAGGAGGTCTGCGTGCGCGAGGTGGCGGAAGGCAAGCCGGTGCAGATCGGCCGCCTGCAGCGCTACGCCACCGATGTCGCAATGGCCGAGAACAAGCAGTTCTATCCGCGCGCAACTCCGACCGGCAAGACGGTCGCCGTGGTCGGGGCAGGCCCGGCCGGCCTTGCCGCTGCGCACCGGCTCGCCCGCCATGGCCATGACGTCACCATCCTGGAGGCGCGTCCGAAGGCTGGCGGCCTCAACGAATACGGCATCGCCGCCTACAAGAGCGTCGACAATTTCGCCCAGGCCGAAGTCGACTACGTCACCGCCATCGGCGGTATCGACATCCAGAACGGCAAGGCGCTTGGCCGCGACTATCAGCTGTCCGACCTGATCCGCAACTATGACGCGGTGTTTCTCGGCATGGGGCTTGGCGGCGTCAATGCGCTGCGCGCCGATGGCGAGGATGCCGACGGCGTCACCAATGCGGTCGAGTTCATTGCCGAGCTGCGTCAGGCCAGCGATCTCGCAAGCCTGCCGGTCGGCCGTCGCGTCGTCGTCATCGGCGGCGGCATGACGGCGATCGACGCGGCCGTGCAGTCGAAGCTGCTCGGCGCCGAGGAGGTGACGATCTGCTACCGGCGCGGCCAGGAACACATGAACGCTTCCGAGTTCGAGCAAGATCTGGCGGCCGCCAACGGCGTCAGCATCCGCCATTGGCTGCAGCCGAAGCGGGTGATTGCCGAAGGCGGCAAGGTGTCGGCAATCGAAGTCGAGTACACCGCCATGAACGGCGACAAACTTGCCGGCACCGGCGAGACGCTGACGCTCATCGCCGACCAGGTGTTCAAGGCCATCGGCCAGAGTTTTGTCCCGGCAGCGCTCAATGGCAGCGGTGCTGCAATCGAGCTCGAAGCCGGCCGCATCAAGGTCGATGCCGAAGGCCGCACGTCGCTTGCCAAGGTCTGGGCCGGCGGCGACTGCATCTTTGGCGGCGACGACCTCACCGTCTCGGCGGTGGCGCAAGGCCGCGACGCGGCGGAGAGCATCCACAGGAGCCTCGCTCAGGGATAGGATCATGGCCACGGTGGAACCGGGCATCGCCCGTCACTACGACATATCGGGTCTGGAGGAGCGGATCATTGCCGCGCTCGCCGATAGGGGCGTGGACGTTGCCAATCTGAGTGCAAGCGATCTCGAAGCGGTCGACGAATTCCACATTGGCGGCGTGGCCGCTACCAAGGCACTTGTCGAGCAGATGGGGCTGAAACCGGCGGCGAAGCTTCTCGACATCGGGTCTGGTGTCGGCGGTCCGGCCCGGTTTGTTGCAAACAGCGTTGGCGCCGACGTTACCGGCATTGATCTCACGCAAAGCTATGTCGATATCGCGACCAGCCTGTCGAAGCGAACCCGGATGGCGGACAAGACGCGGTTCGTGCAAGGCAGCGCGCTGGACATGCCATTTGCAGACGCCAGTTTCGATGCCGCTATGATCTTGCATGTCGGCATGAACCTTCCCGACAAGGCCAGACTGATGAGTGAGGCTGCCCGCGTGCTGCGGCCGGGCGGTGTTTTCGCCGTCTATGATGTGATGCGGCTGAAGGATGGCGCGCTGACCTATCCGCTGCCATGGGCCTCGGACCAAACCATGTCGTTCGTCGCTACGCCCGACGACTATCGCTCGGCGGCGGTCGCCGCAGGGTTTTCTGTGACCGCCGAGCGGCCGCGCGGCGCTTTTGCCATCGAGTTCTTCGCGACGATGCTTGCGCGTATGGCGGCCGCGCAGGCGGAAGGCGACAAGCCGCCGCTCGGCGTCGGCCTCATCATGGGCGAGGACGCCCGCACCAAGATCGCCAATCTCACCGCCGCGCTTGAAGGCGGCATTCTAGCACCCGTCGAACTGCTCCTTCGTCTCGGTTGAAAGGGACCTGTCATGGCAGACATCCGCAACAATTTCGTCGGCATCAAATCGCCCAATCCGTTCTGGCTGGCCTCGGCGCCGCCGACCGACAAGGCCTATAACGTCATCCGCGCCTTCAAGGCCGGCTGGGGCGGTGTGGTGTGGAAGACGCTGGGTGAGGAAGGCCCGCCGGTGGTCAACGTCAACGGCCCGCGCTACGGCGCGATCTGGGGCGCCGACCGGCGACTGCTCGGCCTCAACAACATCGAGCTGATCACCGACCGCGACCTGCAGGTCAATCTGCGCGAGATCAAGCAGGTCAAGAAGGACTGGCCCGACCGCGCCATTGTCGTCTCGCTGATGGTGCCGTGCGTCGAGGAGAGCTGGAAGGCGATCCTGCCGGTGGTCGAGGAGACTGAGGCCGACGGCATCGAGCTCAATTTCGGCTGCCCGCACGGCATGTCGGAGCGCGGCATGGGTGCCGCCGTCGGCCAGGTGCCGGAATATATCGAAATGGTGGTGCGCTGGTGCAAGCAGAACACCCGGATGCCGGTCATCACCAAGCTGACGCCCAACATCACCGATGTGCGCAAGCCGGCGCGCGCCGCCCTTGCCGGCGGCACCGACGCGGTGTCGCTGATCAACACCATCAACTCGATCACCGGCGTCGACCTCGACAGTTTCGCGCCGCAGCCGACCATCGACGGCAAGGGCTCGCATGGCGGCTATTGCGGCCCGGCGGTGAAGCCGATCGCCATGAACATGGTGGCCGAGATCGCGCGTGACCCCGAAACCCACGGCCTGCCGATCTCCGGCATTGGCGGCATCACCACCTGGCGTGACGCGGCCGAGTTCATGGCGCTCGGCGCGGGCAATGTGCAGGTGTGCACGGCGGCGATGACCTACGGCTTCAAGATCGTGCAGGAGATGATCGCCGGTCTCGAAAACTGGATGGACGAGAAGGGCCATGCCTCGCTCGACGACATTGTCGGCCGCGCCACGCCCAACGTCACCGACTGGCAGTATCTCAACCTCAACTACATCGCCAAGGCACGTATCGACCAGGACGCCTGCATCAAATGCGGCCGCTGCCATATCGCCTGCGAGGACACTTCTCACCAGGCAATCACCAGCATGGTCGATGGTAAGAGGCATTTCGAGGTGATCGAGGCCGAATGCGTCGGCTGCAATCTGTGCGTCAATGTCTGCCCCGTCGAGAATTGCATCACCATGGAACCGCTGGCGGCAGGCGTGATGGACCAGCGCACCGGCAAGCCGGTGTCGCCGATCTACGCCAACTGGACGACGCACCCGAACAACCCGATGGCCAAGGTGGCGGCGGAGTAGGGGAGCCAGCCCTTCGACGAAAAAGCGGCGCCTTCGGGCGCCGTTTTTCATTTTCCTATTGCAGATATAACGTATCCATGATAAAAACTATCCATGAATAAGAGATCGACACCATGAAGCTGGGCGAAGGCGTTGAAGCAGCCATCCACTGCGCCGCCATGCTGGCAGGGGTGGAGGGCGAAGCCACCATTCCCGGCGCCGCCATGGCGGAAGCCTTTGGCCTGTCGCCGAGCTATCTCCTGAAGCATCTCAACATGCTGAGCGCGGCGCGCATCCTGGAATCGGTCTCGGGACCGGCGGGCGGCTATCGGCTGGCGCGGCCGGCCGAACGCATAACGCTGCTTGATATCGTGCTGGCCGTCGAAGGACGCGAGCCGGCCTTTCGTTGCGGCGAGATCCGCCGCAACGGTCCGGCCAGACTCGATGTCTCGGCTTACGTCAAACCCTGCGGCATCAACGCCGCGATGCTGAAGGCCGAGCGCGCCTATCGCGCCGCTCTCGCCGAGGCGAAGCTCTCCGACATCGTGGCGGAATACATGACCGATGCCGATCCGCGTTCGGTCGCCGCCGGCTGCGCCTTCGTGGCGCGCCATCAGCGGCCGCAGAAATCCAGTTCAACCAAGCAGACGTGAAAGGAAAGAGGATGAAACAGAGGCTCCAGTTCTTCGCCAAGGCGCCGGAGGTCATGAAGGCCGTGTCGGCGCTCAACAAGGCGGTCGATGAATGTGGACTTGAGGTGAGCCTGCTGCACCTGATCAAGCTCAGGGCGTCGCAGATCAATGGTTGCTCGTTCTGCGTCGAGATGCACAGCCGCGAGGCCAGGCGCGACGGGGAGACCGAGCAAAGGCTCTATCTGGTTTCGGCGTGGAAGGAATCGCCGCTGTTTTCCGAGCGCGAACGCGCCGCCTTTTCCTGGACCGAGGCCGTCACCCTGATCGCCGACAATGGCGTATCGGACGAGCTCTATGCAAAGACGCTCGAGCATTTCTCGGAAGAGGAACTCGTCAAGCTCTCCGTCGCGCTCGGCATGATCAACACCTGGAACCGGCTTTGCATCCCATTCCAGGCCATCCATCCGATGCCGGCTGCCAAGGCTGCCTGACTGTCCGATGTGTCTTGGAGCGCCGCCGAGGAGGCGGCGCTCCAACGGTTTTTAAAGGGAGAGTTTGATGCCTGTCGATTTGCCTTCGACCCTGTTGTTTCTCGGCCGCCTGTTGCTCGGCGGCGGCTTCGTTTTCGCCGGCCTGCGCAACATCCAGAACGCGGCCTTCCTGACCCAGCTGATGGCCGCGCGCGGAGTGCCGCAGGCGCGGTTGGCGCTGTGGGCCGGCATTGTCCTGCAGATCGTTGCCGGCGCCTTGGTGATCGCAGGCCTCTGGACGGCAATCGCCGCTGCGGTGCTGGTCGTGTTCCTGATCGCTGCCACGCCGATGTTCCACAATTTCTGGGACCATCAGGGCCCGGACCGCGCGTCGCGCATCAACGGCTTCGTCGGCAATGTCGCATTGAGCGGTGGATTTCTGACGCTGATCGCGCAGTCTGTTTGACAGTCCGGCCGCGGCCTTGAGGCCGCTGCCATTTCCTGGGAAGGACGGCTCCACAGCAACTGTGGCACTGTAACCCCGACGGCATCGATCATTAAATCGGAACCAATCGCGCCGTTGACGCATTTCGCCCCTGTATGCCGAGCATCCCGGGATGAAATATGAAAATTGCCCACGTCGCGCCGCTTTATGAATCGGTGCCGCCGAGACTTTATGGTGGCACAGAACGCATCGTCTCGTATCTGACCGAAGCGCTGGTCGATCTGGGTCATGAGGTGACGCTGTTTGCCAGTGGCGACAGCCAGACTTCCGCAAAGCTGGTAGCCGGCCGGGAATGCGCGCTTCGCCTCGATCCGCGCCCGCTCAAATCCGAGACGGCAGCGCATCTTTCGATGCTTGCCGAGGTGCGGAAGCGGGCGCGAGAGTTTGACGTCATCCACTTCCACCTCAGCCACTTCCTGCACTTTTCGTTCTTCGAGGACATGGCGCAGCGGACGGTGACGACGCCGCATGGCAGGCTGGACTATGTCGACTTGGCGCCCGCCTATGAGCATTTCCCGCGCTTTCCGATGATTTCCATTTCGCACAGCCAGAAGGCAGGCCTTGCCAGGGCCAACTGGTTGGCGACGATCCACCACGGCCTGCCGACCGGTATCTACGAGCCAACTTTCGAGACGACGCGCGAAGAACCATATCTTGCCTTCCTCGGCCGGTTTTCACGCGACAAGCGCCCGGATCGCGCCATCGAGATCGCCTTGCGCTCGGGGCTCAGGCTGAAGCTTGCGGCAAAGATCGGCGACGACGATCGCGCCTATTTCCACGAGGTGGTCGAGCCTTTGATCGACGGCGATCGTATCGACTATGTCGGCGAGATCGAGGAGCACCAGAAGGCGGAATTTCTCGGCAACGCGGCCGGCCTCTTGTTCCCGATCGACTGGCCGGAGCCCTTCGGCCTTGTCGCCATCGAGGCAATGGCCTGCGGCACGCCGGTGATCGGGTGGAATTGCGGCGCGCTGCCCGAGATCATCGATCAAGGCGTCACCGGCTTTATTGCCGATTCGATGGATAGCGCGGTCGCCGCGGTGCCGGACTTGCTGCGGCTCGACAGGCGAAAGGTGAGAGCCGTTTTCGAAAAGCGGTTTTCCGCCAGAAGAATGGCCGGCGACTATTTGGCCGCCTACGCGCGCCTGATCGGCGTCCCGGCCGAAGCGAAGGCGTCGTGAACGGCGACGCGCTCGAGCGACGGGAACGAAACGACAGGGATTTGTGACGAATGGCCCAACTCGACGAGCGCCAGCTCGATCCCGCGGTAGCCCTTGCATCGCTCGACGCGACCGCTCCTCGCGAGCCACACCGGCTGTTTGCGCTCAAGCAGGGCGACTGCTTTGTGGTTGCCGATGCCTATGGCGACATACGCGGCGCCGGTGACGGTTTCTTCCGCGACGACACACGCGTGCTCTCCGAATTCCGGCTGACCGTCGGCGGCAGACAGACATCGTTGCTCGGCGCTTCGCTCAGCCAAGACAATGTGCTGTTCACCACCAACCTGACCAATCTGCCGATGCAGAGCGCCAGCGGTCGCGACATTCCGCAGGGTGCGATTCATGTCGAACGCGTCAGGCTGCTGTGGCTGGACAGGTTGTTCGAACGCATCACGCTTTCCAACTATAGCCGGGAAACCTCGACAATCGGCGTTTCCCTGCACTTTGCCGCCGATTTCCGCGACATGTTCGAAGTGCGCGGCTCTACACGGCTGCGGCGCGGCATGGCCCATGTGGCCGAGATGGATGCCGCATCCGTACTGCTGCGCTACGACGGGTTGGACGGGCTGGCGCGTGCCTCGGCGATATCGTTCTCGCAGGCACCGGACCAGCTGACTGCCGACCGCGCCGATTTCCTGCTCGCCGTGACCAAGCGCAGCAGCAAGGTGCTCTATGTCGAGGTCGGTCCCGAGGTGACCGATACGCCCGATCGCGACCGTTTCCGCGCCGCTGCCGCCCGGGCCCGCTTTGGCATGCGGGCCAAGCGCCGCCATGGCGCGACGGTGCACAGTTCCGGTCGCGTCTTCAACGACTGGGTCGAGCGCGCCCGCGCCGATGTCGCGCTGCTGACCACCGAACTTGCGACCGGACCCTATCCCTATGCGGGCATCCCCTGGTTCTCGACGGCGTTCGGTCGTGACGGCGTCATCTCGGCGCTGCAGATGCTCTGGCTCAATCCAGGCCTGGCGCGGGGCGTGCTGACCTTCCTGGCCCAGCATCAGGCGACGGAGACGTCGCCGTTCAGCGATTCGCAGCCGGGCAAGATCATGCACGAGACGCGCAAGGGCGAAATGGCGGCGCTGCGGGAGCTTCCCTTCGGACGCTACTATGGCGGCGTCGATACGACGCCCCTCTACATCCATCTCGCCTGCGCCTATGCCGACCGCACCGGCGACATGGCGTTCATCGACAGCCTGTGGCCGTCGCTGTGCGCCGCGGCCGAATGGACGGAGGAGGCGGGCCGCGAGACCGGATTCGTGACCTACCAGCGGGCTGCCGAGTCCGGCCTCGCCAATCAGGGATGGAAGGACAGCTTCGATTCCGTTTTTCATGCCGATGGCCGCATCCCCAAGGGGCCGATCGCGCTCGTCGAGGTGCAGGGCTATGTCTTTGCCGCCTTCCGGGGGCTGGCAAAGCTTGCACGTCGCCGTGGCGAGGACGACAGAGCCGATCACTGGGATAGCCGCGCCGAGGCCATGCGGGTGGCGGTCGAACGCGATTTCTGGCTCGACGATCTCGGCTTCTATGCCCTGGCGATCGATGGTGCCGGCGAGCCCTGCAAGGTGCGGACCTCGAATGCGGGCCATCTTCTCCTTGTCGGGCTTCCCGAGCCGGAGCGGGCGCAGATGGTCGCCGACCAGCTTCTTTCGGCCTCCTTTCATTCCGGCTGGGGGTTGAGGACGCTTGCCGACGATGCCGTGTTCTTCAATCCGATGTCGTACCACAATGGCTCGATCTGGCCGCATGACACCGCCATGTGCGGCGCCGGCCTGGCGCGCTATGGCGAGCGTGACAGCGTGGTCCGGCTGATGAGCGGCACGTTCGAATCGGCGGTCCATTTCAACATGCGGTTGCCCGAACTGTTCTGCGGTTTCACCCGTGCGCCAGGCGAAGCGCCGATCGCCTATCCCGTCGCCTGCCTGCCGCAAGCATGGTCGGCGGGTTCCGCCTTCATGCTGATGCAGGCCTGCCTTGGCCTGGAAATCGATGGCTGGGAGGGCGAAATACGCGTCACCCGTCCGAGGCTGCCGATCGGCATCGACACACTCACGCTGCGACATCTGGGCGTCGGCGAAAGAGTGGTCGATCTGACGTTCCAACGCGTCGGCGACCGGGTCGTCGCCTTTCTCGCCGACCGGCATGAAGGCCTGGTGCCGCTCATCGTCAGAACATGATCCGAGCCAGATTGGCTGGAACCGATCCCGGTTTTGTGCGTTGCAAAATACAGGTCCGAATGGCGACCAGATCGCCGGCGGACAATTTCAAATCGGAAACACAAACAAAACGGCCGCCGAACGGCCGGAGGTGTTGGCATTCCAATGACAGATTATGGTGCGGACCTGCTCTGGGTTCTGATCCTCGCGAGCCTCGGTCTTTCCGCTCTTGCCGTTTTCTTCTCCATATCGCGGCAACGCCGCAGCCATCCCCCGGCGGTTGTACATCCGGCCGGTGAGGATGTGGCCGCGGAAGCGGCGCGCAAGGTGATACGGGAGTTCGAAAAGAACGGCCAATCGGTCGATGCCGCCCTGGTGACATGGTCGCCCGAAACATTGCGCAAGATCCTGGCCGACGATCTGCCCGATGCGCAGGTGATCGTGGTCTCCAATCGCGAACCGTATATCCACAACCTCAGGGACAATGGCGTCGAACTGCTTGTGCCGGCCAGCGGGCTGGTTTCGGCCCTGGAGCCGATCACCCGCGCCTGCGCCGGCACCTGGATTGCCTATGGCGGCGGAACGGCAGACCGCCTCATGGTCGACAAGGACGACCGCGTGCAGGTGCCGCCCGGCAATCCGTCCTACACGCTGCGCCGGGTCTGGCTGACGGAGGAAGAACATCAGGGCTACTATCTCGGCTTCGCCAATGAAGGCCTCTGGCCGCTTTGCCATATCGCCTTCACCCGGCCGATCTTTCGCGAGTCGGACTGGGAAGCCTATGAAGCCGTCAACCGGAAGTTCGCCGATACGGTGGTTGCCGAGGCGCGCAACGAGCGGCCGATCGTGCTGGTCCAGGACTATCATTTCGCGCTGCTGCCACGGATGATCCGCGAACGCCTGCCCGAGGCGATCGTCATCACCTTCTGGCACATCCCATGGCCGAACTCGGAAGTGTACAGCATCTGCCCATGGCGTGAGCGCATCCTCGAAGGGCTGCTCGGCAGCTCGATCATCGGTTTCCACACCCAGTTCCACGCCAACAATTTCACCGAAAGCGTTGATCGCTTCCTGGAAAGCCGCATCGAGCGGGCCGATGCGGCCATCTCCTATGGTGGGCAGACGACGCTGGTGCACGCCTATCCCATCTCGATAGAATGGCCTGCGGACCTTCTGGCAAGATTGCCTGATGTCGATGACTGCCGCGCCCGCCTGCGCACCAGGTTCGGGCTGAAAGCGGATGTGAAACTTGGCGTCGGTGTCGAACGTCTCGACTACACCAAGGGCATTCTGGATCGGTTTCAGGCGCTGGACGAATTGTTCAAGCGATACCCGGAATGGATCGGAAAGCTGGTTTTTCTGCAGATTGCGGCACCCAGCCGAGGCACGCTCCCGGCTTACAAGCTGCTCCACGACGAATGTCACCGCTATGCCGAAGAGCTCAACGAGCGTTACGGCAGCGACGGCTACAAGCCGGTGATCATGGTGGCCGAACATCACACGCAGGAACAGGTCTATGAGATCTATCGCGCCGCCGACATATGCATGGTCACCAGCCTGCATGACGGCATGAACCTGGTCGCCAAGGAATTCGTTGCGGCGCGCGACGACGAACAGGGCGTCTTGATGCTCAGCACATTCGCCGGTGCCTCGCGCGAATTGCTGGAGGCGCTGATCGTCAACCCCTATGACGCCGCCATGATGAGCGAGGCGCTGCTGCAGGCGCTGACCATGACGCCGGACGAGCAGCGCGAGCGCATGCGGCCGATGCGGCAGATGGTCCGCGACAACAATGTCTATCGCTGGGCCGGCAGCATGCTTCTGGATGCGGCGCGCCTGCGCAAGCGTGGCGACGTCGATCGGGCAACGGGCACTGGCGACCGGCAGCCGCCAAGCGTCGACAATGTCGTCTCCATGTTCGAGCGCAAACGGCTGGCAATGTCATGAGCCAGACCCTGCAAAAGCCGCAGACTGTGCTGACCGGCGAATGGGCGCTGTTCCTCGACATTGACGGCACCCTGCTGGAGCATGCTGAACATCCGGACGCTGTCTCGGTCAGCGACGAGCTTCGCTCATTGCTGCAGGGCCTGGATCACAAGTTGAACGGGGCATTGGCCGTTATTACAGGCCGCTCCGTTGCGGCCGTGGACCAGCTGTTTCAGCCTTTGAAGCTGCGCGCGGCCGGGCTGTATGGCCTGGAACACAGGCTGCTGCCGGACGACGACGTCGAAGTCGCGGGAGAGCCGGCGGATATTGCCGCTCTTGCCGACGAGATCGAGGCCGAGCTCGGGCGTGGGCAGGCCTATATCGAGCGCAAGGGGCGTGTGCTGGCCATCCACACGCGCGCTGCCCCGCATCTGCTTCCGCGCGCGACGCAGCTTGTCGAGCAGGCGCTGGCCACCCTGCCAAAGGGCTACCGGGTGGTTGCCGGCAATGCCGGCGTGGAACTGCTGCCGCTCGAGGCGGCCAAGGGTGCTGCGATCCGCCGGTTCATGGGCATCGCGCCCTTCACAGGCCGCCGCCCGGTCTTCCTGGGCGACGACACGCCGGACGAAAACGGTTTTGAGGCCGTCAACGATGCCGGCGGCATATCGATACGGGTCAAACCATTCGCGCCTACAACCGCGCGTTACGGCCTTGCCGGCGTTGCCGAAACGCTCGCCTGGCTGAGGGGGCAACTTTAGGGTCCAGCCGAGGAGCGCAACCGCGCTCGCGCATCTTGGAAGGATATTTCGGCCAGGAAAGGAATGGTTCGATGGGACGCTTTGCACGTTTGGTTCGTGAGATCACGCCAGCTTGGCTCAATCCTCGCTCCGCCCGCCATGTGGCCGCCGACACATCACCATCCGCCGCTGACGCCAGCTGGCAAGACGTGATCGACAACAAGATGTATGGGGCTGATACGCCTGATTATTCTCATATCCCGGAGCAGCCTGTTTCAGATGCGAGAAGACCGGCAGGCGACAGGCCCGCAAGCGTGAAGGATTTGCCGCGCCTTCCAAGGAAGCCGAACCCTGGCGGCGGCCAATGATGGCTACGATCCTTGGTTTTGCGCTGTTTCCACTCTGACAGGTGCGGCACCATTGATGCCGATGCCCTTTTGCTCGTCTCTACGCCGCAAATCGTAGACCGCCATCGCAGGTCAGGACCTGACCGGTCATGAAGCCGTTGGAGACAAGAAAGGCGATTGCGCCGGCGACGTCCTCGGCTTTGCCGACGCGGCCAACCGGCGTCTTGCCGGCATAGTCGGCAAAGATCGCCTGCCGCTGCTCCTCGGCCAGAAAATCCCACCAGGGCGTGTCGATGACGCCGGGCGCCACGACATTGACGCGCAGCGGCTTCAGCTCCACGGCCAGGATCGGCACCACGGTCAGAAGCATGCCGTTGATGGCGGCGATGCCGGCGACGCCCGGCATGGCAAGCTGCGCCGAGACCGCCGAGATGAAGGTGACCGATCCACTCTTTCTGAGCGTCGGCAGGGCGGCCTGCAGGCAGGACAGTTGCGGCCTTACTTTCTCGTCGACACCGCTGCCGATGTCGGTCAGGTCGAGCGTCTGGAAGGGGCCAAGGCCCTTGCCGCCGCTGGCCGCCAGGACCAGATGGTCAAAGGGGCCGAGGCGTTCGAAGAACTGGCTGACCTCGTCGGGCTTCGCGGCATCGAACGCTGCCTTGTCGACAGCGCCGCCAAGGCTCTTCCATGCGCTGTTGAGCCTGTCCTGATTGCGTCCGGTGATGGTCACCTTCATGCCGGGACCAAGCAGTTTGCGCGCAGTCGCCAGGCCGATGCCGGACGAGCCGCCGATGATGACGGCATGTTCGATCGTCTTGGTCATGAATGCTGTTCCTTCGATGTTGGGGAGGCGAGGCCGACGAGGTCCAGGCTCAGGCTGCGCAATTGCTGTCTTGCCCTGGCGTCGTAGGCCTGGGCGTCGGCGTGGGATTCCCGCAGGCCGTCGAAATAGAGGCCGCTTCGTCCCTCCAGCGCCGATGAAGTCGCAAGGTTGAGGATGGCGTCGGCACCGGTTTCGACCGAGCTCCACGGCGTGACACCTGCCTGGCGGACCATGGTGGTGTTCATGTAGCTGGCCGGATGCAGCGCGTTGACAGTGACGCCTGTGCCCTTCAGGTCCTGTGCTAGGTCGATGGTGAACAGGATCTGTGCCAGCTTGCTCTGGCAATAGGCGCGCACGCCGTCGTAGCCGTGGGTCAGCATGACATCGCCGAAGTCGATCGCCTGCTGTCCGGCCGAGGCGACATTGACGATGCGTGCCGGCGGGCTTGCCTTCAGCAATGGCAGAAGTTCCGATGTCAGCAGGAAACCGGCGAGATAGTTGACCGCGAAGCGCAGTTCGTAGCCGTCGGCACTGACCTGTCTTCTGGCGCCCTGGCCAGCCGTGCCGATGCCGGCATTGTTGATGAGGATGTCGAGCCGGTCCGTCCTGGCGCGCACGGCCTCGGCGAGGCGGCGCACCTCGACCAGCGACGAGAGATCGGCGACCAGCAGCTCGGCCTTGCCGCCGGCAGCTTCGATCTCAGTGACGGTCGCCTTGCCGCGCGCCGCATCGCGGCCATGCACCAGCACGCGGGCGCCACCGGCGCCGAGCCGTTGCGCCACGACGCGGCCGACGCCGTCGGTCGACCCGGTGACGAGGATTGTCTTGTCTTTGAGTTCCATGTTCAGAGCCTCCGTTTCGTTGCTCCGAACCAAAGATGGGACAGCTCGCGCGCGCCAAACAGTTCAAACTTTATCCTGGTATCAATACTGCTATAATAGGCTCATGGAATCCCAACCCCGTTCTGCTCCCACACACTCCGCTGAAGACAGCCGCCGGCGCGAGCTCGGCGCCTTCCTGCGCTCGCGCCGCGAAAGGCTGACGCCCTCGGCAACCGGCATTGCCACTGGTCTCAGGCGGCGTACGCCGGGCCTGCGCCGCGAGGAGGTGGCGATGATCGCCGGCGTCGGCACGACCTGGTACACATGGCTGGAGCAGGGGCGGGAGGTAAGGCCGTCGGTCGAGGTGCTGACGGCGCTCTGCGAGGCGCTGCGGCTCGACGCCGCGGAAAAGCAGCATCTGTTCATCCTCGCCGGCCGCCAGCAGCCGGAGCATCGCGCCGTGGCTCCGGAAAAGGTCGACGGCCCCTTGCTGCACATGCTGCAAAGCCTGGTGCTGCAGCCGGCCTATGTCGTCGGTCGGCGCTGGGATGTGCTGGCCTGGAACCCGGCGGCGGTCGCGGTGTTCGGCAACTACGGCCTGCTGGAGGGGGGACGCGCGCAACATCGTCCACATGGTCTTCACCAATCCGCACCACCGGCGGCTGCTGGTCGACTGGGAGGAACTGGCGCGCATCGTGCTGGCCTCGTTCCGGGCCGCGAGCGCCAGATATGTCGGCGATCCGGATTTCGAGCGGCTGATCGAATTGATGACGCGCTCGAGCCCCGAGTTTCGCGCCTGGTGGCCGCAGCGCGACGTCGCGCACCGATTGTCGGGGGTGAAGCATGTCAGGCACCCTAGCGCTGGCGCCATGACGTTCGAGCATATGAGCTTGTCGATCGGCGACGGGTCCGACATGAAGCTGATCGTCTACACGCCGCTTGCCGAGCAGAACTCGATAGCCAAGCTGCAGACATTGCTGGACGCGCTGCCGGCCGAGCGGCGCAGCGCCTGAAGCGCCTGTCCGTCAGCCCTTCGGCTTCAGCCCGTCGAGGAACAATTGCTCCAGAAAGCGTGCGGCGTCTTCGAAGCGGCCATCGCCGCCGCGGTCGGCTCCCAGCACGGCGCGGACCTGGACGTCGAAATCGGCGTAATGCTGCGTCGTCGCCCAGATCGAGAAAATCAGGTGCCAGGGGTCGGTCCTGGCGATCTTGCCGTCGCGCATCCAGCCCTTGATGACGGCGGCCTTCTCATCGACCAGCGTCTTCAGTTCGCCGGCCAGCAATGGCATGATGCGCGGCGCGCCTTGCAGGATCTCGTTGGCGAACAGCCGGCTTTCGCGCGGAAAATCGCGCGCCATCTCCAGCTTGCGCCTGATGTAGCTGCGCAATTCGGTCAGGGGATCGCCGATGTCGTCCAGTTCACGCAGCGGCGCCAGCCATGTGTCGAGCAGGCGCTGCATCAGCGTCTCGTGGATGTCCTCCTTGCGGCGGAAATAATAAAGCAGGTTCGGCTTCGACATGCCGGCGGCTTCGGCGATCTGGTCGATGGTCGAGCCGCGAAAACCGTTAGTGGAGAAAACCTCCAACGCCGCCTCGAGAATGAGTTCGCGCTTTTCCTGCTGGATGCGGGTGCGGCGAGGGGCGTCCGTGCTGGTGTTCACCGTTGCGGGCCCTCGCGTTGACGGTCATCTGGACCAATTCTCTGGACCAGTTTTTCCTTGGCCTGTGGAACGCACTTCAAGTGCCGCATTTCCGCTAGTAATCCCTTGACCGCCGACAGGGCGGTGCTAACGTTTGTCCAATCGGTCAAAAATTTGCGTAGCATGAAAACGCGGCAAAGACCAAGCGTTGGGCGCACCGAAACAGGTTACAAGGGGAAGTCTTGGTCATGTCCAACCGGCTGAAAGTCACGCCGAACGATCTCAGCGCATTCTGGATGCCGTTCACGGCAAACCGACAGTTCAAGCAGGCGCCGCGCATGATGGTGTCCGCCAAGGACATGCATTACACGACCAGCGACGGCCGCAAGGTGCTGGACGGCACCGCGGGTCTCTGGTGCGTCAACGCCGGCCACTGCCGGCCGAAGATCACCGAGGCGATCCAACACCAGGCCGCCGAGCTCGACTATGCGCCGGCGTTCCAGATGGGCCATCCGATCGTGTTCGAACTGGCCAACCGGCTGGTCGACCTCGCGCCCAAGGGCATGGACCATGTGTTCTTCACCAATTCCGGTTCGGAATCGGTCGAGACGGCGCTGAAGATGGCGATCGCCTATCACCGCGCCAAGGGCGAGGGCTCGCGCACCCGTCTGATCGGTCGCGAGCGCGGCTATCACGGCGTCAATTTCGGCGGCATCTCGGTCGGCGGCATCGTCACCAACCGCAAGATGTTCGGCACGCTGCTCGGCGGCGTCGACCACATGCCGCACACGCATCTGCCGGAAAAGAACGCCTTCACCAAGGGCGTGCCGGAGCATGGCGCGGAACTCGCCAACGAGCTGGAGCGCATCGTCGCCCTGCATGACGCCTCGACCATCGCCGCCGTCATCGTCGAGCCGGTCGCCGGTTCCACCGGCGTCATCCTGCCGCCCAAGGGCTATCTGCAGAAGCTGCGCGAGATCTGCACCAAGCACGGCATCCTTTTGATCTTCGACGAGGTCATCACCGGTTTCGGCCGTCTCGGCACGCCGTTCGCCGCCGACTATTTCGGTGTCACGCCCGACATCATGACCACCGCCAAGGGCGTCTCCAATGGCGTCATCCCGATGGGCGCGGTGTTCGTGAAGAAGGAAATCCACGACGCCTTCATGACCGGCCCCGAGCATATGATCGAGTTCTTCCACGGCTACACCTATTCGGGCAATCCGATCGCCTGCGCCGCGGCACTCGGCACGCTCGACACCTACAAGGAAGAAGGCTTGCTGACCCGCGGAGAGGAACTGGCGCCCTATTGGGAAGACGCGCTGCATTCGCTGAAGGGCGAGCCGAACGTCATCGATATCCGCAACATCGGCCTGATCGGCGCGATCGAGCTGGCGCCGATCGCCGGCCAGCCGACCAAGCGTGCCTTCTCGGCCTTCGTCAAGGCGTTCGAGCGCGGCGCGCTGATCCGCACCACCGGCGACATCATCGCGCTGTCGCCGCCGCTGATCATCACCAAGGGCCAGATCAACGAATTGATCGACCACGTGCGGGATGTTCTGCGCTCGATAGACTAAATCTGCTTTGACCTGGACGGGTGGCGACGGGAACCTCCGCCCGCCCAGGACATGAAATGAGAGGACTTGGAATGGCCGCACCCGGCGAGAATCTGCGAATCAATTCAGACCGTTTGTGGGATTCGATAATGGAGATGGCGAAGATCGGCCCCGGCATTGCCGGCGGCAACAATCGCCAGACCGTGACCGACGAGGACGGCGAGGGCCGGCGTCTGTTCAAGCGCTGGTGCGATGCGGCCGGGCTCGAAATGGGCCTCGACGAGATGGGCACGATGTTTGCCCGCCGCGAAGGCACCGACCCCAGCCTGCCGCCGGTCTATGTCGGCAGCCATCTCGACACGCAGCCGACCGGCGGCAAGTATGACGGCGTGCTCGGCGTACTGGGCGGGCTTGAAGTGGTGCGCTCGCTCAACGACCTCGGCATCAAGACCAGGCATCCGATCGTCGTCACCAACTGGACGAACGAGGAAGGCGCGCGCTTTGCCCCGGCGATGATGGCGTCCGGCGTGTTCGCCGGCGTGCTCGACCAGGCCGATGTCTACGCGCATGTCGACAAGCAAGGCAAGAAATTCGGCGAGGAGCTGGAGCGAATCGGCTGGAAAGGCTCCGAGAAGGTCGGCGAGCGCAAGATCCATGCCTTCTTCGAACTGCATATCGAGCAGGGACCGATCCTCGAGGACGAGGGCATCGACATCGGTGTCGTCACCCACGGCCAGGGGCTGAAGTGGCTGCAGGTGACGCTGACCGGCAAGGAGGCGCACACCGGTTCGACGCCGATGCCCAAGCGCCGCAATGCCGGGCTTGGCATGGCCAGGGTGATCGAACTGGTTCACGAGATCGCCATGGACTACCAGCCCGACGCCGTCGGCGCGGTCGGCCACATGGAGGTGTTTCCCAACTCGCGCAACATCATCGCCGGCCGCACCATCTTCACCATCGACATCCGTTCGCCCGAAAAGGAAGTGCTGGATGCCATGGACGGCCGCATCCGTGAAGGCATAGACACGATCTGCGAGGCGCTCGATATCCAGTACAAGATCGAGCAGGTCGGCGCCTTCGACCCGGTCACCTTCGACGCCGGTTGCGTCAAGGCGATCCGCGATGCCGCCGAACGCCTCGGCTATTCCCACCGCAACATCGTCTCCGGCGCCGGTCATGACGCCTGCTGGATCAACCGCGTTGCGCCCACCGCCATGGTGATGTGCCCCTGCGTCGACGGCCTCAGCCACAACGAGGCCGAGGACATCACGAAGGAATGGGCGTCGGCCGGCGCCGACGTGCTGTTCCATGCTGTGGTGGAGACGGCGGAGATCGTAGGATGAGCGATGGGTGAGCAGGAAGTCCTCGATTTTGATGCCTTGCTCGCGCTCATCCGCAAGGAAATTGATGAGTATGATTATTCCGCGCTCGTGAAAGATCGAACTGACTTGGTGGGTGTGCCGTTAGCCGAAGATGTCGTCGTTGCTGGCCTTGCTCGATTTCGTGGAGCATTGGTGGAGCCATACTGGATCGACGTTGATCGACGTGACACGATTGCGGATCTGGAGAGCGAGACACCGGTTGTCGAAAGATGCGCAGTGGTGACAGACGAGCGAGACGGGTACCTTTTGGCGTACCAACCTCACGAATTTCTTTTGGTTTATCGAACGGGAGATCGCTACGTGTCGATTGGTGTTCGAGGTGACGCCGTAGGTTGTTATCTGGCGATGTAGTGGGTGAAGGCAGCGATCAAAAAGAAGTCGCGCCACCAAGAACAAGGGAACACGAAAATGACCAAAGTCATCAAGAACGGCACCATCGTCACCGCCGACCGCACGTGGAAGGCCGATGTGCTGTTCAAGCACGGCAAGATCGTCGCCATCGGTTCGGACCTGCATGGCGACCACGAGTTCGACGCCACCGGCTGCTATGTTATGCCGGGCGGCATCGATCCGCACACCCATCTCGAAATGCCGTTCATGGGAACCTATTCGGCCGATGATTTCGAATCCGGCACGCGGGCGGCGCTCGCCGGCGGCACCACGATGGTGGTCGATTTCTGCCTGCCGGCGCCGCAGCAGTCGCTGCTCGAAGCCTTGCAGATGTGGGACAACAAGACCTCGAAGGCGTCCTGCGACTACTCCTTCCACATGGCGATCACCTGGTGGGGCAAGCAGGTGTTCGACGAGATGGCCACCGTCGTCGACAAGGGCATCACCTCGTTCAAGCACTTCATGGCCTACAAGGGCGCGCTGATGGTCGACGACGACGAGATGTATGCGTCGTTCCAGCGCTGCGCCGACCTTGGCGCGCTGCCGCTGGTGCATGCCGAGAATGGCGACGTGGTTGCGGCGCTTTCACAGAAGCTTCTGGCCGCCGGCAACAATGGTCCGGAGGGCCACGCCTATTCGCGGCCGCCGGAAGTGGAAGGCGAGGCGACCAACCGCGCCATCATGATCGCCGACATGGCGGGCGTGCCGCTCTATGTCGTGCATGTCTCCTGCGAGCAGAGCCACGAGGCGATCCGCCGCGCCCGCCAGAAGGGCATGCGGGTGTTCGGCGAGCCGTTGATCCAGCACCTGACGCTCGACGAGAGCGAATATTTCGACAAGGACTGGGACCATGCGGCGCGCCGCGTGATGAGCCCGCCCTTCCGCAACAAGCTGCACCAGGATTCGCTGTGGGCCGGCTTGCAGGCGGGATCGCTGCAGGTGGTGGCGACCGACCATTGCGCCTTCACCACCAAGCAGAAACGCAACGGCGTCGGCGATTTCACCAAGATCCCGAACGGCACTGGTGGGCTGGAAGACCGCATGCCGGTGCTGTGGACGACGGGCGTCAACACCGGACGGCTGACGATGAACGAGTTCGTCGCGGTGACCTCGACGAACATCGCCAAGATCCTCAACATGTATCCCAAGAAGGGCGCCATCGTCGAAGGTGCTGACGCCGACATCGTCGTCTGGGATCCGAAGCGCAAGAAGAAGATTTCCTCGAAGAAGCAGCAGTCCGTCATCGACTACAACGTCTTCGAAGGGTTCGAGGTGACCGGCCTGCCGCGCTTCGTCTTCTCGCGTGGCGAATTGTCGATCCAGGAGGCCGACGTCAAGGCCAATCCCGGCCATGGCGAGTTCGTCGGCCGCGAGCCGAACGCGGCGGTCAACCGCGCCCTGTCGACGTGGAAGGAAATTTCTGCGCCGCGCAAGGTCGAGCGCACCGGCATTCCGGCGACCGGGGTTTGAGCTTGGCGCGCTCGGCCGCGTTCATTTCACTGGTCCTGGCGGCAGTTGTCGCTGGTCCGGCAGCAGCGAGCGGCGTGCTCGCCGGCTCCTGGGGCAATGATGTCGGCTGTGCCGGCGTCAAGGCCGGTTATCAGGACAGTGACGCCTATATCGTGCTGACCGCCGAAGGCATCGAGACCTATGGCAGCGGCTGCCGGTTCGCGCAGCAATTGACGTCGGTGCTGGGTGCACAATCGCTTACTTCGACCTGTTCCGCCGAGGGTGAGGCGGGGACGACAATCGAGACCGTTGTGGTCACCAACAAGGGGGAGGATGGTTTCTTCGTGACCATTCCCGGCCTTGAGGAAATGGGGCCGCTGCAATCATGTTCCTGACGGTGCCGGTGACGGCCCCTCCTTCGATGTCGGCTTCAAGCGACAAGTGCGTCCAGTTCCGGCAGCAGGACGACGCTTTCCTGTTCGTTGGGATCGGTGCGGGCAATGACGGCGGAAGACGGGGCGCCGCTGAGATTGGCCGGCAGATGTGGCACGCCGGCAGGAATATAGAAGAGGTCGCCGGCCTTGACGACGATATGATGCTCCAGCCGGTCGCCGTACCAGGTATGGACTTCGCCGGAGAGTACGTAGATCGCCGTTTCATGGCTCTCGTGCATATGCGCCTTGGCGCGGGCGCCGGGCGGCATGGTGAGCATATGCATGCAGATGCCGGAGGAGCCGACGGTTTCAGCGGCGATCCCGGCGAAATAGGTCAATCCCTGCTTGCCTTCATAAGTGGTTTCAGGGCGGATAAGATGACAAGTGGGCGACATCGGGGAAACTCCGGGCGTCGATTGAGTGGGACAAAGGCAGTGGGACAGGGCGAGTGGAAAACAACATCGCGATAAAAGCAATCGGATTCCAGCCAGCGCCCCGGTGGCGGGAACGGGCAGGCTGCAGCCGATGACAGGGATTTCGCCAGCCGTCGTCGCGGCAAGCAAACTCGAACTGACGTTCCAGACCAATGACGGGCCGGTGCAGGCGCTGTCCAATGTCGACCTCACCATCGGCAAGGGGGAGTTCGTTTCCTTCATCGGGCCATCGGGCTGCGGCAAGACCACCTTGCTGCGCGTCATCGCCGATCTGGAGAAGCCGACCTCGGGGACGATTTCGATCAACGGCATGACGCCCGAACAGGCGCGCGAGAAACGCGCCTATGGCTATGTCTTCCAGGCCGCGGCGCTGTTTCCTTGGCGCACCATCGAGCGCAATGTCGGGCTGCCGCTGGAGATCATGGGCCTGTCCAGGGCGGAACAGGATGAGCGCATCAAGCGCACGCTCGACCTCGTCAACCTCTCAGGCTTCGAGAAGAAATATCCCTGGCAGCTGTCGGGCGGCATGCAGCAGCGCGCCTCGATTGCGCGTGCGCTGGCCTTCGACGCCGACCTTCTGTTGATGGACGAGCCGTTCGGCGCGCTGGACGAGATCGTGCGCGACCACCTCAACAAGCAATTGCTGGAACTGTGGGGGCGCACCAACAAGACCATCTGCTTCGTCACCCACTCCATTCCCGA
Organism: Mesorhizobium newzealandense; assembly: GCF_042682145.1. Lineage (NCBI taxonomy): Bacteria > Pseudomonadati > Pseudomonadota > Alphaproteobacteria > Hyphomicrobiales > Phyllobacteriaceae > Mesorhizobium > Mesorhizobium newzealandense. Next base: position 14,909 of record NZ_JBHUGZ010000019.1, on the reverse strand, counting down.
AGCCGTCTATCTGTCGACGCGCATCGTCGTCATGTCGCCGCGCCCGGGCCGCGTCAGCGATGTCATCGAATCGACGCTGCCGAAGGAGCGGCCGCTCCACATCCGCGAGACGCCGGAATTCCTGGCGATCGCCGCGCGCGTCCGCGATGGTCTGCACGCAGGGCACAGCTATGAAGATTGAGGGAAGAGCAGACGAGCTTCCTCCTCTCCCCGACGGGGAGAGGAGAGGAGGGCCGCTAGATGGATAGCTTCCGCGACAAGCTCGTTCCGGTGACATCGATCCTCGTCGGCGTGGTCGTGCTCTGGTATGTTTTCGCCGTCATCCTTAACACGCCGTTCCAGCGCGATCTCGACCGCCGCGCCGGGGAAACGCCCGCTTTGAGTGAATTCATCGGCAAGACGCTGTCGCAGCCGAAGCCGACGCTGCCGGCGCCGCATCAGGTGGCGGTGAACTTCTTCGAAAACACGTTTCTGCGCCCCATCACCTCGAACCGCAGCCTGGTCTACAACGCCTGGGTGACGCTGTCATCGACGCTGCTTGGCTTCGCTTTCGGCACTACGCTCGGCATCATCATCGCTGTCGGCATCGTGCATGTGGCAACGCTCGACCGCAGCCTGATGCCGTGGATCATCGCCTCGCAGACCATTCCCATCCTGGCGGTGGCGCCGATGATCATCGTCGTGCTGGCGGCAATCGGCATCACCGGCCTGATCCCGAAGGCGATGATCTCGACCTATCTGTCGTTCTTCCCGGTGACGGTCGGCATGGTGAAGGGCCTGCGCTCGCCCGAGATCATGCATCTCGACCTGATGCACACCTACAATGCCAGCGCCTCGCAAACCTTCTGGAAATTGCGCGTGCCGGCCTCGGTGCCGTTCCTGTTCACCTCGATGAAGGTGGCGGTGGCGGCAAGCCTCGTCGGCGCCATCGTCGGCGAACTGCCGACAGGTGCGGTCGCCGGCATCGGCGCCAAGCTTTTGGCAGGCGCCTATTACAGTCAGTCGATCGACATTTGGTCGGCGCTGGTCGCCGGTTCGGTGGTGGCAGCACTTCTGGTCATGGTGGTCGGCATTGCCGGGCGCATCGTCGACCGCGCCATGGGCGGGAGGCCGGCATGAACTGGCTGAAACCCTCCTGGCAAGCGGTGCTGGCCATCTTGCTGTGCCTGATCGCGGTGGCGCTCGGCGCGATGTCGAAGCCGGAAGCGGCAGCGCTTGCCGAGCCGGCAGCGAGCTTCAACTACCCCTATCTCGGAACGAAGGGCTTGATGTTCGGCCTGGTCGTGCTGGCGGCGCTGGTCTCGATGACCAGGATTCCGCGCCTTGCGGAAGCGGCGGTGCTGTTTGTCGGCGCCCACCTCGTCGCCTGGCTGCTGATATCGGGCATATCCGGCTTCGAAGGCACGGCACTGGCGCCATATTTCCTGCTGCTGACCGCCGCATGGCTGCTCGGCTGGCGCTGCGTCGCAGTCCTGTCAGGTCTTCGCCCGATGGCAAGCTGGGCGCGGACTGCGTTGCGCCTGATCATCCCCGCAATCTTCGGCGCCTGGATCCTGATCATCTGGGAAGCGGTGACGCGTGGCGCCGGCATTCCCTTCATCCTTTTGCCGCCGCCGAGTGCCATCGGAGTGCGCATCGCCAGCTCACTGCCGGTGCTCGGCGCCGATGTCCGGCAGACCATCTTCAAGGCGGTGATCTTCGGCTATGTGGTGGGCAGCGGCGCCGGCTTCATCACCGCCGTGCTCGCCGATCGCGTGCCGTTCCTGCGCCGCGGCCTGCTGCCGATCGGCAACATGGTCTCGGCGCTGCCGATCATCGGCGTGGCGCCGATCATGGTGATGTGGTTCGGCTTCGACTGGCAGTCCAAGGCGGCCGTCGTCATCATCATGACCTTCTTCCCGATGCTGGTGAACACGGTCGCCGGGCTCGCCGCCTCCGGCCATATGGAGCGCGACCTGATGCGTACCTATGCGTCGGGCTACTGGCAGACGCTGCTGAAGCTCCGGCTGCCGGCAGCCGCCCCGTTCATCTTCAACGCGCTGAAGATCAACTCGACGCTGGCGCTGATCGGCGCGATCGTCGCCGAGTTCTTCGGCACGCCCGTGGTCGGTATGGGCTTCCGCATCTCGACCGAGGTCGGGCGGATGAACATCGACATGGTCTGGGCCGAAATCGCAGTTGCAGCACTTGCGGGTTCGGTCTTTTATGGCGTGGTCGCTCTTGTCGAAAGAGCCGTCACGTTTTGGCATCCCTCTGTCCGTGGTGGATAGGGCGGTGGGTTTAAGGGTACTAACTTCAGAGGGTAAAAAGATGAAAAGACTTGTTATTCCTGTTCTGGCCGGCGCGATGTCGCTTGCCGCGTTCCAGGCGATGGCCGCCGACAAGGTGACGTTGCAGCTGAAATGGGTCACGCAGGCCCAGTTTGCCGGCTACTATGTCGCCAAGGCCAAGGGTTTCTATGAGGCCGAGGGTCTCGACGTAGACATCAAGCCGGGCGGTCCCGACATTGCGCCTGAGCAGGTGATCGCCGGCGGTGGCGCCGATGTCATCGTCGACTGGATGGGCGGCGCGCTGGCGGCCCGCGAAAAGGGCGTTCCGCTGGTCAACATCGCCCAGCCGTTCAAGAAGGCCGGCATGGAGCTGGTCTGCCCGAAGGACGGCCCGATCAAGACCGAGGCTGACTTCAAGGGCCACACGCTCGGCGTCTGGTTCTTCGGCAACGAATATCCGTTCTACGCCTGGATGAACAAGCTCGGCCTGAAGACCGATGGCGGCGCGGACGGCGTCACCGTGCTCAAGCAGAGCTTCGACGTGCAGCCGCTGATCCAGAAGCAGGCGGATTGCATCTCGGTCATGACCTACAATGAGTACTGGCAACTGATCGACGCCGGCTACAAGCCGGAACAGCTGACCGTGTTCAACTATTCGGCGATGGGCAACGACCTGCTCGAGGACGGGCTCTATGCGTCGGAAGACAAGCTCAAGGATCCGGCCTTCGAGGACAAGATGGTGCGTTTCGTGCGCGCTTCGATGAAGGGCTGGAAGTATGCCATCGACAACAATGACGAAGCCGCAGGCATCGTCATGGACGGTGGCGGTCAGGACGAGAACCACCAGAAGCGGATGATGAGCGAAGTCGCCAAGCTGGTCGACAATGCCGACGGCAAGCTCGACCCGGCGACCTACGAGCGTACCGCCAAGGCGCTGCTCGACCAGAAGATCATCACCAAGGAGCCGACCGGCGCCTACACCACCGCCATCACCGACAAGGCGGTCAAGTAAGCCTAGTCAGCGACGTCTTGATCTCAAGCGCGGCGCCTTTGGCCATGTGTCAAAGGCGCCGTTCCTTTATGGTGTTCATGACGAAGCTGGTTTCGATCGAGGCGACGCATTTCAGCCGCGCGATCTTTTCCTTTATGAAGCGCTCGTACAGTTCGAGGCTGCCGGTCACCACCTTCAGCACATAGTCGCGCGAACCGGTGACGAGGTGGCATTCCAGCACCTCTTCCCAGCCGCGGATCGCGTCCTCGAACATGACGATCTCGTCCTCGTTCTGACGGCTGAGCCGGACGGTGGCGATGGCGACCATGCTCCAGCCGAAGGCAGCAGGGTCGACCAGCGTGGTGTAGCCTCTGATAACGCCGGTTTCCTCCAGCCGCCGCACCCGCCGCAGGCAGGGTGACGGCGACAGGCCGATGCGCTCGGCAAGCTCGTTGTTGGTGATGCGGGCGTCGGCCTGCAGTTCACGCAGAATCCTGCGGTCGAAATCATCGGCTATCTTCTGCTGCACTTTCGGCCACTCCAGGCAATTTGTTGCGAAGATGCAGCCATGCAAGCCCAAAAATAGCAAGGACTGGCCGAAGAGGATCGCATAAATTGCCGTGCAACACTCCTCGAAGAGCAGGAAAAAACCATGCCCGCACCGCGCCCGTCGAAAACCCATATCGGCAACCACAAGCTCCACCCGGAGACGCTGATGCTGAGCTATGGCTTTGATCCGCAGCTCTCGGAGGGCGCGGTCAAGCCGCCTGTGTTCCTGACCTCGACCTTCGTGTTCAAGTCGGCGGAAGAGGGACGCGACTTCTTCGACTATACGTCCGGCCGCAAGGAGCCGCCGAGCGGCACTGCGTCAGGTCTGGTCTATTCGCGCTTCAACCATCCCAACAGCGAGATCGTCGAGGACCGGCTGGCGATCTACGAGGGGACGGATGCCTGCATCCTGTTTTCATCCGGCATGTCGGCGATCGCGACGACACTGCTCGCCTATGCCCGGCCGGGCGACGTCATCCTGCATTCGCAGCCGCTCTATGGCGGTACCGAGACGCTTTTGACGCGCACCCTTTCCGGCTTCGGCATCGGTGCTGTCGGCTTCGCGGATGGCGTCGACGAGACCGCGGTCCGCGCGGCAGCCGACGCCGCAGTCGCGAAGGGCCGTGTCTCGGTCATCCTGATCGAGACGCCGTCAAATCCAACAAACAGCCTGGTCGACATCGCACTGATGCGCAGGATCGCCGACGAGATTGGCGCTGGCCAAGGGTCGACGCCGATTGTCGTCTGCGACAACACGCTGCTCGGACCGGTATTCCAGAGGCCGATCGAACATGGCGCCGATGTGTCCGTCTATTCGCTGACCAAGTATGTCGGCGGCCATTCCGACCTGATCGCGGGCGCCGCCATGGGCAGCAAGGCGGTCACCAAGCCGATCAAGGCGTTGCGTGGCGCGATCGGCACGCAGCTCGACCCGCATTCCTGCTGGATGCTGGGCCGCTCGCTGGAGACGCTGTCGATCCGCATGGAGCGGGCCAACGACAATGCGCGCATGGTCGCCGAATTCCTGCGCGATCATGCCAAGGTCGAGAAGGTGCATTATCTGCCGTTCCTGGGCGAGGACACGCCGGGGGGCCGCGCCTACCGGGCGCAATGCACGGGCGCCGGCTCGACATTCTCCTTCGACATACGGGGTGGCGAGAAGGCGGCCTTCGCCTTTCTCAACGGCCTGCAAATCTTCAAGCTGGCGGTGAGCCTTGGCGGAACGGAATCGCTGGCCAGCCATCCGGCGGCCATGACCCATTCGGGCATTCCCTTCGACGTGCGCCAGCGCATCGGTGTGCTGGAGACCACGGTCAGGCTGTCGATCGGTGTCGAGCATCCGGACGATCTGATCGCCGACCTGACGCAGGCGCTAGCGGCGGTCTGACGCCGCCCTTCGAACGTCCGGGACATCGCGGTCCGACAGTTTGCACGGAAGCGTTACTCGCGCGGAGCCATCCACGCCTGTAAGCGTTCTGTCGATACATCCGCGCGCCGGGGAGCCGTGGAGGATGTCATCCAGCAAACGGAGAGTCTCATGCGTATCCATTCCTTGGCACCAATGCTTTCGGCCCTGGCCATCTCGGCGTCCTTCCTCATGGCATCGCCGGCCCTGGCCGAGACGGTGAAGCTGAAAGCGACGCTCGACGGGGCCCAGCAGAACCCGCCGGTCACCACGAAAGGCAAGGGCACGGCCGCTCTCACCTTCGACACGGTTACCAAGAAGCTCAGCTGGAACGTCAAATATTCCGGGCTGAGCGGGCCAGCCACCGCCGGACACATTCACGGCCCGGCCGCGATTGGTGAAAACGCCGGAGTGGCGATCCCGTTCAAAGGCAAGTTGAAGAGCCCGATCAAGGGTTCGGCTGTCCTGACCGACGCGCAGGCCGCCGACCTGATCGCTGGCAAGGACTATGTCAACGTGCACACGGCGGCCAACAAGGACGGCGAAATCCGCGGCCAGATCGAGACCGCGAAATAGCGCAAGCCATATCGGACAAAAGGGGCGGGCGACCGCCCCTTTTTTGTTCGATCATGCCTTGTCGCGTATCTGGGTCATCGTCCGGGTCGGCGTGATTGCTTCCGGGTCGAGCCGGATTTCGACGATCGCCGGCTTGCCGCTGGCGCGGGCACGCTCGAAGGCCGCGGCGAAATCCGCCGTCTTCTCGACCGTCTCGCCGTGGCCGCCATAGGCGCGAGCCAAGGCCGCGAAGTCGGGGTTCTTGAGATCGGTGGCGACGACGCGGCCAGGATATTCGCGCTCCTGATGCATGCGGATGGTGCCGTAGATGCCGTTGTTGACGACGACGACGACGATCGGCAGGTCATACTGGACGGCGGTGGCGAACTCCTGCCCATTCATCAGGAAGCAGCCGTCGCCGGCGAAGGCGACCACGGTGCGCTCCGGAAAGAGTTCTTTCGCGGCGACTGCGGCAGGGGTGCCATAGCCCATCGAGCCTGACGTCGGTGCTGCCTGCGTGGCGAAGCGGCGGAAGCGGTGGAAGCGGTGCACCCAGGTGGCGTAATTGCCGGCGCCGTTGGTGAGGATGGCGTCGTCGGGCAACATCTTTTCGAGATAGTTCATGATCAGCCCCATCTGGACCGGGCCGGGGCCGCTTTCCGGCGGCGTCGACCAGTCGAGATAGGCGGCATGCAGATTTGGCGTCTCTGCTGCCCAGGTCGGCGCTGAGGCCGGCTTGCGCTTGGCGAAAGCTTCGACAAATGCAGCCGGCGAGGCGTTGATCGCCAATGCCGGCCGGTAGACGCGGCCGAGCTCGCCGGCGTCGGCGTGGATATGGACCAGCGTCTGGTTGGGGTAGGGGCTTTTCAAGAGCGTATAGTCGGACGATGGCATTTCGCCCATGCGGCCGCCGATCAGCAGTACGAGATCGGCCTGCTTGATCACTGTGGCCAGCTTCGGATTGATGCCGATGCCGACGTCGCCGGCATAGTTCGGATGCAGGTGGTCGAACAGCATCTGGCGGCGGAAGGAACAGCCGACCGGCAGCGACCACGCCTCGGCGATCGAGCGCATCCGCGCGACGGCCCCGGCGTCCCAGCGCGTGCCGCCGAGAATGACGAACGGCCGCTTGGCCTTGGCCAGCAATTCCTGCAGCGCGTCGAGTTCGGCTTCGCCCGGCCGGGTTTCAACCGCTGTGTGCGGCAAGGCAGCGGGCGCTTCGACGATACTGGTCAGCATGTCTTCCGGCAGCGAGATGACCACCGGGCCGGGACGGCCCGATGTCGCCACAGCGAAGGCGCGGGTGACGAATTCCGGGATGCGCGAGGCATCGTCGATCTCGACCACCCATTTGGCGATGTCGCCGAAAAACCGCTTGTAGTCCACCTCCTGGAAGGCCTCGCGCTCCTTGGCGTGACTGGCGACCTGGCCGATGAACAGGATCACGGGTATCGAATCCTGCATGGCGATGTGGATGCCGGCCGAGGCGTTGGTGGCGCCGGGGCCGCGGGTGACGAAGCAGATGCCGGGCTTGCCGGTCAGGCGGCCGTGGCAATCGGCCATCATGGCGGCGCCACCTTCCTGGCGGCAGACGATGGTGCGGATCGCTGAATCGTGCAGCGCGTCGAGCACCGCCAGGTAGGATTCGCCGGGCACGCAATAGATGCGGTCGGTGCCGTTGGCTTCGAGCGCGTCGACGATCAGTTGTCCGCCGGTCTTCATTGTCCAGACTTCTCCAGTTCGGCAAGGATTTCTTGCGTGTGCTCGCCCAGGCGCGGCGAGGGACGCTCATAGACGAGCGGCGTGCCGGACATGACCATCGGCGCGCGCACCGACGGCAGAAGATTGCCATGGCCGTCGTCGAGGTCGAGCCGCATGCCGCGGGCGATGGTCTGCGGGTCGGCAAACATCTGGCCGATCGTGTTGATCGGGCTCGCCGGCACGCTGGCCGCTTCCAGCCTTGCCAGCAGCGGATCACGATCAAAAATCTTCAGGGCCTCGATCATGTGTTCGCGCAGCTTGACCCGGTTGGCGACCCGGGCAGGATTGGTGGCGAAGTCGGGATTTGCAGGCAAATCGTCCAATCCGACTGCGGCACAGAATTTGGCGAACTGGCCGTCATTGCCGACGGCCAGGATGATGTGGCCATCCCTGACCGGCACCACCTCGTAAGGCGCGATGTTCATATGCGCATTGCCCATCTGCACCGGCGATTTTCCGGAGACGAGATAGTTCAGGTTCTGGTTGCCGAGCGCCGAGATCTGGGTGTCGAAGAGTGCCATGTCGATGTGCTGGCCTTCGCCGGTCTGTTCGGCATGGCGAAGCGCCGCCTGGATGGCGATGACCGAATAAAGACCGGTGAAGATATCGGAGATAGCGACGCCGGCCTTTTGCGGCTCACGTCCGACCTCGCCGGTGATCGACATCATGCCGGCCATGGCCTGGATGATGAAATCATAGCCGGCGCGTGGCGCGTAGGGCCCATCCTGGCCGAAGCCGGTGATCGAGCAATAGACGAGGCGGGGGTTGATTTTCTTCAGGCTGCCGAAATCGAGGCCGTATTTCTTGAGGCCCCCGAGCTTGAAGTTCTCGATCAGCACATCCGAACTCTCGACCAGCCGGCGCACGGTCTCGGCGCCCTCCGGCGTCGAGAAATCGATGGCGATGGAGCGCTTGCCGCGATTGCAGGAATGGTAGTAGGCGGCCGACAGGTTCTCGCCGTCCTTGCCCATGACGAAAGGCGGGCCCCATTTGCGGGTGTCGTCGCCACCATCGGGGCTTTCGACCTTGATGACGTCGGCGCCGAGATCGGCAAGCAATTGCCCGGCCCAGGGCCCGGCAAGGATGCGGGCGAGTTCGACGACGCGGACGCCTTTCAGCGGGGGTTCGGCCATAAATCACCAGAATTGGTCGGAACCGCAGCGGATTTTCTGTTGTGCATGTCGTTGTCCCAAAACCGCTGCACACTTTGGGGCGTCATGCACTATCAACACCTTGCGCTGCTGTCACGGCCCTTGCGCTGGGCCAAGCCTTCATCGCTTCAGCACGGTTTCGGCCCAGGCCGCGAAATCGACCATGATGATGTCGCGGTTCACCTCGTTCAGGCTTTCGTGGCGGGTGTCGGCGTAAACCTTTGAAACGAGATTCGAAAAGCCCATCTTGCGCATGCGATTGGCAAGGTGGGTGATCCCCTTGCCGCAATCCGATGCGGGGTCTTTCTCGCCGCCGACGATGCTGACGGGGAGGTCGCGCCTGATGCCGGCGAAGCCAGCATCCTTGCCGCCGTTCAGCGCCATGCCGACGACGTCGCGCCACATCGACACCGAGGCATCCCAGCCGCAGAGCGGATCGGCGGTGTATTTCGCCACTTCCGCCGCGTCGCGTGACAGCCAGTCGAACAGCGTGCGGTGGTTGGGCACCGCCTTGCCCCAGGCCTGGAAGGTAAGTTTCGGCAGCAGGCGCGAGGGGACATCCGAGCCCAGCCGCATCCTTTCCCAGCCAAGGATACCCAAGGCAAGCTGGCCGAGCAGGCCTTGCGAGAAATTGCCGTTCCAGATCGCCGCGCCATGAACCCGTGGCGAGTGCCTCAAAAGGAAGTTCAGCGCAACGGACGCGCCCATCGAATGGCCGAAAAGGATGACCGGCAGGTTCGGCTGTTCGCGGGCAATGAGATCATGAATGGCGTCGACATCGGCGATCACCTTGGCGGAGCCGTCCCTGTCGGCGAATCTGCCGAGCGGCGCATCGGGGGCCTTGGTTGCGCCGTGGCCGCGATGGTCGTGGACATAGACATGGAAGCCGCGTGGCCCGAGAAAATCGGCAAAGCGGGCATAGCGCGCGGCGTGCTCGGCCAGCCCGTGGTTGATCTGGACGACGGCACGTGGCCGGCCATCGGCCTGCCTGACGAAAAGATTGAGATCGGCACCGGTCGGCGAGGCAACCACGCGCTGCTGGCTGAATGACATGCGCTCGGTCTCCAGGCTCTGGCCGCCACCGTGGCGCCAGCTTTGTTTGCGCCGGTGCCGGTTTTGCGTCAATCCGCTTCGGCAGATTTTCGGCGACGATGTTTCTTGCGTTTGGCCAGCAAAATATCGCAATTCTGACATGGAGACAGCTTCAGTCTGTCGCCACTTTCTTCAGCGGGGATTCCCTATGCGCATTGCTGTTGTTTTCGGATTGGCCATGCTGGCGGCGTCGCTGGCCAACGCTGCGCATGCCGACGTCAAGATGAGCGGGACTTTCGTTGCCGATGCGGCCTGTCCGGCGACGCAAGCCATCAAGAACGGCAAGAACCCCGGCAATGTCTCGACCGATGCCGGACAGAGCTACCAGCTGCTTGCCGGCAACAAGGATGCGCCGACGCATTATCTCATCCTGGTGCCGGGCGCCGATCCGGAGCGCCGCTGGGTGAAAGTCAGTTGCGGCCATGTCTCCGGCAGCAGCGCCGCGACAGTGCCGGCAGCACCTGGCGGGCAAGGCAAGCCGGCGGCGTCGGGCAAGCCTGAATATGTCTTCGCGCTGAGCTGGCAGCCGGCCTTCTGCGAGACCAAGTCGAGCAAGACCGAATGCAAGGCACAGAGCGCTGGCGATTTCGACGCCACGCATTTCACCTTGCACGGGCTGTGGCCGCAGCCGAACGGCAATTTCTATTGCCAGGCGACTGCAGCCGACAAGGCCAACGACAATCCGGCACACTGGAAAGACCTGCCGCCGGTCACCCTGGAGGCCGATACCCGCACGGAACTTGATCAGGTGATGCCAGGGACAGCCTCCCATCTCGAACGGCATGAGTGGATCAAGCACGGCACCTGCTACGGCAAGAGCCAGCAAGACTATTTCTCCGACGCGCTCAATCTGATGCGTGCGGTGAACGGCTCGCCGGTGCGGGATCTCTTTGCCAAGAACATTGGTGGGAAACTGACGGCGGACCAGATCCGTGGCGCCTTCGACGGCGCCTTTGGCGCCGGGGCAGGAGACCGGGTGCGCGTCTCCTGCGTCATCGATCCGTCGAGCGGCAGGCGGCTGATCGGCGAACTGACGCTCGGCCTTGCCGGCCCGATCGGCCCCAACAGCTCGCTCAAGGACCTGCTGCTGGCTTCGGTGCCGACCAACAAGGCCGGCTGCCCGACCGGCACCGTCGACGCGATCGGATTCCAGTAAGCGCTGGCGGAACGCAGACACCGGACTGTCGCTCTGCAGCATCGTGGTGCTATGTTGCGTTGCACATCATTCGGGCGGGGGTCGCAATGGATGGCATGACGAGCAGCGCGCTGGCGCGGCTGGCTTTCTGGGCCAAGGGCATGGTCGCGATCAGCGACGGCCGCATGGAATGGCCGGGCTTTTCCTATACCGACGCCGAATGGGCGCGGATGCGAACGCTCTCCGAACCGATCGGCGCCGGCACCTACCAGATGTTCACGATCGTCAATGCGGTGATCTTCATCATCATCGCGGCGCTCGGCATTTTCGGCGTCTTCCTGCCGCTGGCGGCAGTGCTGTTCCCGGTGCCGGCAGAAACCAGCGCGCTGAAGTTTTCGCTGCTGCTGGCGGCTTACGCCTTCCTCATCATCGGCCTTGGCCTGCCGGTTTCGATGCGCCTTTCGGCTGTGCTGGTGGCCAGCAAGGCAGTGCGGGGGGCGCTGGTTTCCGCGCCCGGCGACGAGGCGTTGGCGTCAAAAGTGTCCTGGCAGATCAACCGCATCATGCTGATCATGTGCGGCCTGCTGGTGCCGGGCATCCTGCTGTTCATCGCCTACGACGTCGACGCCGGGCCGATCATCACCGCGCTGAAATGGCTGTCGATCGCGCTGATGGCGGTTTCCACGGTGGCCGGCATTCGGCGGCAGAAGAAGTCGCCGTAAGCGCACATAGCTTGCGCAGCACGATTCTATCCGAAACCGGATTCCACTTTCGGGATCGTGCTCTAGATTTGAGCGGATTGGGTCCATGCGACGGGAGTGTCGGCTTCGTGGCCGCCCGGTTCGCCGACGACGCGGTCGCGCCCGGTCGACTTCGCCTTGTAGAGGCGCTGGTCGGCAAGCGCGAACAGATCGGCAAGGCAGCGCGTCGTTTCGCCGACGCTGGACACGCCGGCGCTGACGGTCAGCTCGAAGCGGCTGGTGTTGGCGGAGGCCTTGACGGCGTGGCGGATGCTTTCGCCAAACAGCCTGGCCACCGAGTGCGGGCGCGAACTGAGAATGGCGAATTCCTCGCCGCCGATCCGGAACACCTGGTCTTCGGCGCTTGCCGCATCGCCGAGCAGGGTTGCAACCGCTTTCAGCACCTTGTCGCCTTCGGCATGGCCGAACCGGTCATTGATCGACTTGAAATGGTCGACATCGATGATCAGCAGGCTGAGCGGCCTGGCTGTGCGCAGGCTGACCTGAACCGCGGCTTCTCCATCGCTGTCGAAGCGACCCCTGTGCAGCAGACCGGTCAGGCCGTCACGGCCGACATGTTCGACCAGCGCTTCGTAGCGCTCGCGATAGGTCAGCGTGTCGAAGATGTCGGTCAGTCCGCGCGGCACCGCGATCTGGCGTTCCTCGAACCATCTGAGATAGGCTACCAGCATGGTGCTGAAGATCAGCGCGGCGGCCATCTTGGCGAACCAGCCGCCGAAGAACACCGCGATCGGCGCGCCGGCGACGAAATGCAGCGCGGTGAAGAACCCCACCTGGTCGAAGGTGAGCACGCAGGCGACCGAAATCAGGACGCGCGCGAACTGTGCCTTGCGCAGAGGACGCCCGAGCTTTTCATAGAGCAGTATGATCAGGATGGCGTCGACGAACAGCAGTGTCGTGCCCCACACCATCAGCCAGCCCATCTGGTCGATGAAGCCGATGTCGGGGAGCCTGCCGTCGGGAAGCGGGGCGATGGCATGCAGGCGCAACAGCAGCACCAGTCCGATCATCAGCGCGTTGCCGAGCAGCAGGCCATAGATCGGCTGGCGGACGGTGGCGGCATCCTCTTTCATGTAGAGCAGCAAAAGCATCACCAGCTTGCCCGAAAACAGCACCGCCGAGCCGGGCGAGACCATGCCGAACGGCAAGGCGACGTAGAAAACGCTGGCGAGGTAGGTCTCGAGAAAGTGCATGACGCCGAGCGCGCAGACGAAGACGCCGAGGCCAGTGCGCTTCCTGATCCGGAAGAGCGTCACCATGACGCTGAAGTAGACGACCGCCTCGGCAAGGAGCAGGAAACTGTTCAGCAACGCCGTCGATCCGATCTCTTCTCTTAGGAATCGCGACAAACCAGCGAGTCCGCCTCGAACCTGTTTTGACGCGGAAGGGTTAACGGAGCTTTCATCGCGTCCCGTGGCCGGTGGAAAACTTCAGCGGTTGGCGGACACTTCCGCGTGTGGCCGGCTAGATGAGGCAAAAGCGATTGCCGTTCGCCGCCGCATCGCCTACATAGCGGCCAACCTCCATTCAATTTGACAAATCCAGTCAGTTTCTCTGGGCCAGTCAGTTTTTCAGGGAAAGCGCGCGTGGCACGCCAGTTCATCTATCACATGGCCGGCCTCAACAAGGCCTATGGCACCAAGAAGGTGCTCGAGAACATCCATCTGTCCTTCTATCCGGATGCCAAGATCGGCATCCTCGGCCCCAACGGCTCGGGCAAGTCGACGATCCTCAAGATCATGGCCGGGCTCGACAAGGAGTGGAACGGCGAGGCGTGGCTGGCCGAAGGCGCCACCGTCGGCTACCTGGCACAGGAGCCGGCGCTCGATCCGGCCAAGACCGTGTTCGAGAACATCATGGAAGGCGTTGCCGCCAAGACCGCCGTCATCGAACGCTACAACGAATTGATGATGAACTATTCCGACGAGACGGCCGACGAGTCGGCCAAACTCCAGGACGAGATGGACCGGCTGAACCTGTGGGATCTCGAACAACAGGTCGAGATGGCGATGGAAGCGCTGGGCTGCCCGCCCAAGGAAGCCGAGGTCACCAAGCTGTCCGGCGGCGAGCGCCGCCGCGTGGCGCTTTGCCAGCTTCTGCTGCGCCAGCCTGACCTGCTGCTGCTCGACGAACCGACCAACCATCTCGACGCCGAAACCACGGCGTGGCTGGAAAAGCATCTGCGCGCCTATCCGGGCGCCGTGATGATCATCACCCACGATCGCTACTTCCTCGACAATGTCACCGGCTGGATCCTCGAACTCGACCGCGGCCGCGGCATTCCCTATGAGGGCAACTACACCAAATACCTCGAAGCCAAGGCCAAGCGGCTCAAGCAGGAAGGCCGAGAGGATGACGCCCGCCAGCGCGCCATCGGCCGCGAGCGCGAGTGGATCCAGTCCAGCCCGAAAGCCCGCCAGACCAAGTCCAAGGCGCGTATCCAGGCGTTCCAGGATCTGCTGGATGCCGCCGACAAGCGGCGTCCGAGCGACACACAGATCGTCATTCCGCATGGCGAGCGGCTCGGCAATGTGGTGATCGAGGCCGAAGGCCTGTCGAAGGGCTTTGGCGATACGCTGTTGATCGACGGCCTGGAATTCAAGCTGCCGCCCGGCGGCATCGTCGGCGTCATCGGTCCGAACGGCGCCGGCAAGACGACGCTGTTTCGCATGATCACCGGCCAGGAAAAGCCGGATGCCGGCTCTGTCCGCGTCGGCGAAACGGTCAAGCTCGGCTATGTCGACCAGAGCCGCGATGCGCTCGATCCGTCAAAGACGGTTTGGGAAGAGATTTCCGGCGGCGCCGAAGTGGTCAAGCTCGGCAAGTTCGAGGCCAACACGCGTGCCTATTGCGCCTCGTTCAACTTCCGTGGCGGCGACCAGCAGCAGAAGGTCGGCAATCTCTCCGGGGGCCAGCGCAACCGCGTGCACCTGGCCAAGATGCTGAAGACCGGCGGCAACGTGCTGCTGCTTGACGAGCCGACCAACGATCTCGATACGGAAACGCTGGCGGCGCTCGAAGACGCGCTGGAAAATTTTGGTGGCTGCGCGGTCATCATCTCGCACGATCGTATGTTCCTCGACCGCCTGGCGACGCATATCCTCGCCTTCGAGGGCGATAGCCATGTCGAATGGTTCGAGGGCAATTTCGAGGATTACGAGCAGGACAAGATCCGCCGCCTCGGGCCGGATGCCGTCAACCCGCACCGCATGACCTACAAGAGGCTGACGCGGTAAGGG
>NZ_JBHUGZ010000018.1:0-127207 GCF_042682145.1 Mesorhizobium newzealandense | reverse complement strand
GAGGCGCTCGCGAAGCCCTTCGCGCTGCCGTACCGACGACAGCTTCGGCGGCCGGTGATAGCGGAACACACCCTGCGCCATCAACGCGTGGGCGGAATCGAGAACAGCCTCGACCGCGGCGAGGCCGTGCCGCTCCTCGCAACGGACAATGTAGCCCTTGGCGAAGTCCAGGTAGCTGAGGATCGCCCCAGCGTCCGTCCACTGCTTGAACAACTGATTGTTCTTGAAGAAATGGTTGTGCCCGAGCGCAGCATGGGCCGTCACCAAGGCCTGCAGGGCCATGGTGTTTTCCTCCATCAGGTAGACGATGCAGGGATTGGAATTGATGACCAGTTCATAGGCAAGCCCTCGCCCGCCTTTGCGATACAGCAGGTCCTGGTGGAGGAAATGTTTGCCGAAAGACCAGTGACGGTACATCAGTGGCATGCCGACCGACGAATAGGCGTCGAGCATCTGTTGGGAGGAGATGATCTCCATTTGCACGGGGTAGGTATCGAGATGAAGCTCTTCGACCGCGATTGCCTCGATCGCGTCATAGGTCCGCGACAATGTTTTGAAATCCCAGTCGGACCCTGAAAAAAGCAGGCTGGATTTACTGGCTTGTCTGGCCATCGAACCCCCTCACGCTCGCTTAAGGGGAGCCGGCTGTCTGCCGAAGAGCTGGCGAAAGACCGGGCAGATATCGGCGGGCGTGGCGATGCGGCTCATCTGGAAGTTCGGCCATCTCAGGTCGATTTCGCCATAAGCACGCCATAGCGATGTCCCGTTTTCGGTCGAGCCGAAGATATGGGCTTCACGCTCGTCAATGATCTCGACATAGGCAAAATACTGGCACAGCCGCATGAGCTTGCCGTTGAGCAATGCCATGCATCGCTCGGAATCGCCGGCGAAATTGTCGCCGTCCGAGGCCTGGGCGGCGTAGATGTTCCATTCGTGGGCGGGGTAACGTTCGGCAATAATGCGGTGCATTTCCTCCAGCGCGGTGGAAACGACAGTGCCGCCGCTTTGCGTGTTGTAGAAAAATGTTTCCTCATCGACCTCCTGGGCCAGGTGCGTGTGGCGGATGAAGACGATCTCGATGCGGTCGTAGCGCCGTTTCAAGAACAGGTGCAGGAGCACGAAGAAGCGCTTGGCCAGATCCTTTTCGCGCTCGCCCATCGAGCCGGACACATCCATCAGACAGAACATGACGGCATTGGCGTTCGGCACAGGTCGGGAATCGAAGCGGTTAAATCGGATGTCGACCGGATCGACATAGGCGATTCGCCTGCGCCGCCGCTCCAGCCGATCAAGCTCCTCGCGCAATGCCGCAATGCGCTGGCGCGCCGCTTCGCTGGATGCCACCACCTCAAGCATGGCGATTTCCTTGAGGATCGCGTCCAACTCCTCCTGCTTAGGGCGCCTCAGCGCAATGCGTCGGCCGTGGCTGTTACGCATCGTGCGCCCAACATTGATGTTGGTCGGTGAACCGGTAGCGGCGAAGCCAGCCCGGCGCGGCTTGAAGGCAAGGATCTCCTTGAGGTTGAGCTTGACCATATCTGGGAGTTCGAGATCCTCGAAAAAAAGATCGAGCACCTCTTCGCGTGACAGCACAAAACGAAAGTCGTCTTCAGACGCCGTGTTTCCCGGGGACGACGCTCCCGCGCCGCCGCCCTGGCCGGGCTTGGGAATCAGGTCTCCAGGGGAGAAATGCCTGTTGCCCGGCAGGATGTGCTGGCGTCTGCCGCTGTTCCTGGCGTTGTTGAAGCTCGGCTCGGCCGTTCCTCTTTCGGGCATGGGCACGGCGTGCTCGGCATCCACGTCGGCGATCCTGCCGGTGCGGATCTGATCGCGTAGGCTCCGCTTCAGTTCCTCGCGCGCACGCCTCAGAAAGCGCTGGCGATTGCCGAGGCTCTTGTCCTTTGGATTCAGGCGGCGGTCGATGAAGATCGGCATGGAACCACCCGGGCCCTCTCAGCCCGCCTTGTTCACTCGCATGTACCAGTCCACAAGGCGGCGCACCTGCCGCTGAGTGTAGCCGCGCTCGACCATGCGCTGCACGAATTCATTGTGGCGTTTTTCCGTGACGCTGTCCTGCTTGGAACCGAAGCTGATCACCGGCAAGAGATCCTCGACCTGTCCGAACATCCGCTTCTCGATGACTTCGCGGAGTTTTTCATAACTGGTCCATGACGGGTTGCGGTCGTGGTTTCTTGCGCGCGCGCGCAACGTGAACTTCACCACCTCGTTGCGGAAGTCCTTGGGATTGGCGATGCCGGCCGGCTTTTCGACCTGCGACAATTCCTTCTCCAATACCTCGCGATTGAGAACCTGTCCGGTATCGGGATCCTTGTAGTCCTGATCCTCAATCCAGGCATCGGCATAGGCGATGTAGCGGTCGAAGAGGTTCTGGCCATATTCGCTGTATGATTCCAGATAGGCCTTCTGGATTTCGTGACCGATGAACTCGGCATAGCGCGTTGCCAGTTCCGACTTGATGAACTCGAGATAGGCTGCTTCCGTCTCCTTTGGAAACTGCTCGCGCTTGATCGCCTCTTCCAGGATGTACATCAGATGCACCGGATCGGCAGCCACCTCCTTCGTATCGTAGTTGAATGTCTGCGACAGGATCTTGAAGGCGAAGCGTGTGCTGACGCCGGTCATGCCTTCGGCGACGCCGGCGGCGTCGCGATATTCCTGAACCGACTTCGCCCTGGGGTCGACGTCCTTCAGGTTCTCGCCGTCATAGGCGCGCATCTTGGTGTAGAGTGGCGAATTGTCATGCTCGGCCAGGCGGGTCGAGACGGTGAACCGGCTGAGAATGTCCAGCACCTCGGGAGCGCAGGGGCTGGCGGCCAATTCGCTCTCCCGCAGCAGCTTTTCGTAAATCTGCCTCTCTTCGGTGATCCGCAGGCAATACGGCACCTTGACCACGAGGATGCGGTCGAGAAAGGCCTCGTTGTTCTTGTTGTTCTTGAACTGTTGCCATTCCGATTCGTTGGAATGGGCCACGATGATGCCCTGATAGGGAAAGGCGCCGAAATTCTCGGTACCGTTGTAGCTGCCCTCCTGGGTCGCGGTCAGCAGCGGATGCAGGACCTTGATGGGCGCCTTGAACATTTCCACGAATTCGAGCAGGCCCTGGGTGGTCCGGTTCAGTCCGCCGCTATAGGAATAGGCGTCCGGATCGGACTGGCTGAAATTTTCCAATTGCCGGATGTCGACCTTGCCGACCAGGGCCGAGACGTCCTGATTGTTCTCATCGCCGGGCTCGGTCTTGGCGATGCCGATCTGGCGCAATCGCGAGGGCATCAGCTTGACCACGCTGAACTTGGAAATGTCACCGGACAATTCGTCGAGGCGCTTGGCCGCCCATGGCGAGATGAGCCCGTTCAGCCGGCGTCGGGCTATGCCGTATTTATCCTGCAGCAGGTCGCCCATGCGATCGGGATGGAAAAGGCCAAGTGGCGATTCGAAAACCGGGCTGATCTGGTTCCCGACCTTCAGCGTGTAGATCGGGCGCTGCTCCATCAATTTCTTCAGCCGTTCGGCCAGAGAGGATTTGCCGCCGCCGACAGGGCCGAGGAGGTAGAGGATCTGCTTGCGCTCCTCGAGTCCCTGGGAGGCATAGCGGAAATATCCGGCGATGCGCTCAATCGTTTCCTCCATTCCGTAGAAGTCGGAGAAGGAGGGATAGATCTTAACGGTGCGGTTCGAGAAAATGCGGCCGAGCCGTTCGTCCTTGCTGGTGTCGACCAGGTTCGGCTCACCGATTGCCTCGACCATCCGTTCAGGCGCCGAGGCATACATCGATTTGTCCTCTCGGCAAGCAAGGAGATATTGCTGGAGGCTGATTTCTTCCTGGGCCGCGTTCGCATAGATCTCCGAAAACAGATCGAAGACGTCGGACTCATTCTCGCGCATGATACTCTGCCCTCAGAGCCGTTCTGGCTGTCAGCTGGCTCATCATATATTCAACTGCCGGGACGCATTGTGGTTCCCTTCACATGGAGGAGAGCGCGTGCATCTGGCATTGAAACCCGGGACACCACCCATGTGACTAAAATGCTTGCCCAAAAACTTAGGTGGTGATGGCCAGATGAGACCGTCAAGGGGTAGATATTGATTTCGTGAACTGAACTGCAAGGGCAGCGCATTTGATATGGCCTGATGCTGCGAGAGTTGCGACCCGATGCGAGTTCGACGAAGCCCGGTTGATCCGGCCTACAGCGGATGAGCACCCAAAAGCTCGAGTGCCATTCGACGGTCGGATCGATGATCGATCGCCGAGCCAGACCTCTGGGTATTACCAATCCTTAACTGGACGCTCGTGGCGCCTGCGGGCACTGTTGGTCTACGCGGTCGGGAGACCATGATGATCGATCGACGAAGCCTCATTCTGGCCTCCATGGCGGCGATGCTGCCATTGGGAGCATCGGCCGCTTGGTGGCCGCGACAACCCGCGCCAAAAACCTTCGATTACGGGCCGGCCAAGCTCGACATCTATGCGCCCGATGGTGCAACCGGGCTGCCGGTCGTCTTTTTCGTCCATGGTGGTGCCTGGCAGTTCGGCAAACGCAGCCAGGTCAACGCCAAGCCGGCCTTCCTGCTCGCCAACGGCTTCTGCTTCGTCTCCATCGACTATCGCATGTTGCCCGAGGCCGATGTCGCGACCCAGGCCGGAGATGTCGAAAAGGCCTATGCCTATGTGCGCGCCAACATCGCCCGGCATGGCGGCGACCCGAACCGCATTGTCGGCATGGGCCATTCGGCCGGCTGCCATCTCATTGCATTGACCAGCATGCGCGGTGGGTTGCCTGGCATAGCTGCGCTCATCCTCGACGACACAAGGGCCTATGACCTTGCCTCACTTTCCAGGAATGGCGGCTTGGTCCGGGCCTATGCGCGTGTCTTTTCCGACCCCACGCAATGGGCTGCGCTGTCACCTGCCAATTACGTCGATGGCCATAAACATCCGCCGACCTTTATCGCCTATTCGCGCGCTTCGGGCCGTGGCGAGGAGTCGAAGGCCTTTGCCGCGCGCCTGCGCGCCACCGGCACCAAGGTTACGGTGTTCGACGGCAGCGCCTATACGCACATGTCGATCAACCGCGATTTCGGCGAGGATGGCGATGCACTGACCGCCGCGACGCTGGCGTTCCTGAAATCGACAGTTGGGTGATCTCTGTCCCCAACGAGGCAGGGGTCAGAGGAACTGGATCAGATCAAAAGTGCTGGCGGGATATTGCTGCGCGGGCGCCTGCCGGTGCAATTGCTCTCTTCGATGGTCAAGCGGGAGAGAATTTCATGAACGGCGCCGATGTCCTGTGTGACGTGCTGCTGGCCAATGACGTGACGGTCTGCTTCGCCAACCCCGGCACGTCCGAAATGCATTTCGTTGCAGCGCTTGACCGGAAACCGCAGATGCGTTGCGTGCTCGGCCTGTTCGAGGGTGTGGTGACCGGTGCCGCCGATGGCTATGCGCGCATGACCGATCGTCCCGCCGCGACGCTGCTGCATACCGGTCCGGGTTTGGCCAACGGCCTGGCCAATATGCACAATGCCCGGCGCGCCCTGAGCCCGATGATCAACATTGTCGGCGACCACGCTTCCTATCATCTGCCGCTCGATGCTCCGCTCACGAGCGATATCGAGAGCCTTGCGGCGCCGATGTCGAACTGGGTGCGCCGCATCGCTGGCCCAGACGATGTCGCGCCGGCGACCGAGTCGGCCTTCCGCGCCTCGTTGACGCCTCCCGGCATCGCGACCCTGATCCTGCCGGCGGACGCCGCCTGGGGCGAGGTCGGCACCGTTTCGCCCGGCAAGGTGATGCTGGCGCCGCCGCCGGCCATCGACATGGACGCCGTGCGCACGGTCGCCGCAGCCATCCGTGCCGCTCCGGGTCGGGCGGGCATCATCGTTCGCGGGCGGGCGGCGAGAGCGGATGCACTTGCCATCGCCGGGCAGATCTCGACAGGCAGCGATGTCCGTCTGTTCAGCGAGGTCCTGATCGCCCGGATGCAACGCGGGCGTGGGCGTGTCGCGCCGACCCGCATCCCCTATCCGATCGATGCGGCGACGGCACTGCTCAGGGATATCGACGTTCTGGTCCTGGTCGGGGCGAGGGAGCCGGTCGCCTTCTTCGCCTATCCGGGAAAACCGGGACGGCTCGTTCGCGAGAGTTGCCAGGTGCTGACGCTGGCCGCCCATGGCGAGGATCTGCATGCGGCACTTGAGGCGCTTCGCGACGAACTTGGCATCAAGCCGTCACAGCAGACGGTGTTCGCAACCGCCTTTCCCGACGAGGCAAAGCCGAGCGGCAGACTGACGGAGGATGCGATCGCGCTGTCGGTGGCGCGCAAGCTGCCGGCCGATGCGATCGTCTGCGACGAGGCGGTCACCTCGGCGCGGCGTTTCTTCGCCCTGTCGGCCTTTGCCGCGCCGCACGATTACATGATGACCACAGGCGGATCGATCGGCGAAGGCATTCCGCTGGCGACCGGAGCAGCGATCGCCTGTCCCGGCCGCAAGGTGATCAATCTGGAGGCCGACGGCAGCGGCATGTACACGGTGCAGGGGCTGTGGACGCAGGCCAGGGAAAATCTCGACGTGGTCACGATCGTCTTTTCCAACCGGACCTATGCGATCCTGCATGGCGAGATGCGCAATGTCGGTGTCGAGGCGATCGGCGAGAACGCCAGGCGAATGCTCGATCTCGACCATCCGTCGCTGGACTGGGTTTCCCTAGCCAAGGGCATGGGTGTAGAGGCGGCCCGCGCCGACACCTGCGAGCGCTTCGAAGCGCTGCTGGACAGCGCCCTGTCGCGGCCGGGACCGTTTCTCATCGAAGCGGTGCTCTGAGCCCGGCGAAGACGGAACCGACCGACCTACCAGCGGGTCTTTTCGCCGGGAGCCGCCGGTTCGATCGCCAGCGCATGCATGCCGGCCTTCAGTTCGTCGGCAAGCAATTCGTTAACGGCGCGGTGGCGGTCGATGCGGCTCATGCCGGCAAAGGCGGAAGAGACGACGCGGACGCGAAAATGCGTCTCGCCGGTGCCGTCATAGGCGCCGTGATGGTCGGAGCCATGATGGTGATGCCCGGCATGCAGATGGCTTTCGTTGATGATGACCAGCCGGTCCGGCGAAAATGCCTTGTTGAGCTTGTCTTCCATGGTCGCCTGTATGGACATCGCCGTCTCCCTTCACCACATATGGCTGGCGCAGCAGCCCACAAACCGCATTCGGTCGTCGCAAAAGCCACTGCCGCGCAACAAAATCAGCCATTCGCCTGCTTTATGCCGCGATTCAGCGGTTAGGGCGATCATCGCGAAAATGTCAATTCTTGTTTCGCATTTGCGAACGCCCCATAAATGGGTGAGATGAAGCCGTATCCCAAATATTTCGAGAAGATTCGCGTCCGCCCCGACAAGGACGCGGAGCTGAAGTCGCACTCGCCGATCTGCCAGTGGGACGGCTGCAAGGAGGCTGGCACCCATCGTGCGCCGGTCGGGCGCATGAAGGAGGGCGAGTATTTCCGCTTCTGCTTCGACCATGTGCGCGAGTACAACAAGGGCTTCAACTATTTTTCCGGCGTGCCGGACACCGAGGTCGCGCGCTTCCAGAAGGAAGCGATGACCGGCCACCGGCCGACCTGGAAGATGGGCGTCAACGGCGCCTCGACGCGTTCGTCGCCCGACGTGGCGCAGATGCGCTCCGGCCGCGCCGGCTACTACAACCGCATGCGCGACCCATTCGACCTGTTCAAGGGGCCAAAGGATCCGCGCGAGGCGCGCGAGCGCAAGGCCAAGCCGCTTGAGGCCAAGGCGCTGGAAACGCTTGGCCTTGATACAAAGGCGACTGGCAAGGAGATCAAGGCGCGCTATAAGGAACTGGTGAAGCGTCACCATCCGGATGCGAATGGTGGCGACAGAGGTTCGGAAGACCGGTTCCGCGATGTGCTGCAGGCCTATCGCGTGCTCAAACAGGCGGGCCTGTGCTGAGCGACCATAGGGTCCGTGTCGTTTTCCAACTTTCATAAGGTTGGAAAAGGCTCTAAGACCGCCCCCGGACAAAATCGATTGCCGGCGAAATCAGGCTTTTCGCCCGTGGAGACGTTGAGAGATATGAACAAGGTCGATCGCGACATCGCCAACCTGCCCGACACGACGGTGTCGGTGAAGGAGAAATTCGGGTTCGAGTCCAAGATGGTGGTGCCGGCCTATTCGGTAACCAGCGAGCACGTGCCCGACATCGATCCGGACTATCTGTTCGACAAGAACACGACGATGGCGATCCTTGCGGGCTTTGCCTACAACCGCCGCGTCATGGTGTCGGGCTATCACGGCACCGGCAAGTCGACCCATATCGAACAGGTCGCCGCCCGCCTCAACTGGCCTTGCGTGCGCGTCAACCTCGACAGCCATGTCAGCCGTATCGATCTCGTCGGCAAGGACGCGATCGTCGTCAAGGACGGCTTGCAGATCACCGAATTCCGCGACGGCATCCTGCCCTGGGCCTACCAGCACAACGTCGCGCTGTGCTTCGACGAGTATGACGCCGGCCGTCCGGACGTGATGTTCGTCATCCAGCGCGTGCTGGAATCGTCGGGCCGGCTGACGCTGCTCGACCAGAGCCGGGTCATCCGTCCGCATCCGGCGTTCCGGCTGTTCTCGACCGCCAACACGGTGGGTCTCGGCGACACCACCGGCCTCTATCATGGCACCCAGCAGATCAACCAGGCGCAGATGGACCGCTGGTCGATCGTCACCACGCTGAACTACCTGCCGCACGACAATGAAGTGAACATCGTGCTGGCCAAGGCCAAGCACTATCGCGATGCCAAGGGCAAGGACATCGTCAACAAGATGGTGCGCGTCGCCGACATGACGCGCTCGGCCTTCATCAACGGCGATTTGTCGACCGTGATGAGCCCGCGTACTGTCATCACCTGGGCCGAGAATGCCGAGATTTTCGGCAATATCGGAATGGCGTTCCGGCTGACCTTCCTCAACAAGTGCGATGAGCTCGAGCGCTCGGTGGTCGCCGAGTTCTACCAGCGCGCCTTTGGCGAGGATCTGCCGGAATCAGCTGCCAATGTGGTGCTGGGCTAAGCAGAGTCTCGATGGCGGGTCCGGGCGACAACACGCGCAACAAGTCGAAGACGGGGTCTGAAGCCGACAGCTTCAAGCGCGCCGTCACCGTCTGCATGCGTGCCATCGCCGGCGACAAGGAGCTCGAAGTCGGCTTCGCCAAGGACAGGCCGGCACTTGCCGGCAGCCGGGCGCGGCTGCCCGAGCTTCCGAAGAAGGCGTCGAAGACCGACATCGCCATCACTCGCGGCCTCGGCGATTCCATGGCCCTGAAGCGCGCCTGTCACGACGCGCGCATCCACACCAAGCTGGCGCCGGAGGGCAAGCAGGCCCGCGCCGTCTACGATGCGGTCGAGCAGGCCCGTGTCGAGGCGATCGGCAGCCGTGCCATGCAAGGCGTCGCCGACAATATCGGTTCGATGCTTGAGGACAAATACGCCAAGGCCAATCTCGTCGACGTGAAGGACAAAGCCGACGCGCCGATCGAGGAAGCGCTGGCGCTGATGGTGCGCGAGAAGCTGACCGGCCGGCCGATCCCGAAGAGCGGCGAGCGGCTGGTCGAGCTCTGGCGGCCCTGGGTCGAGGAAAAGGCGAGCGCCGATCTCGACGGACTTTCGGCCAAGCTCGACGACCAGCAGGCCTTCGCCCGCGTCGTGCGCGAGATGCTCGCCTCCATGGAAATGGCCGAGGAACTCGGCGACGACCAGGAGACCGAAGACTCCGAGGACAATGACGACAACCAGCCGCAGGGCGAGGAGCAGAGCGAGGAGGGCGGCGAAGAGGATTCCGGCTCCGAACAGTCGCAGTCCGAGGATGCCGAGGCGTCCGCCGACGACGAGCAGTCGGCGGAGACGGAAGCGTCCGACGCCACCGCCGACGATCTGTCCGACGATGACGATGCGGATGCCGAAACGCCCGGCGAGGCGCGCCGCAACGACAATCCCTTCACCAATCTGCCGAAGGAAATCGACTACAAGGTCTTCACCACCGCTTTTGACGAAACGGTGGGGGCCGAGGAGCTTTGCGAAGAGGAAGAGCTCGACCGGCTGCGTGCCTTCCTCGACAAGCAGCTTGCCAATCTGTCCGGCGTCGTCGGGCGGCTGGCCAACCGGCTGCAGCGGCGGCTGATGGCGCAGCAGAACCGGTCCTGGGATTTCGACCTGGAAGAGGGTTACCTCGACCCGGCGCGGCTGGTGCGCGTCGTCATCGACCCGATGCAGCCGCTGTCCTTCAAGCAGGAACGCGACACCAAATTCCGCGACACGGTGGTGACGCTGGTGCTCGACAATTCCGGCTCGATGCGCGGCCGGCCGATCACGGTTGCCGCCACCTGCGCCGACATCCTGGCGCGGACGCTGGAGCGCTGTGGCGTGTCGGTCGAGATCCTCGGCTTCACCACGCGGGCCTGGAAGGGCGGGCAGGCGCGCGAGAAGTGGCTGAAGGACGGCAAGCCGCCGAACCCGGGCCGGCTCAACGATTTGCGCCACATCATCTACAAATCCGCCGATCATCCGTGGCGGCGAGCACGGCGCAATCTCGGCCTAATGATGCGCGAGGGCCTGCTCAAGGAAAACATCGACGGCGAGGCGCTGCTGTGGGCGCACAACCGGCTGATCGCGCGGCCGGAACAGCGCAAGATCCTGATGATGATCTCGGACGGCGCGCCGGTCGACGATTCGACGCTGTCGGTCAATCCGGGCAATTATCTCGAGCGCCATCTGCGCGCCGTCATCGAACTGATCGAGACGCGCTCGCCGGTGGAACTGCTGGCCATCGGCATCGGCCATGACGTCACCCGCTATTACAGGCGCGCCGTCACCATCGTCGATGCCGAGGAACTGGCCGGCGCCATGACCGAGCAACTGGCTTCGCTGTTCGCCGAGGAAAGCGCGCGCGACACGCGGCGCGGCGGCATGCGGCGCGCCGGATGATCTTTTCGCGCGGCGGCTTCCAGCAGACGCTTTTCGCCGCCATCGCCCTGCTTGCCGGCGTGGCTTCGGCACAAGCCGGTTCGGCCGGGTCGACCTCGGTCGAACCGGTTGAAATCTCTGCTCGCCCGATCACCGAATTCCAGATTGGCCGCGCCGACAAACAGTTCGGCCCGTTCGAATTCGTCGGCGGGCTGGAGATGACCTCGCCGACGCGCGATTTCGGTGCGCTGTCGGCCTTCCGTTTTCTCAAAGCCGGCAGCGATTTCATCGGCGTTGCCGACACCGGCTTCTGGTTCTTCGGAACGGTGGTCCGCGACGCCGACAAGCGGCCGTCCGGCATCCAGAATTTCCGCATGCAGCAGATGGTCGACGAAGCGGGCCAGGCGATCGACAAGAAGTGGGAGGTCGACGCCGAAGGCCTCGCGGTCAAGGATGGCATCGCCACCGTTGGCTTCGAGCGCAACCAACGCGTTGCCCAGTTCAAGATCGATCCGGCTGACATGAAGGCGCCGTTCAAACAGCTGGACTTCCTGGTTCCGTCTCGGGAACTGCGCCAGAATCGCGGTTTCGAGACCGTTACCCATGCCAATGCCAACGGCCAGCATGAGGGCGGGCTGGTCGTGGTGTCGGAAAAGAGCCTCGACAAGGCCGGCAACATCTATGCCGCCATCATCGAAGGGCCGCACAAGGGCGTCTTCACCGTCAAGCGCAACGGCGATTTCGACATCACCGACGGCGCCTTCCTGCCGGATGGCGACCTGCTGTTGCTGGAGCGCAGCTTCTCGATGGCCAGGGGCGTCAAGATGCGGCTGCGGCGCATCTATGGCGAGAGCGTCGAGAAGGGCGTCGTCGCCGACGGGCCGGTGCTGCTGGAAGCCGACATGGGCTACCAGATCGACAATATGGAAGGGCTCGACGTCTGGACCCGCGACGACGGCGCGCTGATGGTGTCGCTGGTCTCCGACGACAACCACTCGATCCTGCAGCGCAACCTCTATCTGGAATTCATCCTGCATCAGGATTGAGCGCGACGCCGAGGATATCTGCTGCGGGCCGCATGCACCATTTGCCAACCCCGTTTTGGCAAGCTGCGCTGCAATCATGAGTTTCAGTCTGGCGGTGCCTTCCGGGACCTTCGCAGTTGGTTCCGGATCGATGACCCCTGTCCTCGCGATGGCGAGCATATTGATTGGTCGCCATAATCTGAATGTGGTTAGAAATGCAGCTTTTGAATTACTGTCGGAACGAAGCTGGGCACTATGGTAAAATCGGCAGTGTTCGACGTACCAAATTCCGGTTGATGCTTGGGTCGCTGCGGTCGCGGAGAAAGAAAGAGTTTATGGAAGACGTCGCACGATGGCTGGCTGAACGTCCGTTACAGGACAGCGTAAAGACCCTGTTTGCCAGTTTCTGCCCCATGATTGTCCAATCGGGAGTTCCGCTTTCGCGCTCCTCTCTTGCGCTGGAGGTCCTGCACCCCGAGGTCAGTGGATGGCAACATATCTGGACCCATGAAAGCCAGTCCTTGCGCAAGAGTGACAGGGCGACCGCCGCAACATCTCACGCCTATCTGAATAGTCCGACGCGCATCGTCGACGAAACTGCGCGACCATTCCGCCGAAGGCTCAACGAGCCCCTTCAGGACATGCCGTTGCTGGAAGAACTGTGGTCAGAGGGAGCAACGGATTACGTGATGTATTCGCTCCCGTTCCTGGATCAATCGCGAACTGCAGTGATCTCCTTTGCCACCGACAATACTGGAGGGTTTGACGACACCCATCTTGAGCGACTGGAATTGGCGTCCAAGATCCTGAGCCCCTATATCGAGCGTCACGTTCTGCGCCGTATCGCAATCGACCTGCTCGATACCTATGTCGGTCCTCGCGCAGGACAGCGCATCATCGAGGGCCGGGTGGATCGGGGAGGTCTGGAATTAATCGAGGCAGCCATTTGGTTCGCCGATCTTCGCGGCTTTACCGTTCTGTCGGAGCAAACCGATATCCCGGATGTCTTGCGGTACCTGAATTCATGGTTCGAGACCATCGGCGAAGTCGTGGAAGCCCATGGCGGAGAGATCCTCAAATTCATGGGCGATGCGGTGCTGGCCATCTTCCCCACCACGGCTGAGCATGATCGAGCAGGAGCTTGCCGCATGGCGCTGGCGGCGGCCCAGGAACTTGGCCGAAGGACCGACACTGCCAATGCCGAGCGCCGGGAACGTGGCGAAGCGCCTGTCACCCATGGTCTCGCCCTGCATATGGGCGAGGTCGCGTACGGCAATGTGGGCGCCTCCCGCCGGCTTGACTTTACAGTCATCGGTCCTGCGGTGAACCGTGCCAGTCGCCTGTTGGAGCTTGCAAAGAGCCTCGACCGCCTCGTGCTCATTTCGGATACCATTGCGCGGGAGGTCGACATGCCATTGGTCGATCTGGGCAAATACCGCTTACGGGATATCGAGCATGAGCAACATGTTTTCACGCTGAGCCAGAGCTAAGCCTGGCAAAGGCAAGCCGTTCCGGGAATCTCGATACGGCACCTGACAGTTTGCCCTTCAAGACCTATTTCGACTCATTCGGCGCTGGTGGCTTCTCCCTGACGCTCAAGTGAAACGGATACAACCTTCCCGCCCCCGGCCAGCATAGTCAGCATCGACCTGCGGTCGCTCTCGCATCATTCCTCATTCGTGTCTCTGCCGCCTTCCCGCTTTCGGGACGTGGGCCGCCACGCTCTGTCAAAACACTTTAGTCCCGACTTGACAATTGATGCTGGTGGATAAATACTCAAGTCCATGCTTAACTATTCCGAGATCGACAGCATCTTGCGGGCTCTGGTCGAGCCCACCCGCCGCCAGATCCTGGAAAGGTTGAGCCGCGGACCGGCCACCGTCAGCCAGCTGGCGGAGCCATTCGGCATGACGTTCGCCGCCGTGTTGCAACATCTGCAGACGCTGGAAGCCTGCGGGCTGATCCGTAGCGAAAAGATCGGGCGGGTGCGCACCTGCCGGATCGAACCGGGCGGGCTTGCCCCGCTCGCCGACTGGATCACCGAACGCCGCATACCGGCGGAACGTCACCTCGACCGTCTTGGCCAGATCCTGGCCGAGACAGACCAATTGTCCCCGAAAGTTCGAGATCAGGAAAAGGACGAACAGAGATGAACCAGGTCGCCCCCGTGAAAGACGAGCATTCCGTCATCCACTCAACATTCACCATCGAGCGGACCTATCCGCAGTCGCCGACCCGCGTCTTCCATGCCTTCGCCGACAAGGCGACGGTGCGGCGCTGGCGGGTCGAAGGCGATGGTTTTGCCATCGCCGAATTCAGCTTCGATTTTCGTGTCGGCGGTGGCGAGGTGTCGCGATTCAGCTATGCCGGTGGTCCGGAAGTCCGCCTGGACGCGCAGTTCCAGGACATCGTTGCCGATCAGCGCATCGTGTTTTCCTACCGGATGGCAATCGGGCCGCAGCCAATGTCGGCATCGCTGACCACCGTCGAGCTGACGCCCTCGGGCAATGGCACGCGGCTGACCTATACCGAGCAAGGCGCCTTTTTCGACGGTGTCGATTCCGCCAAGGGACGAGAGGAAGGAACCCGTGGGCTGCTGGAAGCCCTTGCGGCGGAACTCCAGAAGTCGAAGTAAACCGATCTGCTGTCCGGCTTCCGATCAGGGTCGTGAGCCGTTGGTGGCGATCCAGATGACATGGCGCGCGCCACGCTTGCCGTTGGCGCGCGTGTTGACCTCCTCGACCACGAAACCTGCCTGCTTCAGCCGCCGCGTGAAGCCGCTGTCGGGGCCTTGCGACCACACCGCCAGCACGCCACCCGGCCTGAGGGCGGTGCGTGCGGCTCCGAGGCCCTGCAGGCTGTAAAGCGCATCGTTGGACTTGTGGACAATGCCTTCCGGGCCGTTGTCGACATCGAGCAGGATGGCGTCCCAGGCTGTGGGCTCCGACCGTATCAGCTGCCCGACGTCGGTCTCCTCAACGGTGACGCGCGGATCGTCGAGGCAGCCGCCAAACACCTCCGCCATCGGGCCGCAGGCCCAGGCAACGACCGCCGGCACCAGCTCCGCTACAACGATGCCTGCATCATTGCTGAGTTCGGCGAGTGCGGCGCGCAGCGTAAAACCCATGCCGAGCCCGCCGATCAGGATCCTCGGTTGCCGATGGCCGGCAATCCTTTGGCATGACAGTTTTGCCAGCGCTTCCTCGGAGCCGCTGAGGCGGCTGTTCATCAGCTCGTTGCTGCCGAGCATGATCGAGAATTCGGAACCGCGCCGCTTGAGGCGCAGTTCCTGCGCGCCGTCGGGTGTCTTCGCGGAGTCTAGCTGGACCCAGGGGATCACGGGCTTACTCTCTGCTTGGCCGTGATCTTATCCGAAAACCGGACTCCACTTTTCGCTGACGCGGTCCTTCGGTTCGGGATCACGGCCTAGACCGCAACCGCCGGCTGGCTCCAGCGGGCGGCGAGCAGCCGGTAGGGGATGAGCGCCACAACGGCAATGATCAGCTTCACGCTGAGGTCGCCAAGTGCCCAGGAGATCCAGCGCATGGTGTCGACATGGAAGACGCCCATCAGCGGTGCGGTTTCGAGCGCGAAACTGTCGTTGGGACCAGCGAAGGCGAAAGCGGCATAGAAGGCGACGGTAAAGAACACGGCGGTGTCGAACACCGACCCGACCAGCGTGCCGACGATCGGCGCCCGCCACCAGCTCTGCCGGCGCAGCCGGTTGAACACGGTCACGTCAAGCAATTGCGCGCAGAGGAACGCCGCACCGGACGCCGCCGCGATGCGCACCAGCCGGTCGGCCGCGGTCTCGAATTCGATCAGGCCGTGGCGGAACAGGAAGGGCGGGATGAGGATCGAGCAGACAACCGCCGTCATGAAGCCGACAAAGACGATCCTGCGTGCCACGGCAGGCCCGTAGCGGCGGTTGGCGAGATCGGTGACCAGGAACGAGAAGGGATAGGTGAAGGCACCCCAGGTCAGCAGGTCGGCCAGCGACAGGCCGCCGATCTGTCCCTGCATCGGGAACTGCACGAGAATGTTCGACGCCACGACGACAAGCGCCATGGCGGCCACGAATGGCAGGTATCGCGAAAAGGAATTCATTTTTTTATCCTGGGTAATGGAACCAGCGGAGCATCATGCCTATTCGGGCGGTGCTCGCTTCGTATTTGAGCATCGGATTGCCGAAACCTTGCGGGTTCGATCCGATGCTCAGGCGGTCGTCCCCCGCCTTTGAACGATGTTAAGCAGCCGGCTGGTCGGCGAGCTTCTTGGCGATCTGCTTCTTGAGCAGACGCGCGCGCTGCGACAGCTCCGCGACGTCGGCCTTGGCCAGGAAGGCATCGAGACCACCGCGATGTTCGACCGAACGCAGCGCGTTGGCGGAAATGCGCAGGCGCACGTTCTGGTTCAGCGCTTCTGAAATCAGCGTCACTTTGACGAGGTTCGGCAGGAAGCGACGCTTGGTCTTGTTGTTGGCGTGGCTCACATTGTTGCCGGACATGACTGCCTTGGCAGTGAGTTCGCAGGTGCGGGACATTGTTCTAACCTTCAGTTCTCGGGGTCTGCCAAACCTTTGTTCCCACGCCGGGTGGCGCGCGGTTCTGGTCAGGCGGCCTTATGGAAAAAGTTGGCGTTCCATAGTTGCATTTCGCTGGTGCGTCAAGCTCCGGCATGCCTACGGACGCGCCCGGCATTTCATACTAAGGCCGGAATTCATCCTATAAGCGGTCTCATAGGGACATGCCAGCCCGGAGTTGCCCGCCTCCGGCCAAAAATCAAGGACCCGATGCCGCCATGCTTCGTTCGTCTCACGCCCTTGCCGCCGTGCTTGCCATTGCCTTGCCGTCCGCCGCCACAGCGGCCTCGCCGCAGTCGTTCAAGGGCGAGTACACGGTGTCGTTCCTTGGTCTTTCCATAGCGAAATCAACGTTTTCCAGCCACTATGAGAACGGCGCCTACGCGATCGAAGGCAGCGTCAGCGCTGCCGGTCTCGCCAAGCTGTTCGACGATACGCAGGGCACGGTCTCGTCCAAGGGCACGATTTCGGGCAAGAAGATGGTGCCACAAGCGTTCCGTGCCGATTACACCTCCGGCAAGAAGGCTTCGGTGGTCGATATCCGCTTTGCCAATGGCACGGTTACCTCGACGCAGGTTATTCCGGCGCCGGACAAGCGCGATCCCAAGAGCTGGGTGCCGCTTGGCGCCAGCGACCTGGCATCGGTACTCGATCCGATGGCCGCCACCGTCATCCATGCCGACAGTCTCGACCAGGTCTGCGGCCGCAAGGTGAAGTTTTACGACGGCGAGATGCGCGCCGATCTGACGCTGAGCTACGCTTCGAAAGGCACGATCTCGGTGCCGGGCTACAAGGGCGATACGATCACCTGCCGGATGGGTTTCGAGCCGGTGGCGGGCTACCGCAAGGGCCGCAAGGCGCTCAACTATCTGAAGAACCGCAGCCGCATGATGGTGACGTTTGCGCCGCTCGGCCAAACCGGCGTATATGCGCCGGTCCACGCCACGGTCGGAACGCAGATCGGCACATTGACCATCAGCGCCAGGCGTTTCGAAGCGATACAATAGGCGCGCCACTGGGACAGAATGGGCGCCACTGGAGACAGAATGGGGCGCGCAACACTCATCGGCTTTTCTGCGGTCGCCATGTGGGCGCTGCTGGCGCTGCTCACGGATGCATCCGGAAAAGTCCCGCCGTTTCTGCTGTCGGCGATCACCTTCTCGATCGGCACCGGGGTTGGGCTTGTCGCGCGGCTGTTCATGCCGGCCGCCGACAAGAGCCAGAAGATACCGCCGCAGGTCTGGCTGATCGGCATTGCCGGGCTGTTCGGCTACCACTTCTTCTATTTCACCGCGCTGCGCAATGCGCCGGCGGTGGAGGCGAGCCTGATCGCCTATCTGTGGCCGCTGCTGATCGTGCTTGGTTCGGCGCTGATGCCGGGCGAGCGCCTGGCCTGGAACCATGTCGTCGGCGCGCTGCTCGGCCTTGCCGGCACCGTGCTGATTGTCACCAAGGGCGGCGGCCTCGCCTTCGACGCCCGTTACGCCTTCGGCTATGCCATGGCGGCCGTCTGCGCGGTGCTGTGGTCGTCCTATTCGCTTTTGTCGCGGCGCTTCCCGTCGGTGCCGACCAGCATCGTCACCTGGTTCTGCGCCGCCACCGCGGTGCTGTCGCTCGCCTGCCACCTGGCGCTGGAACAAACGGTGCTGCCTGAGGGTGCCAGCCAATGGCTGGCCGTGCTCGGGCTTGGCCTGATGCCGGTCGGGGCGGCTTTCTACGCCTGGGACATCGGCGTCAAGCGCGGCAACATCCAGGTGCTCGGCGCGGCAAGCTATGCCGCGCCGCTTTTGTCGACGCTGGTGCTGATCGCGGCGGGCGTTGCCGAGCCGTCGCTGCGCATCCTGGCCGCCTGCGTGCTGATCACCGGCGGGGCGGCACTGGCGGCAAAGTCGCTGTTCTTGCGCAAGCCGGCCGTTACCGAAAGCGGAGCCAAGGCATGACGATGCCGTTTCCAGGCGGCATCGACGCCAACTCCAATGCGACGCTGATCTTTTCGCTGGTGGCGGCGGTGATCTACGCTTTCACGCTTGGCATGCCGCCGACGCTCGCCCGTTCAGCGGCAAAGACGCTTGCCGTGGCAATGCTTGCCGTGCTGGCGGCGCTGCAAGGCGGCCCGCTGCTGCTGGTCGCCGCGCTCACGCTCAGTGCCGTTGGCGACGCCTTCCTTTCGCGCGACGGCGAAAAGGCCTTTCTCGGCGGGCTCGCCAGTTTTCTCGTCGCCCACATCGTCTATGTCGCGCTGTTCCTGCGCAGCGGTGGCGGCCTGGAACTGCT
This sequence comes from Mesorhizobium newzealandense, assembly GCF_042682145.1. Classification (NCBI taxonomy): domain Bacteria; kingdom Pseudomonadati; phylum Pseudomonadota; class Alphaproteobacteria; order Hyphomicrobiales; family Phyllobacteriaceae; genus Mesorhizobium; species Mesorhizobium newzealandense. The sequence goes on along the minus strand of NZ_JBHUGZ010000018.1, from coordinate 108,348 downwards.
TGGCGCCGAATCGTGGCGTGGGGCGATTGCGCTGGCCATGGCCGTGTTCGCGCTCGTCATGCTGGTGGCGCTCTGGCGGCGTGTCGGTCCCGGCCTGCGCGTCCCGATCGTCGCCTATATCGCGGCCATCCTGGCCATGGGCGTTTCGGCGCTGACGACAAGCAGCGTCTCGATTGTCGGCGGTGCGCTGCTGTTCATGGCATCGGACGGGTTGCTCGCCGCAGAAAAATTCCTAGTGGCCGCCATCTCGCCGCACCGCGTCTGGATGCGGTTTTCGGTCTGGGTTCTCTACTACGCCGCCCAGCTGGCGATTACCCTTGGGTTCTTGCTGAATTAGGATTGTTTCGGCTGCCAGCCCGGCTCGGCCAACTCGAAGGTGGCAAATTCAAAGCCCGGTGCGACGGTGCAACCGACCAGCGTCCATTCGCCCAGGCTGCGCGCCGATTGCCACCAGCCTGCCGGCACGACGATCTGCGGCCGCTCGCCCGCCGCCAGCTCGATGCCGAGCACCTGCTCGAACACGGCGCCATCTTCCTCACTCATCGACAAGGCCAGCGGGGCCCCGGCATGGAAGTGCCAGACCTCGGTCGCGTCCCTGACCCGATGCCAGGCCGATACCTGGTGCTGCTCGAGCAGGAAATAGATCGCGGTTGAGTGGCCGCGCGCGCCGCCGGCGCCATCGCGAAACGTCTCCGCATACCAGCCGCCTTCCGGATGCGGCTTCAGACCGAGGATCGCGATGATTTCGGCTGCGCTGGTCATGGGTTCTGGGCCTTGCTTAGAAATTGTCCTTGCGCTTGCGGATTTCGGCGAACACCTCGGCGTCCGAAGCTTTCTCCAGCCCAAGATGTTTGCGGATTGCCGGATCGTGCCAGCGCAGGAACGGATTGGTCGACAGTTCCTCGCCGATCGTCGTCGGCAGCGTCGGCTTGTTGTCGGCCCGCAGCGCCTCGATCCTGGCGGCGCGTTCCTTCAACGCCGAATTGGTCGGGTCGACGGTCAGCGCGAAACGGGCGTTGGAGAGCGTGTATTCGTGGCCGCAATGGATTGTTGTGGCGGCGGGAAGCGCTGCAAGCTTCTTCAGCGACTCGTACATCACCGGCGGCTTGCATTCGAACAGCCGCCCGCAACCCAGCGCAAACAGCGTGTCGGCGGTGAACGCCACCTTCGATGACGGCAAGTAGTAGGAGACGTGGCCGGCGGTGTGGCCGGGTGTGGCGATCACCTCGATCCGCTCATCGCCGAGATGAATGACGGAACCCTCTTCGACGGTTTCGTCGATGCCGGGAATCTTCGCCTTTTCCGCTTCCGGGCCGACGATGCGCAGCTTGAAGCGCTCCTTCAGCGCCAGATTGGCCTCGACGTGATCGACATGGTGATGCGTGGTCAGGATCATCGTCGGGGTCCAGCCGGTGCGCTTGAGCGCGGCCAGGATCGGCGCTTCTTCGGGCGCGTCGATGATCGCGGTCTGGCCGCTTTTGGGGTCATGTACCAGCACGCCGAAATTGTCGCTGCGGCACATGAATTGTTCGATTTCGACCGGCATCGCATCTCTCCGTTGTCGCCGCAGACATAGGGCGACGGCGCGCCGATGTCATCCCGGGATGTTCAACAACGTCCCGGAATGTCAGGCTCATCGAGGCCTTTTGTTGAAACCCGCCGATATCACGGCTACATCCCTCGCATGCATTCCGACATCGTCGATCTTCGCTCCTTCTATTCGACAACGCTCGGCCGGTTCGCCGAGCGCTCGATCACCATGGCGTTGTCATCGATATGGGCTGCCGTACCCAACGAGCGGCTGGTTGGCCTCGGCTACACCTTGCCGTGGCTGGAGCGCTTCGGCACCGATGCCGAGCGGGTCTTCGCCTTCATGCCGGCAACACAAGGCGCCGTGGTGTGGCCGGCGACGGGGCCGACGGCGACGGCATTGGTCTTCGACGAGGAACTGCCGCTGGTCGATTCCTGCATCGACCGCATGCTGCTCGTCCATTCGCTCGAGCATGTCGAAAATCCGCGTGAAACGCTGAACGAGATCTGGCGGGTGCTGTCGCCGGCGGGGCGCGTCGTCATCGTCGTGCCCAACCGGCGCGGCGTCTGGGCGCGCTTCGAGCATACGCCATTCGGCAATGGCCGGCCTTTCTCGCGCGGCCAGCTCACGGAACTGCTGCGCGAGACGAATTTCACGCCTGCGTCCTGGTCCGACGCGCTGTTCTTCCCACCGTCGCGGCGGCGCTTCATGATGCGCTTCCACAATGTGCTGGAGCGCGTCGGCCGGCGGCTTTGGCCGATCTTTTCCGGTGTCATCGTCGTCGAGGCGCAGAAACGGCTCTATCAAGGCGTGCCGGTCGTCCAGCGCGCCTCGCGCCGCGTCTTCGTGCCGGTGCTATCGCCACATGGCGCCACCCGGCTCGGCCGTCAGAGTGAGGCCTCGGATGCCAGGCCATCGGCTGCACGGGTGACGGCTTCGTGATCGCGGCAAGAACGTCCAGGGTCTTTTCCCTACCTATCTGTCGCAAGTGGGCTCGCGACCCATTTGAACGACGGATGCCTTCAAGTCTCTCCATCCGGTGTCAGCACTGTCATTGAACGCAAGGACCTCGGGTATGGCTGACCAACCGTACAATGCCGTCACCGTTCAGCCGGTTGCCGTGGCGGTCGAAGCCAGCAGCCTGCGCGATCAGGTGGCGACGATCAGGCAGGCGCTGAGAGGATCGCCGGTTCGCAAGACACTGCTCTGGATGTCGGTCGGCATCATGGCCGTCATCATCGCGACGTCGATCGGCCAGGTCATGCTCAACCGCTGGAATCAGCCTTTCTACGATGCGCTTGCGCGCCGTGACATGGCCGCCTTCCTGCACCAGCTTCTCGTCTTTGCGGCAATCGCCGGCGGGCTTCTAGTGCTCAATATCGGCCAGACCTGGCTCAACCAGATGATCAGGCTGAAGCTGCGCGAGGCGTTGACGGTGGATCTGATCGACCAATGGATGCGGCCGGCGCGCGCCTTCCGGCTGGCCAATGCCGGCGCCATCGGTGTCAATCCCGATCAGCGCATGCAGCAGGATGCCGCCCATCTGTCGGACCTGTCGACCGATCTCGGCGTCGGGTTGCTGCAGTCATGCATCCTGCTGGTGTCCTTCGTCGGCGTGTTGTGGCAGTTGTCTTCGGGCTTCGTGTTTAATATCGGCGGCACCTCGCTGGCCATACCGGGCTACATGGTCTGGGCCGCCATCCTTTATGCCGGCACCGCCTCATGGCTGAGCTGGCTGGTCGGACGGCCACTCATCCGCCTCAACAGCGACCGCTACACGCGGGAAGCGGAGTTGCGCTCGTCGATGGTGCGCGTCAACGAGAATGTCGATGCCATTGCGCTGTACCATGGCGAGGCCGACGCCAGGCGACGGCTCGGGCTCGATCTTGATACGGTGCTGGGCGCCATGCGGCGCATCTACAGCGCCCAGATCAACCTGTCCTGGGTGACCGACACCTATGGCTGGATCACCGTCGTGGCACCCATCCTGGTCGCTTCGCCGGTCTATTTCTCGGGCGATATCAGCTTTGGCGGGCTGATGATGGCGGTCGGCGCCTTCAACCAGGTCCACTCTTCCCTGCGCTGGTTCATCAACAACATCGGCGGCATTGCCGACTGGCGCGCCACGCTGATGCGCGTCGCCGACTTCCGCATCGCGCTCGATGAAACCGATTTGCTGCACGACAAGGAAAGGCGCATTGCCTTCGGCGAAAACGCCAATGGCAGCCTGACTTTCGAGAAGCTCGAAGTAGCCTCGCGGGACGGCTGCACCAGGCTCGCCGACCAGCATGTCGAAATCCGCCCCGGCGAGCGCGTCATGATCACCGGCGACCCGGGCGCCGGCAAGACGTTGTTCTTCCGCGCCATTGCCGGCCTGTGGCCATGGGGGAGCGGACGGATCGGCCTGCCGGCGGGAGAGACCCCCATATTCGTGCCGCGCGTCCCGTATTTCCCGGCCGGTACGTTGCGCGAGGTTCTCGATCACCCGAACGGAACTGCGCCGGCGAATGACGCCGACATTTCGGCGGTGCTTGACGAGGTCGGGCTTGGACGGCTGTCATCCTCACTCGACCGAAGCGCGCGCTGGGAGCATGAGCTGGCCGATGACGAACAGCGTTCGCTGGCCTTTGCCAGGCTCGCCTTGCGGCAGCCGAAATGGGTGATCATCGACGAAGCCATGGACGCGTTCGACGGACCCTCGTTGCGGCGCGTGCTGTCGATGCTGGAGAAGCGTTTGCCCGGGACCGCGTTCCTCAACATCGGACGCGGCCAGCACAACAATCATTTCTTTCCGCGCGCGTTGACGATCGTCAAGGATGCCGATGCACCGGCCCTGAAACCTGTCCGGGTCAGGGCCGGCGCCATCGACCCGCCGCCAGCTGGCGCCCGCCGCAAGAAGTAGGCTGTTTTCCCGGGCTACGGGCTCCAGCTTTATTTTGCCGTGATCGCGAGGGAAGCTTCCCCGGAGAAACAACCCTGGCGTCGGCCATGCTTGATGCTCTGCGCCTACTTGCCTGCCTTGCCTGCGCCCAGGCCGCTCCCATCGCCTCGCCGCGGGATGTGCTGGCGGTCGACGTCGAGCTGGTGCTGGCGGTCGACATTTCGTTGTCGATGGACGAGAAGGAGTTCGCCCTGCAGCGCGCCGGCTATGTCGAGGCGCTGCGGCATCCCGATTTCATCCAGGCTGTCCGCGCCGGCAATACCGGCCGCATCGCGCTCGCCTATTTCGAATGGGCCGGCACGGTGCGCGACGACGCGATCATCAACTGGCAGATCATCGACAGCGCAGAGACCGCCAACAGCTTTGCCGACAAGGTCGCGGCGCGCCCGTTCCGCAGCTTCCGCGGCACCTCGATTTCCGGTGCGCTGGCTTTCGGCGCCGAGCTGTTCGACCGCACGTCTTTCGAGGGCGAACGCAGCGTCATCGATATTTCCGGCGACGGCCCCAACAATATCGGGCCGCCGGTCACCACGACGCGTGATGCGGCAATCGCCAAAGGCATCGTCGTCAACGGTCTGCCGATCCTGATCAACCCGTCGCCGACCTTCAGCCATCTCGACCAGTATTATGCACAGTGCGTGACCGGAGGGCCCGGTTCCTTCGTGCTGCCGATCTATGCGGCCGCCGAATTTTCGACAGCCATCCGCCGCAAGCTGATCCTGGAGGTCAGCGGCATTCAGGAGAAGACCAGAATCATCCCCGCCGATGCTGCCGCGCAGGTCGATTGCCTGCAAGGCGAGCGGGACAGACGGTTCTTATCCGATCCGTATTTTCCCGAACTCGACCGATGAGCTCTGCTGCGACGACGGGCCTCAGGCCGGCCGGGCGCCGAACTTCTGCCGAATCTCATCGTGGAGGTCGCGGCGCCAACGCCGGCCATAGACATAGCCGTTGATCAGTTCGGGCAGCGAATAGCCAAGATCTTTCGACGAGCGGTTGGCCATGTAGCCCGAGAAGGCTTCCGGGATCCGACACTTCAGAATATCGGAAATGATCTGGCGCGTGATCATGTAGGGCGGAATATGCGGGTAGGAGCGGGCAATATTCGGGTGTTTGCGCATCAGGTTCGCATAGGCTTCGACATAGCCGCGTCGACGTCGCGAAATTGAATTCTCCGAATTGTGCTTCGTCCAGTCGATGTTCTGGGACAACTGCGCACCGAAGCGCCGGGCAAGGCGCAGCAGCAACTCCCGATCCTGCATCCGGGCGATGTCGCTGTCATAGCCGCCGATGGCCAGCAAGGCCTCGCGGCGCGCTGTTATCGCCGATCCCGCGATCAAGATCGTCTCCGCGACCAGCGTTCGCTCCAGCGTGCCCGGGTTGAGGAATGCATCGCGATTGATGCAATTGGTGGCGCGTCCGCCTTTCAGGGAGACGTAGGAGCTGATCAGCACTTCGAGCGCCGGATCGGCATCGAACCAGGTCAGGGTCTGTTCAAGCCTGTGAGGCAGATAGACGTCGTCGGAATCGAGGAACGTCACGACGGGTGCTCGCGCTCGCTCGATGCCCGCATTCCTGGCGGCATTGGCGCCTCGCCATTTCGCGCCGACATAGATCAGTCGCGGATCGCGAATGCCGGCTAGCGCCGCCGCGGTCCCGTCCGTCGAGCCATCGTCGATGACGATATGCTCGAACCTCGACATGCTCTGGGAAAGTACGCTTTCGACAGCACGCAATACCGCTTCCCGCCTGTTGTGGGTTGGCGTGATCACCGTGATGAGAGGAGCGTGCTCTGTCTTCCCGGTCATATAGCGTCAGCCATTCCAGCGTAAAAAAAGCGCTTCCTGCCAGGTCTTTCGATCTTCAGGACGGTCAAATGGATCGGACTCCCCTTCCATATTCCCCCGTATAGAAGATGAGGGTACAGAAAACAGGCGTCCGTGTCACCCCATTGTGCTGCTGCTCGATGCGCGTGAAATGACGAATTCCAAGTCTAGCGCTTCAACTGCAACACTATTGTGGCGCGATATGCTTGAAAATCGCCCCGCTGCGACGACGACGCATCGATAGCGAATCGCATGCATTCCATTACCTCAGACGTAATCGCATCGCGGCTGGTGTTTGAACAGATTGCCGTTGCGAGGCCGGCTGGTCGGCCTCGGTTCCAAGGAGTACAGTCATGACTGCTTACGCCGTTGCCCATATGCGCCAAGCCCAGATGGGTCCGCAGATTGTCGAATATCTGCAGAAGATCGATGCCACGCTGGAACCTTTCGGTGGCCGTTTTCTGATCCATGGCGGCGATGTGGAGGTGGTCGAGAACGACTGGCCGGGCCACCTGATCGTCATCGAATTTCCCGACAGGCAGCATGCACGCGGTTGGTATGATTCGCCCGCCTACCAGGGCATCCTGACGCTGCGGACCGACAATTCGCAATCGGATGTTGTGTTCGCCGACGGCGTAGAACATCCGCACAAGGCCACCGATGTCCTGAGGTAGTCGATTGCTCCTGGAACAACTCAACCTCGCGTTTTCGTAAACTACCGTCTCAGCAAGAACACCGCCTGCTGGCCGAAGAAGTTCCAGAACCACCAGGGCATTGACAGCCCGATCTTCTGGCCATTGGCGTCGAGCGCGGTTGCCTTCTCCACTGTCGCGCCAAGCTCGTCGCACAGGTTGACGAAGTCGCGGATGGTGCAGAAATGGATGTTGGGCGTGTCGTACCAGGAATAGGGCAGGTCCTTGGTCACCGGCATGCGGCCGTTGAGGAACAGCGACATGCGGACCCGCCAATGGCCGAAGTTGGGGAAGGAGACGATGGCGCGGTTGCCGATCCTGAGCAGTTCGTCGAGAACCAGCTTCGGGTTGCGGGTGGCCTGCAGGGTCTGCGACAGGACGACGAAGTCAAAACCCTTGTCGGGATAGAATTCGAGATCCTTGTCGGCATCGCCCTGGATGACCGAGAGGCCGCGCGCCACGCATTCGTTGACGCCACGCTGCGACAGCTCGAGTCCGCGGCCGTCGACCTGCTTGGTGTCCTGCAGCAATTCGAGCAGCGAGCCATCACCCGAGCCGACGTCGAGAACGCGGGACTGGGGCGGGATGAGATTGGCGACGACCTCGAGGTCGACGCGCTGGTCGCGGTTGACGCTCATGATTTCGCCTCCTGCCTGGCGCATGATCCTGATCCGAAAAGTCTGCAATTTTGCGGGGTCATGCGCTGAGCCCTCTCGCCCGTGCCGCCGAGCCGATGAAGCCATTGATGGCGGCAAACAGTTCCGGTTCGTCGAGCAGGAAGGCATCGTGGCCGCGGTCGGTCTTGATCTCGACGAAGGATACCGACGCGCCGGCTGCATTGAGCGCGTGCACGATCGAGCGGCTCTCTTCGGTCGGAAACAGCCAATCCGAGGTGAAGGACACCAGGCAGAAGCGGGTTTTGGTGCCGGCAAAGGCATCCGCCAGCCGGCCGCCATGGTCGGCGGCGAGGTCGAAATAGTCCATCGAGCGCGTCATGTAGAGGTAGGAATTGGCATCGAAACGGTCGACGAAGGTCATGCCCTGGTGGCGCAGATAACTTTCGATCTGGAAGTCGGCGTCGAAACCGAAGGTCAGCGCTTCGCGATCCTGCAGATTGCGGCCGAATTTCCGGTGCAGGGCGGCTTCGGACAGATAGGTGATGTGGGCAGCCATGCGCGCCACCGCCAACCCCTTTTCCGGGCGTTTGCCGTGCTCGAAGTATTTGCCACCGTGCCAGTCCGGATCGGCCATCACGGCTTGCCGGCCGACCTCATGGAAGGCGATGTTCTGCGAGGAATGGCGTGCGCCGGTGGCAATCGGCAGCGCCGAGAAGACGCGCTCCGGATAGCTCGACGCCCATTCCAGCACCTGCATGCCGCCCATCGAGCCGCCGAGCACGCAGAACAGTTTTTCGATGCCGAAATGGTCGATCAGCATCTGCTGCGCGCGCACCATGTCGCGGATGGTGACGATCGGCAGGTCGAGCCCATAGGGCTTGCCGGTGGCGGGGTTGGTCGAGGCCGGGCCGGTGGAGCCCAGACAACCGCCGATCACGTTGGAGCAGATGACGAAGAAGCGGTTGGTGTCGATGATCCTGCCGGGGCCGATCAGCACTTCCCACCAGCCCGGCTTGCCGGTCACCGGATTGGTGCTGGCGACGTGCTGGTCGCCGGTCAGCGCATGGCAGACGAGGATGGCGTTGGAGCGGGCGTCGTTCAGCGTGCCGTAGGTCTGGTAAGCGATCTGGAACGGCGACAGCAGGGTGCCGGCATCGAGCTTGAGCGGCTTGTCGGGTCCAAAACGCAAGACCGGGCTCGACGGTTGGTCGGCCTCGTTGTTGGTTTTTCCAGCGCGCAGAGCGGCCATTGCATCCATCTCACACTTTGAATCCACGCACCGTGCTTTTCGAAGATCGATGCCGATGCGGCGTCCGGCCGGCGCGGACAACAAAAAACCGGCATTGCAGTCGCAAAGCCGGTTACAGGATGCAAACGGCCCTTTAGCAAGTTGTTTAACGTGGCTGCAAGCCGACCGGCCAAATCACCACGGAACTGTCAGTGTTCTTCTAGAACTCGTCCGCCTCGCCGTCAATGCCGGCGGCTGGCACGACTGCACCTCTCGACATTGCCGACCATGGCTTGTATTTCCGCAGCGGCTTCCCTGCGGAAGCGTTCTCGACGGATTCTTATGACATGAGCCAGACACCGGACAAGGCACGTCCAACCCCGCGCGCGGGCATCATGGACATCGACGCCTATGTGCCGGGCAAGAGCACGGCGCCCGCCGGCGTCGCCAAGGTCTACAAGCTGTCGTCGAACGAGAATCCGCTCGGTCCGTCGCCGAAGGCGATCGAGGCCGCGCGGGAGATTGCTGGAAAGCTCGACGTCTATCCCGACGGCACCGCCAGGCGGCTGCGTGAAGCGATCGCCGAGGTGCATGGTCTCAACCCGCAGAACATCATCTGCTCCAACGGCTCCGACGAAATTCTCGGTCTTTTGGCTCAGACTTATCTTGCGCCCGGCGACGAGGCGATTTTCACCGAACACGCCTTCATGGTCTACAAGATCTACATCCAGTCAGCCGGTGCCATTCCGGTCGCGGTCAGGGAGGCCGACGAGCGCGCCGATATCGACGCCATCCTGGCCGCCGTCACGCTGCGTACGAAGATCGTGTTCCTCGCCAATCCCAACAACCCGACCGGCACCTATGTGCCGTTCCAGGAAGTGCGCCGCCTACATGCCGGCCTGCCCGGGCATGTGCTTCTGGTCCTCGACGCGGCTTACGCCGAATATGTCCGCCGCAACGATTATGAGGCCGGCATCGAACTGGTCGGCGGTGCCGAGAACGTGGTGATGACCCGCACCTTCTCAAAGATCGGCCTCGGCGGGGCGCGGATCGGCTGGATGTACGCGCCGATGCACATCGTCGACGCAATCAACCGCGTGCGTGGCCCTTTCAACGTCAATGCCACGGCGATCGAGGCCGGCATCGCCGCGATCCGTGACCGCGATCACGTCCAACGCAGCGTGATGCACAACGAGACCTGGCTCACCTGGTTGAGCGAGGAATTGAGCAAGCTCGGGCTGCGGGTGACGCCAAGCGTCGGCAATTTCATCCTGATCCATTTTCCAGACGACCAGAAACATTCGGCAGCGGCGGCGGACGACTATCTGACGGCGCGCGGCTATATCCTGCGGCGCGTTTCCGGCTACGGCTTTCCCAACGCGCTGCGCATGACCATCGGCACCGAAGAGGCCAATCGCGGCGTTGTCGCCGCTCTCACGACATTCCTGAAAAGCTAGAACACCATGACATCACCGATGTTTGAAAAGATCGCGCTGGTCGGCATCGGCCTGATCGGCTCGTCGCTGGCCCGTGTCATCCGCCGCGAGGGCCTGGCTCGTCACGTCGCCATCTCGACACGCAGTGGCGCGACGCTGGCGCGGTCGGAGGAGCTTGGGCTCGGAGATTCCTACACCACCGATGCGAAGGAAGCGGTCCGCGATGCCGATCTGGTCATCGTCTCGGTGCCGGTCGGCTCGTCCGGCGCGGTGGCCGAGGAAATCGCGCCGACGCTGAAGAAGGGCGCCATCCTCACCGATGTCGGCTCGACCAAGGCATCGGTCATCGCCCAGATGCAGCCTTATGTACCTGATGGTGTCCATTTCATTCCCGGCCATCCGCTGGCGGGCACGGAAAAGTCGGGCCCCGATGCCGGTTTTGCCGATCTGTTCGACAATCGCTGGTGCATCTTCACCCCGCTGCCGGACACCGATCCGGATGCGCTTGAGCGGCTGTCGGAATTCTGGCGCCGCTGCGGCGCCAACATCGACACGATGGACCCTCAGCACCACGACATGACGCTGGCCATCGTCTCACACCTGCCGCACATCATCGCCTACAACATCGTCGGCACCGCCGACGATCTGCAGTCGGTGACCAAGTCCGAAGTGATCAAATATTCGGCTTCCGGCTTCCGCGACTTCACCCGCCTCGCCGCTTCGGACCCGACCATGTGGCGCGACGTGTGCCTGCACAACAAGGACGCCATCCTCGAAATGCTGGCGCGGTTCTCGGAAGATCTGGCCTCGCTGCAGCGCGCGATCCGCTGGGGCGACGGCGAAAAACTCTTCGATCTGTTCACCCGCACCCGTGCCGTCCGCCGCTCGATCATCGAGGCTGGCCAGGACATCGACGTGCCCGATTTCGGCCGTCAGGCGGTCGAGCATCCTGCGAAGAACTAGCGGCTCGTTCCAGGCTAGCCCGATGGCCAGTGGCTGGCCATCATCGCCAGCGTCTCGGCGCGGTCCGGCGCGCCCAGCCTGCCGCCGAAGCGCAGGCATTTGAGCGCGGCGGCGGCGCTGGCAAAACGCAGCGCCAGCTCGACCGGCATGGCTTCCGCCAGCCCGACGGCAAAGGCGCCGTGAAAGACATCGCCGGCGGCCAGCGTGTCGACCGCCTTGATCTTCGGCGCCGCGACATGGCGGGACGATCCCGTCATTCGATCGAACCACCAGGTTCCTGCCGCGCCGCCGGTGACCGCGACAAATGCATGGCTGCGTCGGGCAAGCACCTCACAGGCTTGGCGCGGATCCAGTTCCGCGCCGCACAGAATGCGCGCCGCCGGCTCAGAGGCGACGACATGGGATGCCAGCGGCAGCAGTTGTTCCAGCACATCCCTCGGCGCGGTATCGGCATCGAGGATCGCCGGCCGGCCGATGGCGCGCGCCGCCTCTAGGGCAAGCACTGCCGCACCCGGCCAGCGGACATCGACCAGCACGGCATCGAATGCGGTGAGGTCGGCGGCCGGCAGAACCTCGGGATCGGCCTGGGCGAGCCTGTCGTAGAAAGGTACGATGATGCGCTCGCCATGCGCGTCGACCAGGATCGAGGCCAGCGCCGAGCGAGCGCCATTGACGCGGCGGACATAGGCGCAATCGACACCCTCGGCTTCGATCGCGGCAACGAGATGATCGCCGACCGGATCGTCGCCGGCGCTCGCCCACAGCGACACCTTTGCCCCCAGACGATGCGCGGCGCAGGCCGCACTGGTCGCCATGCCCGAGGCGATCTGGACGCCGTCGGAAGCGATGAACTTACCCTGATGGACGGGCAGCGTCTCGACCCGCAGGATGGTGTCCAGCGTCAGGGCGCCGATACTCAAGAGCCTCACGGGGTGGTTCATTTCGAGGGGCTCATGCGGCGCACTTCACGTCTCTGCCTGATGCATGTCGTTGTTCCAAAACCGCTGCGCACTCTGGGCGACATGCACTATTCAACCGGCTTGATCTTGCCCAGCGGGATGAAGCCGAGCGAGGCCTTGCCCTTGACCACCTTGAGCGGCATCGACGGTTCGCTGCCGAGCAGCGCCAAGGCACCAAAGCCCTGTTCGATCTGGCTTTTCTGCTCGGGGATGGCGGCGCCGAGGATGACCGCCACGGCTTTCGGGTCCTTCAGCCGGATCATCAGGTCGGCGTCGATCAGGCCTTCGGCATCGACCGACAGCGGTCCGGACACAGTGATGCGCGCCGTCCCCGACGACAGGTCGAGGTTGCGGATCTCGATCGTCTGGCCGCGCAGGCTCTTCACTTGCGTGCCGATCAGCGCGACGCCGTTCTTCAGGGTCACGTCGCCGCTGGCGTCGAGCGCCGGCAGCACACGTCCGCCGATCGCTTCGGAATCGATCTCGAGATCGCGGAAGTTGCCGAGATAGTCGATATCCCCACCGTTCGGCTGCAATTGGCCGTCCGCCTTGCCGGCGCTGAACAACTGGACCGGATCGGTGTCGTCGGCCGGGTCGGTCTGGCCGGACAGACCGTCTGCCTGCAGCGAGATCCGCCGCGGCAGCGGCCATGACAGTTTGACGTTGGCCTGCAGATTGTCCCAGTCGATCCACAGCGGCACCATGCCCGGAACGGAGGTCCTCAGCGGACCGCGCAGATCGGCAACTGGCGACAGAGGCTGGGTGATCTGGGCGATGGCATTGAAGCTGCCGGCCGAGGCCGCGATGTTCCTGGCATCGTCCTCATAGGCGAGGTTGTCGCAGGAGACGGCAAAGCTCAGGGGATAGCCGCTGACCTGGAGATTGGCGCAGCCGGCCTCGACGCCATTCTTGTTGAGGGTGGCCACCGCGCGGTCGGCTTCGCTCTTGACCCGTCCGGCCAGGTAGAACCAGCCGCTGCTGTAGATCGCGAACAGCACGACGACGAACGCCACAAGCCACAACAGGCCGCGTCGGCGTTTCGGTTGGCGTTCGTCACTTGACGTCATGCTTTGGCTCTCGTTAACGCATGGATGTTGTAGGCGGACTCTCGATTCCGACAACAATAGGTAGACAGAGGCGGACGGAAAAAAACACCGGTTCCGGTGTGGTGTTGCCATTCTTTTGCAATCAGGCGCGGCGATATGGGCGATTTTTGGGTGTTTGGCTATGGATCGCTGATCTGGCGGCCGGGTTTCGCGCATGTCGAGACACAGCGCGCGCGCCTGCACGGCTACCGGCGCTCGCTCTGCGTCTATTCCTTCGTGCATCGCGGCACGCGTGAACGACCGGGTCTGGTGCTCGGCCTCGATCGTGGCGGCTCCTGCGTCGGCCTGGCGTTCCGCGTCCCCGGCGAATTGCGCGACGAGGTGCTCTCCTATCTGCGCGAGCGCGAGCTGGTCACCAACGTCTATCTCGAACGCACGCTCAAGGTTCGCCTGGACGGCGGCGGCACGGTCGAAGCCGTGGCCTACATCGTCGACCGCCAGCACGAGCAATATGCCGGCGCTCTTGACGCGGCGGACGCGGCGGCCGTGGTGCGCGGCGCGGTCGGCCAGTCCGGCAACAATGAGGACTATGTGCTCAGCACGCTGGAGCACCTCAAGGCGCTGGGCATTTGCGACCACTGGCTGGAAGAGGTGGCTAAGCGGATCGAGCTCTGAAGAACGACGCGCGGCTGCTACATGGCGAAAATCTGCTTTCCGAGATCGGTGCGGTCCAAGCTGCTGGCTACGGCGAGCTTGAACGAAGCCAGCGGATGAAGCCCGCCGACCGGAACATGGAAATCCGGTTGGCCGAAGACATCGACAATCTTGCGCAGGATCGGGCCGTCGGCTTCGACCGGTGGCGAGAAGAAGTAGCGATAGATATTGGCCCTGATTTCGAGGCCGCTCAGCAACACGTCGAAGTTGTGCAGCTCGTAGCGTTCCGCGCTCATGCCGCCATTGATGACCATCTGGCCGCCAAGCGCGAGGCTGCGGATCAGTTCGCCGCTGACAGGCCCGCCGACATTGTCGACGATACCGCTCAGTCGCGTGCCTCCGGTCATGTCCAGAACCGTTTCCCTGACTCCGGCCTTGAGGTTCGAGAGGTCGAGGACCGCGGCTGCGCCAAGCGTTCTCAGGTCCAGCCCGTCATGGGCGCGCCGCACCACCGACAGAACATTGATGCCGCGCCGCTGGGCAAATTGCATGACCATTGTCGATACCGACGAATAGCCCGCCGTGACGGCCAGCCACTGGCCCGGCTGGACACGGGAATCGTCCAGCAGGTCCCACGCCGTAATCGGATTGACCATCTGTCCGGCGCGTTCAAGCGGATAGTCCGCCGGCAACGGGATCAGCCATTCGGCCGGCACGGCGGCATATTCGGCCCAGCTGTTGTAGTAGCTGAACGCAACCAGTGTGCCGGGTTGCAGGGCGACATTGGCGCCCACCCGCTCGACGATGCCGGCGCCATGGTTTCCCGCGACCTGGCGTGGAAAGAGCGGCTTCTTCGGTTCGGGGTAGAGGTTTTCGATGAACAGGAAATCGCCTGGGTTGATCGATGCCGACACCATCCTGACCAGCACCTCATTGTCGCCGATCTGCGGGACGGGAATGTCGTCGAGATAGAGCACATCCCGCGGCGAGCCGATTCCATCGAACACGATTGCCTTCATTTCAGCCTCCAATGGCAAGCTCCGGCGCGACAGCCGCGCCGACGATGCCGGGAAGCTAGGACGGCAGCCAAAAAATCCGAATTGGCAGATTTGACAATCTATGTGCTAAAACTGCCAAACTTGCCGTGCCGCAAAATCTCTCGAAAGGGATGCTATGAACCCTGTCCACGCGGTGATCTGGTTGCCGTCGACCTTCTATTCGGCAGTCGCCGCGACCCTTGTCGAGATGTTCGACATGGTGAACACCATCCGCCGCGAGCGAATGATCTCCTTCGAATTCGTGGCACGGCAACCGGATACCGCCACCACGCCCGGGATTTCCTTTCAGACGAAGCGCGAGCCATCCAGACGGATGGACGCGCTGATCCTGCTTGCCATGCCCGGCATGCAGATACCGGAGCTGACTGCCGCGCTGGAGGAAGAGGGTCGCCATGCCGCGCCGATAATCGCCAGGGCGCAGCGCGAGAACGCCATCATTGCCGGGCATTGCGGCGCCGGCTACTTCCTCGCCGAGGCCGGCCTTCTCGATGGCAAACGGGCGACGATCTCGTGGTGGCTGAAGACGGATGCGCGCCGCCGCTTTCCGAAGGTGCGTTGGGACGCTTCCCGCGTCCTAGTCCAGGAGGGGCGCATCTACACTTGCGGCGGCGGCTTTTCCGGCCTCGAACTTGGCCGGGCACTGCTTAGGGATCTCGGCTTTGCCGAGGAAGAACGCCTTGTGCGTAAGCTCCTGGTGCTGCCGCCGTCGCGGCAGGTGCAGACGCCTTATGAGTTTCCGTTGCAGGACCAGCCTTTGCCCGCGCCGTTCCGCGATCGGATCGAAGCGCTGTCGAACAGCCAGTTGCGGCGGCTGGACCTTGCTTTTCTTGGCAAGGAGCTGGCACTGACGCCAAGGACGCTTGCCCGTCGGTTCTCCGAGGAATTGCACACGACACCCGGGCGCTGGATTCAGGATCAGCGCATCGAAGCGGCGAAAACGCTGCTGGAAAGCACCAGGCTTGGTGTTCTCGAAGTCTGCTATCAGGTCGGCTATCGGGATGCCGCCTCCTTCAGCCGGCTGTTCGCCCGCGCGGTAGGCCTGCCGCCTGGCGAATACCGGCGTCAGAATCATTAAGCGGACCTGTCTGCGAGGCGCAGGATTTGGAATCCGCGACTGGCTGGAAGAAGCGGCATCGCGCCTTTGTGAAGTGCTGGCTCTGCGGAAAAGGGCGGCCAGGCCTTTGACCTCGACAAGGCGGGACCTAGGTTAGGGTCCGAACCTCAGCCAGTGGGCAGCGTTCGCCCGCCACCAATCACCCCGGAGATACGCCTTGCAGAAACGCCGTCTCGGTCGCACTGACCTTTCCATCGCGCCGCTGGTTCTGGGCGGCAACGTCTTCGGCTGGACCGCCGACGAGAAAACTTCATTCGACCTGCTCGACCGCTTCGTCGGCGCCGGCCTCAACGCCGTCGATACGGCCGACGCCTATTCGCGCTGGGTGTCCGGCCACAAGGGCGGCGAATCGGAAACCATCATCGGCAAGTGGATGAAGGACCGTGGCAATCGCGATCAAGTCGTGGTGGTCACCAAGGTCGGCTCGGATATGGGGCAGGGCCACAAGGACCTGTCCGCCGCCTATATCGAAAAGGCTGTCGACGCGTCGCTGAAGCGGCTGCGGACCGACGTCATCGACCTCTATCTGTCGCACTGGCCGGATCCGGCCACGCCCTATGAGGAAACCCTTGGCGCCTACGAGAAGCTGCTCGCCAAGGGCAAGATCCGCTATGCCGGCTGCTCGAACCTCGACGCCGGCCAGTTGCGCGCGGCACTTGATGTGGCGAGCCTGCGCAGCCTGCCGCGCTACGAGGTGCTGCAGCCGGAATACAATCTCTATGATCGCTCCTCCTTCGACGGGCCGTTGCGCGATCTGTGCGCGGCCGAGGATATTGGCGTCATCACCTATTTCAGCCTGGCCAAGGGCTTCCTCAGCGGCAAGTACCGCGGTGAGGCCGATCTCGGTCAAAGCCCGCGCGGCGGCGGGGTGAAAGACTACCTCAATGCGCGCGGCACGCGCATCCTCGCAGCCCTCGACACGGTGTCGGCCAGGCATTCGGCGAAGCAGGCGGAGGTGGCGCTTGCCTGGGTTATCGCGCGGCCAGGGGTCACCGCGCCGATTGCCAGCGCCACAAAGCCTGAGCAGATGGACAGCCTGATCAAGGCGGTGTCGCTGAAGTTGACCGCAGACGACATGGCTGAGCTCGACAAAGCGAGCGGCTGAAGCTTCCTTCGGCCGCTGCACGCACGAACGTCCAAGACCACCCTCTTGCCTTGCCATACCGTCCTTCGCACGGGGCATGGCAGAGGGTGAGATGACTGAGCCGCTTCTTTCGCAGCCGGATCTTTGGCGCCAACTCCTCGGGCTTGTGCTTGCCGCCACCGTCGTCATGGGCAGCCCGGGGCCGGCAACGATAAGCGTCACCGCCGTTGGCGCTGCCTTCGGTCTGCGCCACTCGCTGAGCTATGCCTGCGGGATCATCCTGGGCACGATCGCCGTGCTTCTGGTGGTGGCAACCGGGGTGGTGGCGGTGCTTGCCTCGATGCCGAGGCTGGCGCCGGTGCTGGCTGTCGCGTCCGCCTCCTACATCCTCTATCTCGCGTTCAGGATCGCCACCGCACCGCCATTGGCGGCGCGCGCCCGAGAGGCTTCGCGCCCAACATGGCTGGCTGGGTTTCTCTTGGCTGTTGCCAATCCAAAAGCCTATGTGGCGATCGCAGCCGTGTTCGCCGGCGTCTCGTCGGCCGGCGATATCGGCATGTGGCCCAAACTGACTGTTCTCGCCGTGATGATCGTTGCCATCCATGCCTTGTGGCTCGTCGCGTTCGCGCGCTTCCTGCGCAGGCCGGCCGCGTCGCGGATCATCAACTTGGTCTTCGCCGCGACGCTGGTGTTGACCACCGCGCTGGCCATGGTCGGCTAAGTGTCGACTCGCGAGCCTTCAGGCTTTCGCGCCGAGTTCCCGCAGCCGCTTCATTGCCGTTGGCGGAAAGGCCGGCGGGTTGGGCGCGCGGGATGCCTCGATGAGAAGCTGGTCACAGGCAGCCTCCGTCTCACCGATCAGCCGGGCCATGAATTCGTCCTTGTTCAAGCCGGGCGGGATCGGCGGCAGGAACCGCGCCTTGATCGTGCCGGGGTAGCGCAGGAATTTGCGGCGCGGCCAGTAGAGACCGGCAACATGGGCGACCGGCACCACCGGAACGCCAAGCTGCGAATAGATTTCAACAATGCCGTATTTGTAGGCCGGCTCGTCGCCCGGCGCGCGGCGCGTCCCCTCGGGATAGATGATCAGCTGGCGTGGGTTGCGCGCCATTTCCTCCTTGGTGGCGGCGACCACCGCCTTCAGCGCCTTCGAGCGGCTGCCGCGGTCGACCGGGATCATGCGCATCTTCATGATGTACCAGCCGAAGAACGGGATCCAGGTCAGCTCCCGCTTGAGGATGTAGAGCGGGTCCTGCAGGAAAGGGAAGAAGGCGATGGCATCCCAGAAAGACTGGTGCTTGGGCGCCAGGATGAAGGAACCTTCGGGCAGGTTTTCCTGGCCGGTGATGTCGTTGCTGGTGCCGGCAATCTTGTCATAGAGCCACATGCAGGTGCGCGACCAGAATTTCGGCACGAACCAGGCGCGGTGCCGGGGCGACAGGAAATAGTAGGGGGTCCAGAGGATCATCTGGACGATCAGATTGACGTAGAAGACGAAATTGAACGCCAGCGATCGGATATAGAGCATGCGGGAAGCCCGGTGAGGAGGTGTGCGTTGGTTACACCAAGCGCAGGCAAAAAGGAAATGGCCGCAAGCCGCTCTGACCGGCAAAGAAGAACGAGCCTCGATCGGCAGGCAGCCCGGTTCCGCTACACCAGTCGCGCCAGCCGCTCCTTCAGGCGCGGGGCGGCAAAATCGAGAAAAGCACGCAGCTTGACCGGCAGCAGGCCGTGGCCCGCATGCACCAGGCTTACCGGCCATGGCTCAGGCTCGAACTCCTGGAGCAGGACGCGCAGCGTGCCTGACCGCAGCGCGTCCTCGATCTGGTAGGAAAGCACCTTGGTCAGCCCGACACCGGCAATCGCCGCATCGATGGCGGCTTCGGCGGTGTTGACCTGAAGCCGTGAGCGGACCTGGACGGGGACTTCCATCTTGCCTTTGGTGAAGCTCCAGGTGGCGGCGGAGGCAAGCCCCTCGAAGGTGATGCAGCTGTGTGTTTCCAGATCCTGCGGGGTCGTCGGCGTGCCGTGTTCGGCCAGATAGGCGGGGCTGGCGCAGACGACGCGGCGGATCGAGCCGACGCCAATGGCGACCAGGCTCGAATCGGGCAACCGGCCGATGCGAATGGCGAGGTCGAAATGGTCTTCGACCAGCTGGGTTATGCGATCTGCCAGCGTCAGGCGGATGTCCACGTCAGGATAGGCCGCGAGAAAGCCGGTGACGACCGGCAGTACGTGCAGGCGGCCAAAGACCACCGGGGCGGTGATGGCCAGTTCGCCGGTCGGCGCGCTGTATTCGCCGGCTGCCGTGCGTTCGGCCTCGCCGACGTCATCGAGAATGCGACGACAGGCGGCAAGATATGCCTGGCCGGCATCGGTCGTCGTCAGCCGGCGCGTCGAACGGTTCAAGAGGCGTGTGTTCAGATGCCGTTCCAGATCGGAAACCTTGCGGCTGACCGTCGCCAGCGGAATGCCGAAACGGCGCGCCGCGGCGGAAAGGCTGCCGGCCTCCACCGCGGCGACAAAGAGCGACATGGCTTCGAGACGATCCATTGCTTCTTCCGGAAAATGGAAGGACGGATTGCGAATATGTCATCTGCATTTGAAGGATGGAAGGCTTTATATGGGGGTTGTTGGCCTGCCTGCAGCAAGGCCGCGACGAGCAAGGAGCTACCATGTCTGAAAGCCGGCCGCCGCTTCCGCCGTTCACAGCCGAGACCGCCGCGCAGAAGGCGCGCATGGCGGAGGATGCCTGGAATTCGCGCGATCCGGCCCGGGTGGCGCTTGCCTACACAACGGGTAGCCGCTGGCGCAACCGCGCCGAGTTCCTGCAAGGCCGCGATGCCATCCAGGCTTTCCTGACACGCAAATGGAGCCGCGAACTCGACTATCGGCTGATCAAGGAGGTCTGGGCCTTCCACGGCAACCGCATCGCCGTGCGCTTCGCCTATGAATGGCACGACGACAGCGGCTCATGGTTCCGCAGCTATGGCAACGAGAACTGGGAATTCGACGAACACGGGATGATGCGCCTGCGCATCGCCAGCATCAACGACCTGCCGATCGGCGCGGCGGATCGCAAATATCACTGGCCGCTCGGCCGGCGGCCGGACGACCACCCGTCATTGTCGGAGCTCGGGCTCTAGGATCGTCCGGGCAAGGAGGCTTTCATGAATGCTCACGCTTTCACCAGCGACGTCGCCTTCACGCCGACCGTCAAGGCGATCCAGGCTCGCAAGGGTTCACGTCAGTCCTATGCTCGCGTCGAGGAGCGTGGCGGTTGGCAGGCCGTCATCACACCTGATCTTGGCGCCTTCATTGAGATGCAGACCAGCGTCTTCCTGTCGACGGCCAATGGCGATGGCCAGCCCTATATCCAGCATCGCGGCGGACCCGCCGGCTTTCTCAAGGTGCTGGATCAACACACGATCGGCTTTGCAGATTTCTCCGGCAACAGGCAGTTCATCACGCAGGGCAACCTGGCCGACAATCCGCAAGCCTTCCTGTTCCTGATCGACTATGCCCACCGGCAGCGCATCAAGATCTGGGGCTCCGCGCGGGTCGTGGAAGGCGACGCCGACCTCACGGCAAGGCTGATGCCGCAGGACTACAAGGCCCGTCCCGAGCAGGTCATCCTGTTCACGGTCTCGGCTTGGGATGCCAATTGCGCGCAACATATCCCGCAGCGGTTCGAGGCGGGTGACGTGGCAGCGGCGCTCAGCGAACGGGACAGGCGTATCGAGCGCCTTGAACAGGAGATCGCACGCCTCAAGGGGACTTCAGGCGCTGCCGCCGAGGCAGGCGCTGCCGCCGGGGAATGATGGTTCAGCCGCCGGCCGCGGTTTCGGCCAGCGCGATGCCGTCGGGTGTCGGCTTCATCGGCACGATGCCGCGCGCTAGCGCCAGCAGATATTTGTTGTACTCGGTGAACAGCACGCGCAATGCCCGCGGCTTGGTCAGCCAGCTGCCATTGTCGAGGTTGGTGTTGACCACCGGATAGGGCTCGAGCTTGGCGCCATGCAGCAGCCGGCCCATTTCCAGCAGGCTGCGCGGCATATGATAGTTGTTGGTGACGAGGATCACCGTGCCGTAGGCATGGCTCTCCACCCATTTGGCGCTTTCCTCGGCATTGCCGATCGTGTCCAGCGCGGCACGGTCGATGTCGACGCAACAGGAGAACAGTCGCTTGTCGCCACCGATCGCCGCCTGCAGCTGGCGGCGGCTGGCGGAAGGATGCACGCCGCTGATCAACAGCCGCTCGCCCTTGCCGGACGCCAGCAGATCCATCGCGGCGTCGAGGCGGGATTGGCCGCCGGTCAAAACGATGATCGCGTCGGCCTTGGCCGGATTGGCGGGCGTCGTCAGATGGCTGACCTTGTTGGCGAACCAGCCAAAGCCGCCGGCAAACAATGTTGCGAGGATGAGCAGGGAAAGAGCGGACACGCGCAACGCAGCCTTCAAACGGCTCAGCTTGCCGTGGGCACACGAACGGGCAACCACCAGTGGCATCGGCCCAGCCGTTCCGGTCGGTTCCTGCGCGTCCATCGCCATATGGTTAATCCTGAAATGCGGTCTTGGGTAGTTGAAAGACGCAATTTGCGTTACGCCAATTCTCCATCCGTGATCATCCTGTCTGTATCGATCTGACTGTTTCGACCTGGTCCTGCTTTCGAGCGACGTGGATTAGCCGGCATCCGGCTGGCGAACGTCGATATCACTGAGATAGGCGACAACGGTGGCATGGGACGTCGCGGCCGTCAGTCCGCCGATCACCAGCACCATGAGAACGACGCCGAGATAGCCCGCCGAGCCGATGGCGAAATTGCCGAACAAGGCGGTCGCCTGGTCGGCCTGCGGCGTCGCGATGTTGCGCGACGACCACCAGGAAAAGACGATGAACACGAGCACTGCGGCGGCTCCGCCGGCCGCGGCACCCTTCATCCCGGTGACCAGGAAATGCCGGCGGAATTCGCGTGCAATGAAGCGCGCCTCGGCGCCGACGAAATGCAGCACCTCGATGATGTGGCCATTGCCAGCCATGGCGCCGCGCGTCGCGAACACCACGGTCAGCACCGTCGCCGACAGCATCAGCGCCAGCACGGCGATGCCGATGGTCACCGTGGTGCGGGCCATGGCCACCAGCCGGTCGACCCAGGTGCGGTGATCGTCGAGCGATGCACTTGGCAATTTCGGGGTGATCGCGGCGCGCATGGCGGCGAAATCGGGCGGGCTGCTCTCGTCGATGGTGACGATGATCAGGCGCGGCACCGGCAGTTCGTCAATGTTGAGACCAGAGCCCAGCCACGGCTCCAAGAGCCTCGCGGTCGCCTCGCGATCGATGATCCGGGTCGCCCTCACACCGGGGAATTCGCTGGCGATCTGCGAGGCCTGGGCAAGGGCTGCCTCCATGTCGAGGCCGTCGACCGGCTTGATCTGGATCGTCGCCTCGCGCGAAATCTGGTTCTCCCAGACAGAGGCCGTGTCGCGCACCAGCGTCACCGCGCCGAAAGTCAGGCAGGACAGGAAGGTCATGATGGCGATGACCAGCACCAGCGCCCGGCCGGCGATGTTCTGCGCCGGCACGATCGGTGCCATCCTGCGCTGGGCACGCGGTCTTGCCGCGGCTGACTCGGCGTCCTGCTCCCGTTCCTCAAGATGTTCGGCGGACAGCTCAGTCATAGATATCCAGCCTTCCGCCGGCCAGGATCATGCGGCGTGCGTCGACCTGTTCCATCAGGCCAAGGTCGTGAGTGGCGATCACCACGGCGGTGCCGAGACGGTTGAGCTCGATGAACAGCCGCAGCAGGCGTCGCGCCAGCGGCGGATCGACATTGCCGGTCGGCTCGTCGGCCAGCAGGATCTCCGGCTGCTCGATCAGCGCCCGCGCGATCGCGGCGCGCTGCTTCTCGCCGCCCGACAGAACCGGCGGCAACACATGCATGCGCTCGCCCAGCCCGACCCATTTCAACAGCTCGGTGACATCGGTGCGGTAGCTGGCCTCCTCGCGCCCGCGCACGCGCAGCGGCAAGGCCACGTTTTCATAGGTGGTCATGTGGTCGAGCAAGCGAAAATCCTGGAACACCACGCCGATGCGACGCCTCAGATGCGGCAGTTCGGCGCGCGAGATGCGCGAACGGTCCTTGCCGAAGATGGTGATCAGCCCGCGCGTCGGCTTCAGCGACATGAACAGCAGGCGCAGCAAGGTCGTCTTGCCGGCGCCCGAAGGGCCGCTCAGGAACTGAAAGGAGCGCTCCGGGATATGCAAGGAAATGTCGCGGAGGATTTCCGGACCCATGCCATAGCGGAGGCCGACATTTTCGAAGCGAATCAATTTCGACGACCTGAAATTCGCGGCTGCGGCGAGCCAGCCTGTTCTAGGAAAAGACCATCGGCCGGCATGGTTAACCGGCGGTTAATTTCTGGGCTTTTTCGGCTCGTCACGAGGGCTCCGGTGGGGAAGCGTTAACCATTTGTGTTTACGCAAAAGAAACGAAAAGCGAACACGTGCTGCAATGCTGGTGCCATGATGGCTGACGATCGAACCGCGCGCCCGGTTTCCGGCGAAATCATGACCGATCCGGCGGCAATTGCCGCAGCGGACCGGTTCATGCGCGGTCCGGCGGCCGATATCGTCGATGCCGACTACGTGGTGATGCCACGCCTTGTCCCTGCCGCGGAAAGCGTTTCGCCGCTGCCGCGTGCGATCGTCACGCCGTCCATCGAGGGCATGGACATGCTGCGCAAGCCCGAGGCTCCGGTGGAGCGGCCGCCGGCCTCGCGCGGCGGACCGATTTTCTGGATCGCCGGGATTGGCGCCGCCTTGGCCGCCTTCTGGGTCTCCGGCGGGCATGCGCTGGTGCGCCAGGCGCCGTTCCTGTCCAGTGCGCAGGCGTCGGCACTGAGCATTTCCGGCGTCACGTCACGCGTCGACGCCTCCGGGCCGAATCCCGTGCTGTTCGTCGATGGCGAGGCAGCCAATGACGGCGGGAAACCGGCGCCGCTGCCGCCGCTCGAAATCCGGGTGACCGGCAATGACGGGCGCATGACCCGATATACATTGGGGACATCCGGCCGTTCGCTGGCGTCGGGCGAAAGATTCGGCTTTGCCAGCCGCCTCGACGTGCCTAAGAACGGCGTAAGGACCGTATCGGTCACTTTCGCGCAGTAGGCGATCACCGGGGAAGAACCACCAATGCCCATCGTACGCGGCAAGGACATCGAAGTCCTGTTTTCGGCATCGGCGATCGCACGGCGCAATCTCGAACTCGCCAAGGAGATCGCCGAGCACGACTATCACGACCTGCTGGTGATTTCGGTGCTGAAGGGCTCGTTCATCTTCGCCGCCGACCTGATCCGCGCCATGCATGATGTCGGCCTGTCGCCGGAGGTCGAGTTCATCTTCATTTCCAGCTATGGCGCCGGCACCACCAGCGGCGAGGTGAGGGTGCTTCGCGACATCGACAATGAGGTCGCCGGGCGCGACGTGCTTCTGATCGACGACATTCTCGAATCGGGCAAGACTCTGAGCTTCACCCGCGACCTGATGCTGTCGCGCGGCGCCAGGAGTTGCGCCATCGCCGTGCTGCTCGACAAGCGAATGCGCCGCCAGACCGCGCTCAACGCCGACTATGTGGGCTTCGACTGTCCCGACTATTTCGTCGTCGGCTACGGCATGGATGTCGCCCACGCCTTTCGCGAGTTGCCGTTTGTCGGCGTCGTCAAAGGCGATGTGTGAGCGACTTCCAAAAAGGCTTGCTGACCCTCCGCGCCTTCAGGAAAAGTCAACTTTTCGCCGCCAAATATGGCGGCCATGGCAAAGCTTCTGATCGTCGAGGACGATGAGTCCGTCCGCACCCTGGCCGCCCGCGCGCTTGAACGTGCCGGGCACACAATCGACGTCGCCGCGGACGGCGCGCAGGGGCTTTCACTGATCCGGGCCGCGCTTGGCCGCTACGATCTCGTCGTCTCCGATATCCGTATGCCGGAGATGGACGGCATCGAAATGGCGATTGCGGCGGCGGCACTCTTCCCGTCGATGAAGATCATGCTGATGACCGGCTATGCCGACCAGCGCGAGCGAGCCGAGGAGTTGAACGGCGTTATCCTCGATGTCGTGCAGAAGCCGTTTACGCTGGCCGAAATCCGATCACGCGTCGAACGGGCGCTTATCTGCTTCGCCTGATCAGGCCGGATCGGTGGCAGCGAGCACGGGCTGAGCACTCTTGCGGCGTTCGGAGTTGAGGGCGAGCAGGCCGGCGCCGATGATGAAGGCAGCACCGATCACGGTCGTCGCCCTGGGCACCTCGGCGAAGAATAGAAAACCCCACAGCGGCGACCACAGAATGCCGGTGTATTCGAAAGTGGCAACGCGGTTGGCCGGTGCCATCCGATAGGCCTGCGACAGCAGGATCATGCCGGCGGAGGCGACGAAACCGCAGGCCGCCATCTTGAGAAAATCGGGCAGCGTTGGCGAGAGCCAGGGCCGCACCAGGAATTCCAGGCTCGGGTGGACGGCATGGGTAATGCCGGCCAGGTGAAATGCGCCGGCAACCACGGCCGCGCCAACCAGGTAGGCGCCGTTTTGATAGAAGGCCATGACGGTGGACGATTCGGTATCGCCGATCTTGCGGGCCATCAGCTGCGAAAAGCCATAGAGAGCCGCCGAGCCCAGCGACAGCAGCGCCGCCCAGTCGAACAACCCGGCGCCGGGGCGCAACATCACGAGGACGCCGAACAGCCCGATCAGCACGGTCGCCATCGTCTGCCAGGAGACGCGCTCGCCAAGATACGGCCCGGCCAGCACCATGATGAACAGCGGCGCCATGAAGTAGAGCGCCACCGCGTCGGCCAGCGGCAAGGCGGCGATGGCCAGATAATACACGGTATAGGAGGTGAACTGGATGAAGGCGCGCATCGTCAGCATGCCGAATCGCTTCGACAGGATCGCTGGCAAGCCGACGTCGGCGTGGACGAGCACAATCAGGATCGGCAAGGCAACGATCGAGCGGATGGCCATCACCTCGGTCACCGGATAGCCGCTCGACACGGCTTTGACGAGGGGATCCTGCAGCGAGAAGACCAGCACGCCAAGGCACAGGCTCAGGATGCCAAGCACCATACGATTCCGCATCTGCCTTCCGGGCTCCCTGCAAGCTAAAAAGAACCCGCCACCGTTTCGGGCAGCGGGCACGAGTGAGGACTCTTCGAATTGGTCCGCGGCCGATTTCGCAGCCGCATATCCAATGGGAGAGACGACTATCGTCCGGCGTTTGACATGTTGCAAACGAATTGGAATGATATCAGCGATCAAATTCCCTTATGGCGGATTTCATGCGACCGAACCTCGACAGCGACCTCCTGCGCACCTTCGTCGCCGTTGCCGAAGCCGGCAATTTCACCAGGGCGGCGGAGCAGGCCGGCCGCACCCAGTCGGCAGTGTCGATGCAGATGAAGAAGCTCGAGGACCTGATCGGCGACAGCCTGTTCGAGCGCGGTTCGCGCGGCGTCGCGCTGACGCGGCGCGGCGGCGAACTCATCGTCAACGCCCGCCGCATCGTCTCGCTGCTCGACGAGACGGCGGCGTCGATGGCGGCTGCGCCGCTTGGCGGGCCGGTGCGTATCGGCATTCCGGAGGAATATGGCCACGCCATCCTGTCACGTGCGCTCGGCGCTTTTTCGAAGCGCCACACACAGGTCGAGGTCACCGTGCGCTATGCGCATTCTGGGGCGCAGGTGGCGGCGCTCGCCGCCGGCGAACTCGATCTCTGCGTGGTTTTCGAATGGCAGGATCCTGCCGGCGGCGAAGTGCTGATGCACGATCCGACCGTTTGGGTGACATCGACCCTGCACCACATGCATGAGGAACGGCCGGTGCCGATCGCGCTCTACAACCGGGCCGGCTGGTGCAAGGACTTCGCCATCAAATCGCTGGAGCAGCGCGGCCTTGCCTATCGTGTCGCCTATACGAGCGACACCACCGGCGGCCTCAAGCTCGCCGTCACGTCCGGGCTGGCCATCGCGCCGATCTCACGCAGCAACATCCCGGCCGGCTGTCGCGAACTGACGTCCGCGGACGGGTTCGGCGACATCGATTCCTCGAATGTGGTGATGCACCGCAACCCGAATGCCTCTGGCGAGGCGATCGACGGCATGCAGGAGGCAATTCGCGAGGCGTTCGTCAACAGGCTGGGTTAGTGCATGTCGCCCAAAGGTGTGCAGCGATTTTGGGATAACGACTCAGCCTGCGGCATCCTCGTAGAAATGCAGCCGGTTGCCGAACGGATCGGCGACCGATACCTCGCGGGATTTCCACGGCGTCTCTTCCAGGCCAGGCCTGGCGAAGCGGTAGTTCTTGCCGATCAGTTCGCGATGAAAGGCTGCGATGTCCTCGACCTTGATGCGCACGGCAATGCCAGGCGCGCCATCGCCGTGGTGCTCGCTGAGATGCAGCACGCAGCCGTCGCGGCCGACCGCCATGTAAAGCGGCGCGTTGTCGTCGAAGCGATGCTCCCATTGGACCTCGAAGCCGAGGAAACCGACAAAGAATTCACGTGCCTTGGCGATGTCGAAGATGCGCAGGATGGGCGTGACAGTGCCAAGTGTCGGCATGGTGTTGCAACCGTTCGGGGGTCTTCGGATGGGGGTTGGACGCGGCGCGGCGATCCCTATTTCAGCTCAAGCAGCCGTTCCAGATAGCTGCGTTCGATGTCGGGGCTGAGCGCATTGCCGAGCCGCTTGCGGATCGCTTCCAGAATCTGGCGGGCACGCTGTACGTCGATCTCGTCCGGCACCTTCACCGAATCGCCGAAGTCGGGACCCTGGCTGGCGCGTGGCCGCCCGAGCGGGTCACGGTCGGCGTTCTGCTGGCGGCCGCCTTCCTCGCTGCCGCCCTGGTCGCCCTGCATCGCCTGCAACTGCTTCATCATGTCCTTGGCGCCCTTGCGCAGCGCCTCCAGCGCCCGGCCCTGGTGGCCGACCGCCTGATCGCCTTCGCCTTCGCCGAGCGCTTGTTCGGCATTGCCCATGGACTTGCCGGCCTCGCCGAATCCCTCATTGGGCTCCATGCCCATGCCTTCGAGCCCCTTCTTCAGCTGCTCGAGGTCGTTCTTCAGCTGGCCCTGGCCCTGCTGCAGCTGTTTCAGCGCATCGGCGAATTCCTGCGGTGTCATCGGCTTCGGCTGGCCATCCTCGCCGGACTTGCCGTTTTCGCCCGATTGGCCTTGTTCACCGTCCTGGCCGAGCTGCTCGTCGCGGTTCTGTCCGCGCTGGCGTTCGCCGCGCTGCATCTGGTCCATGCGGAAGGTGTCGTTCATCATCTCCTGCTGGCGCCGCAGGATCTCGCCGAGCTTGTCCATCTGCTGGCGCATCTCGCTGTCCTGCTGGCCGCCTTGCTGCTGACGGCCGGCTTGCAGATTGTTCATCATGTCCTGCAGTTGCGACAGCAATTGCTGCGCCTTGTCGCGATCGCCCGACTTCGCCAGGTTCTCGATCTGGTCCATCATGCGGTCGATATCGCTCTGGCGCAGTTCCTGGCCATTCTGCTGCATCTGCGGGGCGTTGGGATTCTGCTTGGCGCGTTCCGCGAATTCCTGCAGGAACTGGTTCATCGCCTCGCGCAGTTCCTTCATCGCCTTTTCGATTTCGGCGTCGCTGGCGCCGTTCTTGATGGCGTCCTGCAGTGCCTGCTGCGCCTGGCGCAGTCGCTTTTCCGCGGCCGAGAGATTGCCCTCCTCGATGCCGAGCGCGATCTCCCAGAGATAGGACACTTCGCTGCGCAGCTGGTCGTCAGTGGTAGCCATCTTCAGCCGGCTGCGGGCGCTCATAATGGCGAGGTAGTGGGACATGTTGTCGAACGTGTCCTCGGGCCGCACAGTGATCGCGTCCATCAGGTCGAGCACGCGCGGCTTGGCGTTGGCGTCGAGCGCCAGCAGGCGGCGCTGCTCGATCACCGCTCGCGCCAGCGGATTGGCGAATGGCCGCTGCGGCATCAACAGCGTCTTGGTCTCGCTGGATGCAGTGTGCCCGGCATCGTCGGTGGCGACGAGCGTCAGCTTGATGTTGTCGCCGGCCCAGACATGTTCGGTCAGGTCCTTCGACGTCCTGGCGGCATTCGACTTGCCGCCACGGCGCGGCAGCGACAGCGGCATTTCGGGTGGACCATAGAGCGGATGCGCATTGGGCGCCGGCGAATCGGCGAGCGCGAAAACCGCCTTGGCATTGGCGGCGCCATAGTCGTCGTCGATCTGGTAGTTGAGTTCGAAGGCGCCGTTGGCGGCGCGCTTCGGCTCGCCGATGAAGCGGATCTGCGGCGGCTTGTCCGGCATGACCGCGAAGGCCCAACGGCCGAGCGAATTCTCGCCTGACGTCAGCGTCAGCGTGCCGTCGCCGGTCAGCTTGCCGGTGAACTGGCGCACCTTGGACGGCGTCGCCGCGCTTGCCGCCGGCTTGGCCGTGGCGGCGGCCTGCGGGCTGGCCGGATCGATGGCGCGGGAATTGCCATTCTTGTCGGCAAAGGCGAGCGTTTCCTCGCCCGAGCCGCCAGTCACGCGCAGCGACACGTCGCTGCCTTCGGGAACGGTGAAGGTCGGCGTCGTCTGGTTGGCATCGGCCGTCAGGAAGATCGGCGGCTTGCCGGTGTAGGCTGGCGGCGTCACCCAGGCGTCGATGCGTGGCGGCACGATATCGTGCTCGCTTTGGGCGCTGAACCCGTCGCCTATCCTGCCGCCCGACGGCCCGAAGGAGAAGGCAAAGGCGGTGACGAGCAGAAGTGCCGCCACCGCGCGCAGCCCCCAGGGATCGCGCTCCGGCACGTGTGTGCGCGGCAGGTCGGCACCAAGGCTGTCGAGCTTTCCGGCCATGCGCTTCTGGTGCTCGCGCCACAGCGCCTGCGAGAAGCTGCTTTCCCTGCCGCTTGGCCGGTCGGTCTGCACCAGCACCGGGCTGTGCAACAATTCATTGGCCGCTTCGATCCGGCGGTCGACCTCGGCGGCGCCGGGTATGCGGAAGAAACGCAGTGGATAGAGTGCCGCCAGCGCCGCCACGCCGAATGCGGCGACCAGGCCGATGCGCGCCACGTCCGGCAATCGTGAGAAAATGCCGAGCCAGGAGACGCTGAGGAACAGGCTGGCGACGATAACGAGCGGAAGCAGCAACGGCCAGCCGCGCTCGACCATCATCGAGACCCGCGTCGCCAGCCGGCTCAAGGCAAGGCGCCCGGCCAGGCCGCGATCGCTGCTGAAGGTGGGTCGTTCCGTCATCGGCCCTTCCATGGGGCGGGCAGGATAGCCCAAGCCTCACGACTCGAAGAATACCAGCAAACACGGCAAAGGCGAGGCAGTTTGAAAAAACGTGAAGCCAGCCGTGTGATGGTTGCAGTCAGAACGTCGCGGGATTTGCATTCGCGCCGCAGACCAGCACGGCGATGCGTTCGCCCGGTGCCGGCGCATAGCGTCCGGACAGCACAGCCGCGAAAGCGGCGGCGCCGCCCGGTTCGGAGATGATGCGCACCCGGTTCCACAGCGCCTTCTGGGCAGCGATGATGTCGTCGTCGCTGACCAGGATCGAACGTTCGACAAAGGCTTCGGCAATCGGGAACATCATTTCACCGACGCGCTTTGGCGCCAGCGAGTCGGCGGCGATCCCTTCGGCCGGCGCGTCAACGGGGCGGCCGGCCTCGAAGGCGCGGTAAAGCGTCGGTGCCCCCTCCGGTTCGACGGCGATGATGCGGATGCGGCCGGCGAACCAGGCGGCGATGCCGCCGATCAGGCCGCCGCCGCCGACGGCGACCAGCAGCGTGTCGATCTGCGGCAGGTCGCGCTCTATCTCGAGCCCGAGCGTGCCCTGGCCGACCAGCGTTTCCTCCTGGTTGAAGGCATGGATCTGCAAGGCGCCGGTTTCCTCGGCAAAACGTTCGCTGGCGGCCAGCGCCTCGGCATAGCGAGCGCCGCCGACAACCAGCTCGGCGCCGTAGCTGCGGATCCGCTCCAGCTTGGCGGGCGGGCTCACTTCGGGAACGAACACGGTTGCCTTGTGGCCGAGCCGCATGGCGGCATAAGCGACCGCGGCGCCGTGATTGCCGCCTGATGCGGCGACGACGCCGGCCTTGGGAACTGTTCGCTCCAGAAGATTGGTGAAGGCGCCGCGCGCCTTGAACGAGCCGGAATGCTGCAGGCATTCGAGCTTCAGGTCGATCGCCAGCGGCGGCCGGTCGAAATCGGCCATGTCGACGCGCAACACCGGTGTGTGGCGCACATAGGGCCGAATGCGCGGTTCCATCGCGGCAATGCGTTCGCGTGTGATCGTGTTGCCGTTGGTCATCGACGTCTCCCGGGATTGACAGCAATTAGTAACTTGGCAAAATGACTAAATGCAACGAACGCAGGCTGCAGATCCTCGACTGGCTGAAGGATCCGCGCGCGCATTTCCCGCGCCAGGCCGACGGCGATCTGGTCGAGGACGGCGTTTGCGCGCTGCTGATCGCCGAGAAGCTCGGCATCACGCAGGCGACGCTCAGCGAGCACATGCGCGTGCTCACCCAGGCCGGCCTGCTGCGCGCCAAGCGCATCAAGCAGTGGACGTTCTACCGCCGCGACGAGGACAGGATCGCCGACACCAGGGCGCTCATTCAGAACCGGCTGTAGGGCCGCCATCCGGGCGTTGCGGACCGGGCAGTGTCTATGCGAGCCAGTCGGGTACCGAATCCAGGCCGATCAGATCGTCATAGGTCAGGCGCGGACGCACGATGTGGAACCGGTCACCGTCGACCAGCACTTCCGGCACCAGCAGGCGGGTGTTGTAGGTGCCGGCCTGCACCGCGCCATAGGCGCCGGCGGTGGAAACGGCGATCAGGTCGCCGGCCTTCAGCTTGGGCAGGTCGCGGTCGAGGCCGATATAGTCACCGGTCTCGCAGACCGGGCCGACGACATCGACCATCATGCGCGGCGTGTCGGCCGGCGGCTGCACCACCGGCCGAATGTCGTGGAAGGCGTCGTAGAGCGTTGGCCGGATCAGATCGTTCATGGCGGCGTCGACGACAAGGAAATTCTTGGCGTCGCCCTCTTTCACGAAGATCACTTCGGAGACGAGGATGCCGGCATTGCCGACGATGAGCCGGCCGGGCTCGAACATCACCTTGAGCCCGAGCTTGGTGACATGCTTCCTGACGATCTGGGCATAGGCATCGGGCAGGGGCGGCGGGTTGTTGTCGACGCGGTAGGGGATGCCGAGGCCGCCGCCGAGATCGACATGCTCGATGGCATGGCCATCGGCGCGCAATGCGCCGACCAGATCGACAAGCAGGGCGAAGGCGTCGTCAAAGGGCTGCAGCTCGGTGATCTGGCTGCCGATATGGGTGTCGATGCCGGTGATCTTCAGGCCCGGAAGCGTTGCCGCGCGGGCATAGACCTGGCGCGCCCGCTGCCACGGGATGCCGAACTTGTTCTCGGCCTTGCCGGTGGAGATCTTCTTGTGGGTCTTGGCGTCGACATCGGGATTGATGCGCAGCGAGATCGGCGCCACCTTGCCAAGTGCCGCGGCACGCGCCGACAGCAGCTCCAGTTCAGGTTCGGATTCGACATTGAAGCAAAGGATGCCGGCGGCAAGCGCAAAGTCCATTTCGCGCGCGGTCTTGCCGACACCCGAAAACAGGATCTTGCTTGCCGGGATGCCGGCGGCCAGGGCCCGGCGCAATTCGCCTTCCGACACCACGTCGGCGCCGGCGCCGAGCCTGGCCAGCGTCCGCAGCACCGCCTGGTTGGAATTGGCCTTCATGGCGTAGCAGACCAGCGCGTCGAGCCCGGCGAAGGCCTGGGCAAACACCCGGTAGTGCCTGGCCAGGGTGGCCGTCGAATAGCAGTAGAACGGCGTGCCGACCTGTGCGGCGATATCAGGGATCGCCACGTCCTCGGCATGCAGCACGCCGTCGCGGTAGTCGAAATGGTTCACGAGAGTGGTTCCGGAAGGTTGGAGCACGATGAGACCGGGTTTAGAAAGACTAACCCCAGTGTCATTGGTACTAGATCAGCGGGTCGAGGAAGAACTTCTTGTCCTTGACCGGTTTTTCCGGCTCCGGCGGCACAGGCTGGTGCGCCTTTGAGGCATCCTTGCGCGCCTGGACGGCTGCCTCATAGGGCGAGTCGAGAGCGCCCCTCCTGCCGCAGGCCGAGACGGCCGCAATCGCCACCAGCAGCGTCAGCGTCACCAAAATCCTGCTTCCGGTCATCGATCCATCCGTCCGAAACTTTTGCCAACCGCCGCTTTTAGCCGAGTTCTCAGTGCATTGCACCCCGGATATTGCTGGTCGCAATATCCGGCATCACGCCTTTGCGATGCGCTTTTTCCAGCCGCGGATCTGCTTCCTGACTTCGGACGGCGCGGTGCCGCCGAAACTGGTGCGGCTCTTGACCGAGTTCTGCACCGCCAGCACCGAAAATATATCCGCCGTGATGCCGGGATTGATCGACTGCAGGTCTTCCAGCGAAAGCCTCTCCAGCCCCACCTTCTTCTCTTCGGCCAGCGCCACCGCCCGGCCAGTGACGTGATGTGCCTCGCGGAACGGCAGTCCGAGTGTGCGCACCAGCCAGTCGGCAAGGTCGGTCGCGGTAGCGTGGCCGGAGCCGGCGGCCTTTTTCATCGCCGCGGCGTTGATCGTCATGTCCGAGACCATGCCGGTCATCGCCGCCAGCATCAGGTCAAGCGTCTCGGCGGCATCGAACACCGATTCCTTGTCTTCCTGCATGTCCTTGCCATAGGTCAGCGGCATGCCCTTCATCACAGTCAGCAGGCCGACCATATGGCCGGTGACGCGGCCGGTCTTGCCGCGCACCAGTTCGGCGGCATCGGGGTTCTTCTTCTGCGGCATGATCGACGAGCCGGTGGAAAAGCTGTCCGACAGTCTGACGAAGCCGAATTGCGGCGTCGACCAGATGATGATCTCCTCGGCAAGCCGCGACAAATGCGTGGCGCAGATCGCGGCAACAGCGAGGAACTCCAGCGCGAAATCGCGGTCCGAAACGCTGTCCAGCGAATTGCGCATCGGCTCGCGGAAACCAAGCGCCTTGGCGGTCCGGTGGCGGTCGATCGGGAAGCTGGTGCCGGCAAGTGCGGCGGCACCGAGCGGGCTTTCGTCCATCCGTTCGATCGCGTCGCGGACCCGCGACAGGTCGCGCGAAAACATCTCGACATAGGCCATGCAGTGATGGCCGAAGGTCACCGGTTGCGCCGCCTGCATATGGGTAAAGCCGGGCATCACCGTCGCCGCATGCTCCTCGGCCCGCGCCAGCAGCGCCGCGATCAGCCCTTTCAACGCCTCGGCGACGCGAAAACACTCGTCCTTGACCCACAGTCTCAGGTCGACCGCGACCTGGTCGTTGCGCGAGCGGGCGGTGTGCAGCCGGCCTGCCGCCGGGCCGATCAGGTCGGCGAGGCGAGCCTCGATATTCATGTGGATGTCTTCCAGCCGGGTCGAGAACTCGAACGTGCCGGCTTCGATCTCTTTCAGAATCGTGTTCAGCCCGTGAGCGATCTTTTCTTGATCGGCCGCCGAAATAATGCCCGTTTGCGCCAGCATCTCGCTATGGGCGATCGAGCCTCGGATGTCCTGCGCATAGAGTTTGCGGTCGAACGAGATCGACGCGTTGATCGCTTCCATGATCGCGGCCGGACCCGAGGCAAAACGTCCGCCCCACATCTGGTTGCTGGTCTTCTTGTCGCTCATCGCTATAACCCGTGCTTCGGAGCAGTTTTGAGAAAATGGCAGACGGTAATAGATTCTTCCCAGCCCCGCGCCTGATCCTCGCCGCTTTGGTGGCGGGCGTGCTGGCCGGCGCGGTCGCGGTATATGTCAGCGAGAGCCGGTCTGGCAACAACACACCGGCACAAGTGGCGATCGGCGACAGCAAGGACGATGTCGCCTGTGCCGCCAAGAGTGACCGCGCCAAGAAGATCGCGGCCGCGGCGACCGGCGAGGTCGCCGCGCTGTTGCCGGCCGATCCGCCGCAATCGTTGAAGGCGCTCGCCTTCAACGGTCCGGACGGCAAGCCGATGACGCTCGCCGATCATGCCGGCAAGACGGTGCTGCTCAATCTGTGGGCGACGTGGTGCGCGCCATGCCGTGCCGAAATGCCGGCGCTCGATGCGCTGCAGAAGGAAAAGGGCAGTGACGCCTTTCAGGTGATCGCCGTCAATGTCGACGCCGGCGACGATGTGAAGCCGAAGAAGTTCCTCAGCGACACCGGCGTCGAGACGCTCGGCTACTACCGGGATTCGACGATGGCTCTGTTCAACGACCTCAAGACGCGCGGCCTGGCGCTTGGTCTTCCCGTCACCATGCTGATCGACGGCGAAGGCTGCCTGATCGCCCATATGAACGGTCCGGCCGAATGGTCGGGGCCGGACGCCAAGCGGCTGGTCGAGACGGCGCTCAAGCCCGAAAGCCTCTAAAGCGCGTTGCGTCCAAGCGGGTGCGCTTCAAACACTGAACCGCTTCAGGCCCTGTTCAGACCGAGTGCAGGCGCGGGTGCGAAGGCCAGGACGCTTCTGTCGCGCTGGCCAGCGGTGTCATTGCCGACCCTGGGTGCGACGACACCGGTCAGGTCGCCGAATTCCTCGATGAGGCCGGGCCTGCCGATATAGTAGCCCTGGCCGATCTCGCAGGCTTCGGCGTCGAGGAATTTCAGTTCGCCGAGCGTCTCGACGCCCTCCGCCAGGACCGGCAGCCCGAGGCCGCGACCAAGCCCCAGAACGGCGCGCACGATGGCCGCGACCTGACCGTTCTTGTCGACGGATTTGATGAAGGAGCCATCGATCTTGATCTTGTCGAAGGGAAAGGCACGAAGGTTGGAGAGCGAGGAATAGCCGGTTCCGAAATCGTCCATGGCCACGCGCAC
This sequence comes from Mesorhizobium newzealandense, assembly GCF_042682145.1. Lineage (NCBI taxonomy): Bacteria > Pseudomonadati > Pseudomonadota > Alphaproteobacteria > Hyphomicrobiales > Phyllobacteriaceae > Mesorhizobium > Mesorhizobium newzealandense. The sequence continues at coordinate 72,315 of NZ_JBHUGZ010000018.1, read as the reverse complement.
GCCCAGCGCCTTGACCTGCCGCAAGGTCGCCAGCGCGCGCGGCATATCCTTCACCAACGCCGTCTCTGTGATCTCCAGTTCCAGCCTGCCCGGTGCAAGACCGGAATTCAGCAGCGTCTCGTGGACCTTGCGGCTGAAATTCGGATTGTGAAGTTGCACCGCCGAGACGTTGACGGCCACCGTCAGCGGATTTTCCCAGCGGGCGGCTTCCTCGCAGGCCGCCGTCAGCACCCATTCGCCAATCTGGCCAATGGCTCCACTGTCTTCGGCCACCGGGATGAATATGGTCGGTGGCACGTCGCCGCGCGTCGGATGCCGCCAACGGATCAGGGCTTCGAAGCCGACCATCTTTCCGCTGCTGATCTCTTTCTGCGGCTGGTAGACGAGGTAGAACTCCTTGCGCGCGACGGCCTGGCGCAGTTCGTGCTCCATGACGCGCTTGTCGCGGGCCTCGGCCCCCATAGAGGCTTCGAAATAGCGGTATGTGTCCTTGCCTTCGGTCTTGGCCCGGTAGAGTGCGGTATCGGCGTGGGTTATCAGGCTGGCCTGGTTTTCGGCATCGGATGGATAAAGCGCGATGCCGATGCTGGCCGACACCAGGCCGCCGCCGACCGACAGCCTGTTTTCCTCGCGCATCGCGTTCAGCACGGCGTTGGCGATGCGGCCGGCCTCCAACGGGTCGGTCAGGTTTGGGGCGACGATGGCGAATTCGTCGCCGCCCAGCCGCGCCACCATCTGTCCTTGGCGAAGGATGCCGGTAACGCAATGCGCAACCTTCTGCAGCATGGCGTCGCCAGCACCGTGCCCGTACAAATCGTTGACCTCCTTGAACCGGTCGAGATCGAGCAGCAGAAGCGCCAGGTGGCCGCTTTTCCTGGCCCGGCCCATCGCAGCGACTTCCATCTCGAGCCGGCTGGAAAAGCTGCGGCGATTGGCAAGTCCGGTCAATGGATCGAAATGGGCAAGGCGCAGGATCTCCTGTTCCGCCTTCTTGCGCTCGCGAATGTCGCGGACTGCAATCACGTTGTGAGGTTTGCCACAGTAGTCGATGGTCCTGGCGATCAGCTCGACGGGAATGCCCGTGCCATCGAGGCCCCTCAATTCGGCCTCCTGCGGCTGCTCGCCAAAGCCGGACATATCGGCCCCAAAGAGGTCGTCGAGCTGCATCCCGTTCAGCGTCGCGGTTGCCATGCCCGTCAGCTTCGCCATGCTGTCATTGGCGCTGATGATGCGGTTGCCGTCGCAGACGATCAAACCCTCCACGGCAGCGTTGGCCAGACCGTGCATGCGGTCGGCCTCGAGCTTCTGGCGGCGGAAGCGCAGATCGATCCAAAGTGCCGTGCCCGAGAGGATAAGGATCACCAGGCTGGCGACCGCCACCGCAAAGGCCTGCGAAGTGGGCTCGATCGTGTGTTGCGATATCTCGATCGAGGAATCAGGGACGATCGACACCGCGCCCATCGCGATGAAATGCAAGGTGCAGATCGCCAGCGTCAACAGCACCGCGCCGCCCAGTGTCGCAGACAGCGATGGGCGCCGCAGGACAACAACAAGCGCCAGCGCTGCAAGCGTTACTCCTGCCAGCAAGGAGAGCGCCACGAGCAGCGGGTTCCATTCGATCCGGCCTTGCACCTCGAATGCCGCCATGCCGATGTAGTGCATGGTGGCAATGCCACCGCCAAGAATGGCGCCGCCGACGAGATAATGGTCGAGCCCGTTGCGCAACGTGGCGACCCACATGCCGCCGGCTGTCAGGACGACGGCGGCGGCAAGCGAGAGCACGGAGAGTTCCGGATTGTATGCGTTTGGTATTCCCGGCGTGAACGCAAGCATGGCGATGAAATGCGTTGCCCAGATACCGAAGCCGGTCGACGCCGCCGCAATCATCAACCAGGCAAGCCGGTTTCGATTCGTCGACCTGCCGACATGGTGAAGCAGGTTGACGGCAGAAAAGGACGATATCCCGCAGATCAACGCCGCGAGCGCGACCAGTCTCAGGTCGTGTTCGTTGACGATACAATTGTAGACCGTCAGCATCTTCTCTAACCTGATCTATCGGAAATGAAGAAGGCAATATGATTGTGATTGATTAGCGCTTGGCCGTTGAAGGATCGATTAAGCACCCTGCAACCCTGGCGTGCTTTCCAGCGTAGGGCGGCTGCGAGCAATCTGGCCGTCGTCCTGATGGGCGCGGGTTCAATGGATCGGATGTACTTCAGGGGTCGGCCGCCCGGCCGCAGATTGAGATCCATGGACGCCAGGCGGCTGGTCGAGGTGGCACTGGGCCCATCAGGCTGAGCGCAAAGCGGTCGGCGGTCGCCGACAGCTCTACCATGCTCATTGATCGCTGAGCCGGCTTGGTATTTTCTCTCCGTCGTCTTTCCGGTGCGACGGAACGCTAGTTTAGCCGGAAATGAAGTTCACAAAACAGCAATAAAACCGTTGTCCGATTGTCATGGCCGACACATATTGCGTTTGCGGGAGTGCCCCTTTCGCCAATGACAAACGGGAGATGAAACATGAAGTTGTTCGGCTTCGCGGCCGGTGTTGCCGCCACCTTGACCATGCTTTCCACCACCTCCGCTTTCGCCGTCACCCAGATCAGTTGGTGGCATGCCATGACCGGTGCCAATGCCGAGGTGGTCGACAAGATCGCCAAGGATTTCAATGCCAGCCAGAGCGACTATGAAATCCTCCCTGTGTTCAAGGGTACTTATCCCGAGACGCTAAATGCCGGCATTGCTGCCTTTCGTGCGGGTCAAGCGCCCGACATCATCCAGGTGTTCGACGTGGGTACTGGCGTCATGATGGCCGCCGAAGGCGCGATCAAGCCGGTGGCCGATGTGCTGACCAGCGCCGGCATGACCTTCGACAAGAGCCAGTATTTGCCAGGCATCGTCGGCTATTATTCGAAGCCGGACGGCACCATGCTGTCCTTCCCGTATAATTCCTCCTCGCCGATCCTCTACTACAACAAGGATATCTTCCAGAAGGCCGGGCTTGATGTGAACAACCCGCCGAAGACGTGGAACGAGGTGTGGGAAGACGCCAAGAAGATCAAGGCGAGCGGCGCAGCCTCCTGCGGCTATACCTCGACCTGGTTGACCTGGATCCACCTTGAGGCCTTCGCTGCCTGGAACGACGTTTCCTATGGCACCAACCAGAACGGACTTGCCGGCACCGACGTCGAGCTCAAGATCAATGCGCCGATCTTCGTCAACCATTTCCAAGCGATCGCCGACCTGGCCAAGGACGGCACGTTCAAATATGGCGGCCGCACCTCCGAAGCCAAGCAGATCTTTCTTGCCGGCGAATGCGGCATCTTCACCGAATCGTCGGGTGGCCTCGGTGACATCGCCAAGTCAGGCATGAACTATGGCATCGGCCAGCTTCCCTATGATAGCGACGCCAAGGGCGCACCCCAGAACACCACGCCGGGCGGCGCCAGCCTGTGGGTGTTCGGCAACAAATCGGACGAGGAATACAAGGGCGTTGCGACGTTCTTCGCCTACCTGTCCAAGACCGAAGTGCAGGAATATCTGCATCAGAAGTCGGGTTATCTGCCGGTGACGCTTGCTGCCTACGAGGCCACCAAGAAGTCCGGCTTCTATGACAAGAACCCGGGTCGTGAGACGCCGATCCTGCAGATGCTGGGCAAGGCGCCGACCGAGAATTCGAAGGGCGTGCGCCTCATCAACCTGCCGCAGGTGCGCGACATCGAGAACGAGGAGTTCGAGAAGATGCTGGCCGGTCAGCAGACTGCCCAGCAGGCGCTCGACAACGCCGTCGCACGCGGCAACAAGGCGATCCAGGAAGCGATCGGGAACTGAAGCGATTTGTCTCAGTTCAATCTCGTCCACGCAGACTCGCGTGGACGATTTCCTGAATAGCGAGGGAAATCACTCTGTCTCCACGCGTCGTCTTTCCCAACAAGACCCTGCCTTACCTGCTGGTGGCGCCGCAACTCGCCATTACGCTGATCTTTTTCTACTGGCCGACCGGTCAGGCGCTCTACCAATCGATGCTCAGAGAAGACCCGTTCGGACTGAAGAGCAAGTTCGTCGGGCTTGCCAATTTCCGAAAGGTGCTGGCCGACCCGGCCTACCTCAATTCGATCAAGGTCACGGTGGTGTTTTCGCTGGCGACCGCGATCGTCGCCATGGGGGTGGCACTGCTGCTTGCCGTCATGGCCGAGAAGGTAGTGCGGGGTAAAGGACTCTATCGCACGATGATGATCTGGCCGTATGCGGTGGCGCCGGCGATTGCCGGCATGTTGTGGCTGTTCCTGTTCAACCCATCGATCGGTTCGCTGGCCTACGCCTTGAGAGGTCTTGGTATCGACTGGGACCCGTTGCTCAACGGCAACCACGCCATGATCCTGCTGGTGTCTGCAGCCGCCTGGAAGCAGATCAGCTACAATTTCCTGTTCTTCGTCGCCGGACTGCAAGCGGTGCCGAAGACGCTGATCGAGGCGGCGGCGATGGACGGTGCCGGGGAGACCAAGCGCTTCTGGACCATCGTCTTCCCGCTGCTTGCGCCGACGACCTTTTTCCTGCTGGTCGTAAACACCGTCTATGCCCTGTTCGACACCTTCGGTATCGTCCATGCCGTCACCGGCGGCGGGCCGGGAAAGACGACCGAGACGCTGGTCTACAAGGTCTACAATGACGGTTTCGTCAATCTGATCCTGGGCGATTCGGCGGCGCAGTCGGTCATCCTGATGGTCATCGTCATCTCGCTCACGGCCATCCAGTTCCGCTATGTGGAACGCAAAGTCCACTACGGCTGAGGGCGAGCGATGATCGGCCAGTCCCCGCTCCGCACCGTCATCGCCCACGCCGTGCTCATCCTCGGCATACTGATCGTCGCATTCCCGATCTACTACACCTTCGTCGCCTCCACGCAGACGCTGCAAACCATCCTCAAGCCGCCATTGCCGCTCTTGCCCGGCGACCAGTTCTGGAACAATTACAGCGAGGCACTGTTCGGCGGTGTCGGCCGCATCGGCGGCGTCAGCGTCGGTCGATTGCTGCTCAACACCACGATCATGGCGCTCGGCATCGCCGTGGGGAAGATTTTCATCTCGATCCTGTCGGCCTATGCGATCGTGTTCTTCCGTTTTCCGCTGCGGATGGTCTTCTTCTGGCTGATCTTCATCACCCTGATGCTTCCCGTTGAGGTGCGCATCCTGCCGACCTACAAGGTGATGGTCGATCTCGGCATGATCGACACCTATGCCGGCCTGATCATCCCGCTGATCGCCTCGGCCACCGCAACGCTGTTGTTCCGCCAGTTTTTCATGACCATTCCGGGCGAACTGGTCGAGGCGGCGCGTGTCGACGGCGCCGGGCCATGGCGGTTCTTCTTCGATATCCTGTTGCCGCTGTCGCGCACCAACATCGCGGCGCTGTTCGTCATCCTCTTCATCTATGGCTGGACGCAATATCTGTGGCCGCTGCTCGTCACCAACAGCAACGACATGAACACCATCGTCATCGCGCTGAGGAAGATGGTGTCCTTCGCAGATGCCGACACCCAGTGGCATCTGGTCATGGTCACCGCGATGCTGGCCATCGTGCCACCGATTCTGGTCGTGGTGCTGATGCAGCGCTGGTTCGTGCGCGGACTGGTCGATTCCGAAAAGTGAGAAGCCGATGGCGACCGTTGATCTGAAGGATGTGAAGAAGGTCTATCCCGGCGGCGTCGAGGCCGTGAAGGGCGTCTCCATCGCCATTCCCGACAAGGAGCTCTGCGTGCTGGTTGGGCCATCCGGCTGCGGCAAGTCCACGCTTTTGAGGATGATCGCCGGGTTGGAGACCATTTCTTCCGGTACTGTCGCTATCGACGGCAAGATCGTCAACACGATCGGCCCGACCGAGCGCGACATCGCGATGGTGTTCCAGAACTATGCGCTCTATCCGCATATGAAGGTCTACGACAACATGGCCTACGGGCTGCGCAATCGCGGTACGCCCAAGGACGAGATCGACAGCAGGGTTCGCTCGACTGCCAGGGTGCTGGAGCTTTCCGCGCTGCTTGACCGGCGCCCGCGCGAGCTTTCCGGCGGTCAGCGCCAGCGCGTCGCCATGGGCCGCGCCATCGTGCGCAATCCGAAAGTCTTCCTGTTCGACGAGCCGCTCTCCAACCTCGATGCCAAATTGCGCGGCCAGATGCGGGTCGAAATCAAGAATTTGCAGCGCTCGCTCGGTGTCACCTCGGTCTACGTCACCCACGACCAATTGGAGGCGATGACGCTGGCCGATATCCTCGTCGTCATGAATGGCGGATTGGTCGAGCAGACGGGCGCGCCACTCGACATTTACGAGAAGCCGGCCTCGACCTTCGTCGCCTCCTTCATCGGCGCACCGCCGATGAATCTTCTGCCCCTTTCGCAAGGGCCGGCTGGTCCGGCGCTGACTGATGGCAAGACGATTGACTTTGCGCCTGCGAACGCCGTCACGCTCGGCTTCCGCCCCGAGGATGCCGACGTCACCTTCGGTGCCGAGGCACCGTCCGGTGCGCTCATCCTGCCGGCCATGGTCGAGGCGGTTGAACCGGTGGGAGCCGAAAGCTTCCTTCACTGTGCGGCAGGCGGCAACCGCATCGTCGTGCGTGTGGCCGGCCGTGCAACAGCCAAGCCCGGCGACCAGTTGCGCGTCGTGGCCAAGGCCGAGAAACTTCACTGGTTCGACGGGACAGGAAGACGCTTGTAGCCCGAACGATAATCGGCGGCCAAAATACGGGCACCCCCTTCGCAACGGCAGCGGCGAGAGAGGGGAGGCGCCTGACTGGTGGTCCGACAAACAGGCCCACGAGTCATTTGCAGACCCTCGTTTCGACCGCTAAGCTTCTCTTCCTAGGCCATCTTTAGCCTTTATCCATGCAAGGACCGGATGACGCCCGACACCACAGTGCGTGAACATTTCGCCATCGATCTCGCGCAGCGCGCCGGCGAGATCGGCCTGAAATATTTTCGCGATCTCGACAGCCTTACCATCGAGAGCAAGGGCCATCAGGATATGGTTTCGCAGGCCGACCGTGAGGTCGAGCTGTTCATCCGCGCGGCGATGAAAGCTGCCTACCCGGACGATGGCATTGTCGGCGAGGAACATGCCTCGGTCATCGGGTCGACCGGGCATGTCTGGGTGATCGATCCGATCGACGGCACGGCGAATTTCGTGCGTGGCATTCCAGCCTGGTGCGTGGTCATCGCCTGCGCCAAAGATGGTGATACCGTCGTCGGCGTCATCCACGAGCCCTCTACCGGCGAGACCTTCCATTGCCGCAAGGGCAGTGGTGCGTTTCTCAACGGCAAGCCGATCAGGGCAAGTGTCGTCACCAGCCTGACCGAAGGTTCCGTCGGCACCGGCGTCTCCAACCGCGCCGAGATGCAAAATGTCGTTATGCTCATCCGCTCCCTGATTGCCGAAGGCGGCGTGTTTTTCCGCAACGCTTCGGGTGCGCTGATGCTCGCCTATGTCGCTGCCGGCAGGTTGCTCGGCTATGTCGAAGAGCACATGAACGCCTGGGATTGCCTGGCTGGCATGCTTTTGGTGGAAGAAGCCGGCGGCACGATCGTCAAGCCGGACCCGAGAACCGTTCTGGAGAAGGGTACGCTGGTGATCTGCGCCGGCAACGGTGTGTTCGCCCAGATTCGCGACCTCTGCATCGAACCCTTCAAGCTTTGATCAGAACCGGTCCGCGCTCCGGAAAGCCGATGCCGACATTGTCGCCCGCCTGAAACGGCGCATCGACGTTGCGCGACAACACGAAGACGTCGCCAAATCCCGTGGTAACGACCAATTCGAGATGGCTGCCGGCATAGGTGACCTTTGCGAGCGTGCCTGCGATCGTCTGCGGCGTGCCGGCAGCGCCGATCTCGATGCGGCTCGGGCGGACGGCTAGCTTCGCTGGGCCGGCCTGGTGGCCACGCGCCGGCAGTGTCAAGGCAAGCGAACCGACCCGGACGGCCGCTTCGTCCCCTTGCACCGAAACCACCTCGCAATCCAGGATGTTGGCTTCGCCGATGAAGTCGGCAACGAAAGCGTTGGCCGGCGCATCGTAGAGTTCGCGCGGCGTGCCGTCCTGCGCCACCACCGCCTTGTTCATGACGATGATGCGGTCTGAAACCGCCAGCGCCTCTTCCTGGTCGTGCGTGACATAGACCACGGTCAGCCCGAGCTTGGTCTGGATCTCCCTGATTTCCTCGCGCACATGCCGGCGCAGCTTTGCGTCGAGATTGGAAAGCGGTTCGTCGAACAGCAGCACTTGCGGTTCGAGCACCAGAGCGCGCGCCACTGCCACGCGCTGCTGCTGACCACCCGACAGTTCGCTGGGCAGGCGCGCCTCGAAACCGGTCAAGCCGACCAGCTCCAGCCCGGCGCGGGCGCGGGACGCGGCCTCCTTCTTGTCATGGCCGGAGAAGCGCAGGCCGTAGGAGACATTTTCCATCACCGTCATATGCGGGAACAGTGCATAGGACTGGAACACCATGGACACGTCGCGGTCGGTGGCCGGCAGCCGAGTCACGTCGTCGCCGCCGATCAGGATACGGCCGCTGGATGGCATCTCCAGGCCGGCGATCATACGCAGCGTGGTCGTCTTGCCACAACCGGAGGGTCCGAGAAGCGTCACCAGCTTTCCGGCCTCGATCGCAAGTGAAATGTCGTTGACCGCCGGCGTGCTGGCGCCGGGATAAGTCTTGGTGACATGTTCGAAGGTCACCGAGGCAGCGTTGCCGCGAATTTCGGCCATCACCCGGCTCCCGCTATTGTCGTCTGGCCGCCTGGCGTTGCCGGCAGGCTGACATTGGTGCGCACGCTCCAGCCGCCGTCGCCCTTCTGGATACCGCGCCGGCCGATATTGCGGCTGCCGACGACCAGTTGCATCAGGCCGATGACCACCAGCATGACGACGATCAGTACCGTCGAATAGGCGATGGCGATGCCGTATTCATTGTTCTCGACACGTCCGACGATATAGCTGGTCGAAAGATCGTAGCGCGCGCTGACCAGGAAGATGACGGCGCTGATCGCGGTCATGGCGCGCACGAAGGAATAGACAAGCGCCGCCAGCATTGCCGATCTCAGCAATGGCAGAATGACGCGTCTGAAGGTCTGCCAGGAGTTGGCGCCAAGTGTCAGCGAGGATTCATCCAGGCTGCGATCGATCTGCGACATCGAGGCGACACCAGCGCGTACGCCGACTGGCATGTTGCGGAAGATGAACGACAGCACGAGGATGATGCCGGTTCCAGTCAGTTCGATCGGCGGCACGTTGAAGGCTATGATGTAGCTGACGCCAATGACGGTTCCTGGAATCGCGAAAGACAGCATGGTCGCGAATTCGAAGGCATTCTTGCCACGAAAGTTCTGGCGGACGAGAAGATAGGCGGTCAGAAGCCCGATGCCGGCGGTCAGCGGCGCCGATATCAGTGCGATCTCCATCGTCGTCCAGAACGAACTCCACGCCGACCCCGACCAATGGATGCCGAATTCATTCCAGCCGACGGAGAACGCCTTCTTGTAGTGCTGCAGGGTCAGGCTCTGATCGACCCCCCACAACCGGACAAAGCTGCCGTAGAAGATGACCGCGTAGACCAGCACGGTGAACGCCGTCCACAGCCCGGCGATCACATAGAGCGCGCGTGTCAGCCCGTCCGGCAGGCGCGGATGGACGCCTGCGTCGCCCTTGCCGGTGACGGTGGTATAGGAACGCCGGCCGATCCAGAAGCGCTGTGCATAAAAGGCGCCAAGCGTGAAGCCCAGCAGCACCAGCGCCAGGATCGCCGCAAGTGCCGCATCGTTCTGTGCGCCGACAATGGCGAAGAAGATTTCCGTCGACAGGACGTCGTAATTGCCGCTCAGCACCAGCGGGTTGCCGAAGTCGGCCATGCTTTCGATGAAGCCGAGCAGAAAGGCATTGGCGAGGCCTGGCCGCATGAGCGGCAAGGATACGGTCCAAAAGGTCTGCCAGCGGCTGGCGCGGAGTGTCTGCGAGGCCTCTTCCATCGACGGGCTGACGCCTTCGACAACGCCGATCAGGACCAGGAAGGCGATCGGGGTGAAGGCGAGAACCTGGGCGATGAGCAGACCGGGAAGTCCATATACCCAGCGTGTTGGCTGGATGCCGAAGACACCGGCGACGCTCTGGGTCACCGTGCCCGACAGTCCGAACAACAGGATGATGGCAAGGCCGATGACGAAGGCCGGCGTGATGATCGGCAACACGGTCAGCGCACGCAACAGCTTGCCGTAGCGGAAACCCGTGCGTGTCACAACGAGCGCGAACACCAGCCCCAGAAACATGGTCAGCAGGCCGACGAGTACGGCGAGCAGCAGCGAGTTCCAGGCCACGCCGCAGCGGCTGCCGCCGGCGAGACAAGCCAGGCTCCACAGACGCGAACTGAACAGTTTGGCCAGGAACGCGACAAGCGAATAGCCACCGTCGTCGGTCTGCATGGCGTTGGCCAGCATCATCAGGATGGGCATGAAGATGAAGATGGAAACCACCACGACGACAAAACCGATCGAACTGACGACGAATACGTCACCGCCGACGGCACCGCGCGCGGCAATGCCAAGGGTGAGCAGGAACAGAAAGGCGCCGCTGACCAGCAGGGCGCCGTAACCCATGCCGAACTGGCGGTCGCCAAGATCGCCGAACAGGCTGTTCAACCAGCTGAACTGCCAGCCGTGCAACCCGATGGCGAAGCCCTGGAACAAAAGCCAGCCAAAACCGGCAGCGCCGATAATGATCAGCACCCGGCCGAAAAACGGATCGGATTTGTTGCGGCCCCACAGAAGCAGCGGCGCTGCCAGCAGGAAGCCGAGCGGCGCCAACCAGATTTTCTCGCCCTTGAGGACCAGAACCAGCGCTGGTGCGAATTTGCTGTCGAACGGGTAGCCGTCGAACAACCAGGACAAGCCGAAAAACCCGTCTTCGATGCCGTACCATGGCAGCAAAGCAAACCCCACCCAACCGACCACCATCCAAAGGATGGCGGTCGGCTCGAGTAGCCCGCGGGTTTGGCGAAAGCGCATCTGCTATTGCGGCAGCGATGCGACCTCTTCGTCCCACTTTTTCAGCAGGCGCTTGCGCTCTTCGCTCGATCCATACTTTTTGAAGTCGTAGTCGATCAGTTTGATGGCAGCCAGGTCAGGCGCCTTGTCGGAGGTTTTTGCCGCTTTGTTCGACGGAACCTGGAACGACCCCGCATCCTGCGCCGTAGACTGGACGTCGGCCTCGAGCGCCCAGTCGTAGAATTTCTTCGCGGCTTCCATGTTGCGGGCGCCCTTGATGATCGATTCCGAGCCGATCTCGTAGCCGGTTCCCTCGCAAGGGGTGACCGGAACGATCGGGAAGCCGGCAACGACCTGCGACACGGCGTCGTGGATGAAGACGATGCCGATCGTGGTCTCGCCAAGCCCAGCGGCCTTGATCGGCGCCGAACCCGACTTGGTGTATTGGTTGACGTTCTTGTGTAGGGCTTTCATGTACTCGAAACCCTTCTCCTCGCCGAACAGCTGCACGATCGTGGCCAGCATGTTGTAGGCGGTACCTGAGGAATTCGGGTTGGCGACCTGGATCTGCCCCTTGTACTCCGGCTTGATCAGATCGGCCCAGCATTTCGGCTCGGGCAGATTGTTCTTTGCAAGCAGATCCTTGTTGTAGCCGAAGCCCAGCGCGCCGGAATATATGCCGACCGTTCGGTGGCCGGATGTTTCCGCCTGCTTGATCGCCCAGGGCTGCAACTGGTCGAGCAGGGGCGACTTGTACTCCTCGGTCAGGCCCTCCTCGGCCGCCTGCAGATGCGGGTCGCCGGTGCCGCCCCACCAAATGTCACCCTTGGGATTGGCGGCCTCGGCGCGTAGCTGCGCATAGATTTCGCCAGCGCTCTTGCGGGTCATATTCACGGTGATGCCGGTCTTTTCCTCGAAGGCCCGCGCCGTCTGTTGGCACCAGACCTCGTCAACGCCGCAATATATGGTCAGGCTTTCAGCGGACGCAGATGACGACACGGCCCACATTCCGGCGGCAAGGATGCCGGCGCCAAGAATTGCCCTTCTTGTCATTTTGAATACCTCCCTAAGTTATTTGCCGACTTATGAAACCTAGATAGGCCCAAAATACAAGTTGTAAGGTCGCTAGGCAATTTTGTTCCCCAAGGCCTGGCGAATTTGATGCATTTGACTGGCTGTTTTCATGCGGCGTGTCTTCCCCGCGTGGCGCCGCCACCGGGGCCCGTGCCTTTGCAAGGGCTGTCAAAAAACTGCAGGCCGCCATTGACGCGACAGTGAGCCATCGGGCCAGGCCGCAGACGGGCGAGATCATTGCACGGGACATCCGCCGCGCCTGAACACAAGGACGCGGTCGCGTCGTTCATGGCCGTTCAGGCGAACACATGCGCCTTTCCCGACACGGTCAGCCGGACGATCTCGCCGACCGCCGGCGCATCCATGCCGGATTTGCGTAGGACCAGCGGCGTGTTGCCGATCGCGGCCGCGTCGGGCGGATCGGCACTGTTCAGAAGCCGCACCGCGATCGTGCACATCGCGCCGGCGAATTCCGATTCCGTCACTTCGCCGAACAGCATGTCAGGCGTGCCCGACATGCCTTCGCGCGATGTTCTCTTCAAGGCAATCTGCTCGGGCCGCAACATGATGCGGGCCACATCGCGGCTGTCTGATGTATCGACGGCGATGCGGCCGAGCGGAGAATTGGCGAAGCCGCCTGATATCTTTGCCGGCAGGATGATGGCGTCGCCGAGGAACTCGGCGATCATCCTGTCCTTCGGCTTGAGATAGAGTTCGCGCGGCGTGCCGACCTGCGAGAACTTGCCGTCGCGCATCACCGCCACCTGGCTGGCGAAGGACAGCGCCTCGGCCTGGTCGTGCGTCACCAGGATGGTGGTGATGCCGGCCGCCTCCAGAAGCTCAGCCACGGCCTTGCGCATCGAGGCACGCAGGGCGGTATCCAAGGCCGAGAACGGTTCGTCGAGAAGCATCAGCCGCGGCTTCATCGCCATGGCGCGGGCCAGCGCCACGCGCTGCTGCTGGCCGCCGGAGAGTTCGTGCGGTCGGCGTTTGAGGATCGCCTTGTCGAGCCCGACGATGTAGGCGAGTTCGGCGATGCGCTCGGAGCGCTTGTCCTCGCCGCGACCCATGCCGAAACCAATATTGTCGCCAATGGTCAGATGCGGAAACAGGGCGCCGTCCTGCGCCACCACGCCGATGCCTCGACGATGTGCCGGCACCGCACTGCCGTCCTTGGCCAGCACCTCGCCGTCGAGCGTGATGCGGCCCTGGTCCGGCGCCTCGAAGCCGGCGATCAGCCGCAGCAAGGTCGTCTTGCCGCAACCGGACGGGCCGACGATCGCCGTGCGGCTGCCACTGGTGACGTTCAGGTCGACGCCGGCAAGTGCCGCCACCGGGCCGTAATGCTTGTGCAGGCAGCTGATTTCGAGAAAGCTCATCGTCCGGCCATCCGTTTCGACTGGACATAGAGCAGCCAGGTCAGGGGCAGCGACATCGCCACCATGATGAAGGCGTAAGGTGCCGCCGAGGCATAATCAATCTCGCCACTGTAGGACCAGAACGCCATCGCCAGGGTGCGGGTGCCGTTCGGCGCCAGCATCTGGGTGGCGGTCAGTTCGTTCATGATGCCGAGCGCCACCAGCGCCATGCCGGCTGCGGCACCCGGCGCCGACAGGCGGATCGTCGTCGACCACAGCGCCTGCAGCGGCGGCCGCCCGAGGCTGGAGGCCGCGCGTTCGAGCTCGACCGGCGCCTGCGCGATCGATGCGCGCAGGCTGACCAGCGCGCGCGGCAGGAACATCAGCGCATAGGCCACTAGGATGGTGAACAGGGTCTGATAGAGGGGCAGGGCGATGCGCACGGTGATGGTGACCAGCGCCAGGGCGATGACGACCCCCGGCAACGAGCCGACGATGTAGTTGCAGCCCTCCAGCACGCGCTGCAAGGGTCCGGGCGCGCGGATCGAAATCCAGGCCATCGGCATGGCGGCGACAGTGGCGAGCAGCGCGCCGGCAATCGCCAGGAACAGCGTCTGGCCGAGCGCCAGGCCGATCTCGTCGAACCGCCAGACAGCGGTGCCGCCGGCGGCGAGCCAGCCGCCGATGGTGACGAAAGGCACGCCAAGCGCCAGCAGCGTGGTGGCGACAAACAAGAGCAGGCATGGAATGGTGGCGCGACCGAGGCTCGCACGCTGCTGGTACCGTGCGGCGCCGGAGCCGACGCGGGCATAGCGCTCCTCGCCGCGCACAAGCACTTCAAGGCCCAGAAGCACGAAACAGCAGCTCACCAGCACGCCGGCCAGCATGTTGGCCGCCGGCCCGTTGAAGGTCGACTGGAACTGGTCGACGATCGCCGTGGTGAAGGTGTCGAAGCGAATGAAGACATAGAGGCCGTATTCGGCCAGCAGATGCAGCCCGACCAGCAGCGAGCCGCCGCAGATGGCAAGCCGCAATTGCGGCAGCACGACGCGCCAGAACACGCGCCAGGGCCCAAGGCCGAGTGCTGCCGCGGCGTCCTCGAGGGCGGGATCGAGACGGCGCAATGCCGCCGACACCGGCAGATAGAGGAACGGGAAATAGGCGATGACGGAAACCAGCACCCCGGCCCACAGGCCGTGCAGCCTGGGCACCATGGTGATCCAGGCATAGCTGTGCACGAAAGCCGGGATGGCGAGCGGTGCCACGCACAGCCAGGCCCAGAGCCTGGCGCCAGGCAGGTCGCTGCGCTCGGTCAGCCAGGCCAGCGTCACCGACAGCACAAGGGCAATCGGCACGGCCAGCAAGACCAGCAGGACAGTGTTGACCAGAAGCTCGCCGACGCGCGGCCGGAAGACCAGCGCCGCGACGGTTTCCCAGCCGGTCTGCACCGCGATCCAGATGATGAAGGCAAGCGGCAGCAGCGCCAGCAGCGAAACGAAGATGGCGGCGACAAGCAGCCAGGAAGCAGCGCGTCGCCGAGCCCTTCGGCCTGTGCCCACAGGCAGGCCCGAGTGCGCGAGATCGACCGCAGACTGCATCAGGTCAGACGCCGTGCCGTTGCCGTCCAGCGGCAGCAAATGAAGGACCGCGATTGCGGTCGGGAACACAGCGTGTCGTCATCGACGAATGCCATCTCGAAAAACAAATCACTCCCGCGGAAGGCGAATTTCCCGCGGGAGCGTGGTCGGTGTCCTTTTAGGACGAATGGCAACTAAAGCAAGCCGGCTGCGGTCATCAGGTCGGTGACCTTCTTGGAGTTCAGCGTCGTGGCATCGACCTTGGGTGCCTGCAGATCGGCGAGCGGCACCAGCTTCGGATTGGACTCCGCGCCCTTGCCGACCGCGTATTCGAAGGAATCGCCGGTCTTCAATATCTCCTGGCCGCCCTTGCCGGTGACCCACTTCAAGAAGGCCTGGGCTTCCTTCGGATGCTTGCTCGAGGCCAGCACGCCACCGCCGGAGATCGAAACGAAGGCGCCCGGATCCTGGTTCTTGAAATAGTGCAACTCGACATTCCCGCTGTTTTCGCCGGTCTTGGCCTGATCGCCGAAATAGTAATAGTGATAGATCACGCCGCCTTCGATCTCGCCGGCATTGACCGCCTTCATCACCGTGCTGTTGCCCTTGTAGGCGGTGAAATTCGTCTTCATCGCCTTCAGCCAGTCCGCTGTGGCGGCTTCGCCCTTGAGTTGCAGCAGCGCGCTGACGATGGCCTGGAAATCGGCGCCCGACGGCGAGGCGGCCCAACGGCCCTTCCAGCTCGGATCGGCGAGATCGAGCATCGACTTGGGCAGCTGGTCGGCCGTCAGCTTGGTCTTGTTGTAGGCAAAGACGGTGCTGCGTGCGGCGACGCCGACCCATTTGCCGCTGGCCGGCTGATAGTCGTTGGGAACCTGCGCAAGCGTGTCGGCGTCGACCGGAGCGAATAGGCCGGCACTTTCGACCAGCACCATGGCAGGCGAGTTTTCGGTCAGGAACACGTCGGCCGGCGAGGCAGCGCCTTCGGCGACGATCTGGTTGGAGAAGTCGCTGTCGCCGCCATTGCGGACAGTGACCTTGATGCCGGTTTCCTTGGTGAAGCCTTCGGCCCACGCCTTGGTCAGGTTTTCGTGCTGAGCATTGTAGACAATGATGCCATCATCTTCCGCCATCGCCGGGCTGGCGATCAGGCTGATTGCCAGCGCGGTGGCGCCGACGAGGGTGGAAAGAGCGTATTTCATGGCATTGTCCTCGATCTCGGGGGGCTTGCGTCTATCACGGCTGCACCTATCGATACCTGACAGGGATAGTCAACATTGACTTGCCGATTTTGATCAACCGCCGGGACGCAAACTTTCGTGATTTGCCGGTAATTTGGCTTGGACATTATTTCGCCGGCCACGTAACAAATCAGCGCCGAGACGCGAAAATCGGGGGAGTAACTCTTGTGACCGGCAAGGATGAGGCCGAGCTTTCCCGGCTGATGCGGGCCGCGATCGCGGGAGATGAACGGGCCTACGCCGACTTTCTGCACCGGATTGCCGCGCTGGTTCGCGGTTTTGTCAGGCGCAAGATCGTGCAGGGCGGGGTCGATCCCGAGGATGTCGTGCAGGAAACCTTGCTGGCCATTCATGTGAAACGACATACCTGGCGCCAGGATGCGCCGGTGTTGCCGTGGGTCTATGCGATCGCCCGCTTCAAGCTGATCGACGCGTTCCGGCGACGCGGACGGCGCATCGAGATCGATGTCGACGACATCGCGGAGACCTTCGCCGAGCCGGAAACGGAGACTGTCAGCGAACGCGACATCAATCGGGCGCTCGACGGGCTGTCGCCGGCACAGCGTTCCGTGGTCTCGGCCGTGTCGGTGGAAGGGCGGTCGATCGGCGAGACGGCGGCAAAGTTCGGCATCAGCGAGACGGCGGTGCGTGTGTCGCTGCATCGGGGGCTCGCCGCCATAGCCAAGCGATTCGGGCAGGGGCGCTTCGGGCGGGAATGACATGAGGACGGACGATCTCATCAAGGCGCTGGACGCCGATGCCCGCAGCAAGGCGATGCCGCTGCAATCGGTCTGGTGGATGGCCGCCGGTGCGGCTGTTGTCATCGCGGCCATCGTTTTCCTGCTGACGATCGGCCCGCGCCCGGACTTCATGGCCGCCGCGCACACAATGCGCTTCCTCTCCAAATTCGTCTTTACCATCGTGCTTGCCGTCAGCGCCTTTGCCCTGATCCGCGCCTTGTCGACACCCGGTGCCCCGACAGGCCCGGCAATGGCTGGGATGTTCGCCGCGCCGCTGTTGGTAGCCGCGGCCGTGGTTCTTGAGCTGTTGGCCGTGCCCGAGGCCGACTGGGGCACAAGGATGGTCGGCTCCAACATGATGATCTGCATGGGCTTCATTCCGCTGATCGGCATCGGCCCGCTTGCCATCTTCCTGTGGATGCTGCGCTATGGCGCACCGACACGGCCGGTCCTTGCCGGCGCGGTGGCGGGCCTGCTCGCCGGCGGGCTCGCAGCGACCTTCTATGCCGCGCACTGCTTCGACGATTCGCCGCTTTTTGTCGCCACTTGGTACACGATAGCAATCGCGGCACTCGCGCTGCTCGGCGCGCTCGGCGGGCGGTTTTTCGTACGCTGGTAGCGCCACGCCACGATCGCGACCCCATGCACACCGATCCTTAATCATGCCGGCAATTGTTTGTCGGTTAGCGATGGCGCCGGTATGCCGGACGCAACCATTCCTTAAAATCGATCCGCCAAGGTTGTCGCGACAACATGCGTTTGCGCACGGGGGTGGCACGTATCGTGATATGGCGAGGCTTGACCGGCCGAAAATCTCTTGGGCACGCAGGGTTGGCGGTGCTCGTGGCCGGCCTCTGTGTCGTGACGGCCTCGATCCTGCTGTCGCACCTGGATCTCGGCACCGAGGCGCTGAAACTCTGCCTGCAGGTCGCGGTGGGGGTGGCGGTGGGTGCATTGTTCCTCGCCGTCTTGTTCAACCGCCGGGTCAGTGAGGATCGCCGGCAGATAGCGGAGAGCGAGCAGCGCTTCCGCCGCGCCATGGAGGACTCGGCGATCGGTATCGTCGTCGTCGGCCTCGACGGGCGCATTCTCGAGACCAATCCGGCCTTCGTCGCCATGCTTGGCTACAGCCGGGAAGAGGTCGAGGCGCTGACCTTCTTCCAGATCACGCATCCCGACGATGTTCAGATCGGCCGGGAAACGATGGACGCTCTGAAAGCGGGCACGGTCAATTCCTTCCACTTCGAGAAGCGCTACCTCAGGAAGGACGGCACCCCGATCTGGGCCCATCTTGCCGGTTCCGTCATTCGTGACGAAAACAGCGGCCATCCGCTCTATCTCGTCTCGCAGATCGAGAACATCGACGCGCGCAAGCAGGCCGAGGCGCGCATTGCCGAAGCGGAAACGCGCTGGAATTTCGCGCTGGCCGGCGCCGGTCAAGGCGTCTGGGACTTCGACATGCGCAAGGGTGGCACGACCTATTCCTCGACCTGGGTCAAGATGCTGGGCTATGCGGACGGCGAACTCGACGGCGATCCCGACCACTGGCTGACGTTGATCCATCCCGACGATCGCGAGACCGTCGCCGAGGCGGACCGCGCCCATCTCGACGGCAATACGCCCTACTTCGAAGCCGAATTCAGGATGCGTCACAAGGATGGCCACTGGATGTGGTTCCTCGACCGCGGCAAGGCCATCGAGCGTGACGAGGAGGGGCGGCTGGTCAGAGCCATCGGCAGCCTGACCGACATCACCCGGCGCAAGGAGACCGAAGCACGCCTCACAGTGTCGGCGGCGATGCTGGCCGATGAGAAGGAGCGGCTGAGGGTGACGCTGCAGTCGATCGGCGATGCGGTCATCTGCACCGATGCCGCAAACCGCATCACTTTCATGAACCCGGTCGCCGAAAAGCTGACCGGGGTTGCCGGCGGCGAGGCCCTCGGCAAGATGCTTGGCCATGTCTACTGGGCGGTCGACGAGGAGACGGGACACCGGATCGGCGTGACCCGGCCCACGGTCGGCGGCCAGGCGCCCGCCGACCAGAACAGCCGCGCCGTTCTCATCCGGCGCGACGACACGCGCTGCAGCATCCGTCAGGTGGTGTCGCCGATCATCAACGATCGGAGCGAATTCTGCGGACTGGTCATCGTTTTCCAGGACTTTACGGATGCGCGCGCGCTGCAGCGCCAGCTCGCCCATGCCGCCGCGCATGATGCACTGACCGGCCTTGCCAATCGCTCGAGCTTCATCCGCGCCATGGAGGCACTGGTCGACCAGGCGCGCAAGGACGGCACCTCGGGCAAAGGCAGCGGACATCAGTTCATGTTCATCGACCTCGATCATTTCAAACTGGTCAACGACACCGGCGGCCACGCAGCCGGGGATGCCTTGCTCAAGCGGGTTGCCGAGGCGGTTCGCGGCGTCCTTGGTCCCGAAGACATCGTCGCGCGTCTGGGCGGAGATGAATTCGCGGTGATTCTGAAATCGGGTTCGGCAGCCGGCGCAACGATCGCGGCGCGATCCATCATCGATGCGATCGGTGGCCTGGACTTCGCCTGGGATGGCCGTCCTCACGTGATCGGCGCCAGCATCGGGCTGGCTGCGATCAGCGCCAATTGCGGCGAAGTCGACGAGATCATCGCGAGGGCCGACGCCGCTTGCTATGCGGCCAAGGCGGCTGGCCGCGGATGCGTTTGTGTGGCGCCGGACGAGAACCGTTCAAGCGACCGGACCGAAACGCCGCTTGCGGCGGCGTCCTGATCTGGTCGATCAGTCCAGACCTGATCAGCGCGTCGGAACGGGGTGCTCGCCGCGATAGTCGTAGAAACCGCGTCCGGTCTTGCGGCCGAGCCAGCCGGCCTCGACATATTTGACCAGCAGCGGGCAGGGGCGATATTTCGAGTCCGACAGGCCGTCATGCAGCACCTGCATGATCGACAGGCAGGTGTCGAGGCCGATGAAGTCGGCCAGCTGCAGCGGCCCCATCGGATGGTTGGCGCCGAGCCGCATGGCGGTGTCGATGGCATCGACCGAGCCGACACCCTCATAGAGCGTGTAGATCGCCTCGTTGATCATCGGCAGCAGGATGCGGTTGACGATGAAGGCCGGAAAATCCTCGGAAACCGTGATCGTCTTGTCGAGCTGCTTCACATAGGTCTTTGCCGCCTCGAAGGTCTGGTCCTCGGTGGCGATGCCGCGCACCAGCTCGACCAGCTTCATCAGCGGCACCGGGTTCATGAAATGGATGCCGATGAACCGCTCCGGCCGGTCGGTCTGCGCGGCAAGCCGTGTGATCGAGATCGACGAGGTGTTGGTCGCCAGGATGGCTTCGGGATTAAGCTGCGGACAGAGCTGGGCGTAGATCTTGCGCTTGACCGTCTCGTCCTCGGTCGCCGCCTCGATCACCAGGTCGGCGCCGGCGAGATCGGCCATCGTCGGCGCGGAAGCGATGCGCGACATCGCCTCGTTGCGCACCTTCTCGTCGAGCTTGCCGGATCCCACCTGACGGGCCATGTTGCCGCTGATGGTGGCGATGCCCTTCTCGATGCGGTCGGGCGATATGTCGTAGATCAGCACCTTGTAGCCCGAAAGCGCGGAGACATGGGCGATGCCGCCGCCCATCTGGCCCGCGCCGATGATGCCGATCGTCTCGATCTTGCTCATTACACCGATCCCGTCAAAAGGCCTTTGCGGCCTGCTTTTTGTGCGGTGCAAACTAAAAGGGCGGGGCGACTTCGTCTACCCCGCCCCTCACTATTTAATACGCTTTGGCAGAAAGCGTCAAAGCGCCTTCTGCAGTTCCGGCAAAATGACGAAGAGATCGCCGACAAGGCCGTAGTCGGCGACCTGGAAAATCGGCGCCTCCTCGTCCTTGTTGATGGCGACGATGACCTTCGAATCCTTCATGCCGGCAAGGTGCTGGATGGCGCCGGAGATGCCAACCGCGATGTAGAGATCGGGAGCCACGACCTTGCCGGTCTGGCCGACCTGCCAGTCGTTCGGCGCGTAGCCGGCATCGACGGCAGCGCGCGAGGCGCCAACGGCTGCACCGAGCTTGTCGGCGACCGGCAGGATGACCTCCTGGAACTTTTCCGCCGAACCCAGCGCGCGTCCGCCCGAGATGATGATCTTGGCCGAGGTCAGTTCCGGGCGATCGGTGTCGGAGAGCTTGTTCTCGACGAAGGTCGACAGGCCGGGATTGGCCGCCGCCTTCACGGTCTCGACTGAGGCCGAGCCGCCCTCGGGCGCTGCCTGGAAGGAGGCGGTGCGCACGGTGATCACCTTCTTGGCGTCGGTCGACTGCACCGTCTGGATGGCGTTGCCGGCATAGATCGGCCGCTTGAACGTATCGGGCGACACGATCTCGATGATCTCGGACACCTGCGCGACATCGAGCAGCGCTGCGACGCGCGGCGCGACATTCTTGCCCGACGAGGTCGCCGGCGCGATGATGGTGTCATAGGCGCCCGCCAGCGACACGACGAGTGCCGCCGTCGGTTCGGCGAGGCGCTCGGCAAGCTCGTCGGCCTCGGCCAGCAGCACCTTGCTCACGCCCTTGAGCTTGGCGGCGGCGTCGGCCGCACCCTTGGCGCCCTTGCCGGCAACCAGCACATGCACGTCCGAACCGATCTGCAGGGCCGCGGACAGCGCCTTGGCCGTCTGGTCGGAAAGCGTCGCGTTGTCGTGTTCAGCAATCAGAAGAATAGCCATTTCTTGTTCCTTTCCCGATCGCTTACAAAACGCCGGCTTCGTTCTTGAGCTTGTCGACCAGTTCGGCGACGCTCTTGACCTTGACGCCTGCCTTGCGGCCGCTCGGCTCCTCGGTCTTAAGCACTTTCAGCCGCGGCTTGACGTCGGCGCCGTAGTCGGCCGGGGTCTTCTCGTCGAGCTGTTTCTTCTTGGCCTTCATGATGTTGGGCAGAGAGGCATAGCGCGGCTGGTTGAGGCGCAGATCGGCGGTCACGATCGCCGGCATCTTCAGTTCCACCGTCTGAAGGCCGCCGTCGACTTCGCGCGTCACCTTGGCCTTGTCACCGTCGATCACCACCTTGGAGGCGAAGGTGCCCTGCGCCCAGCCCAGAAGCGCCGCCAGCATCTGGCCGGTCTGGTTGGAATCGTCGTCGATCGCCTGCTTGCCGAGGATGACGAGGCCGGGCTGTTCGGCGTCGACGACGCCCTTCAGCACCTTGGCGACGCCGAGCGGCTCGGTCTGTTCGTCGGTCTTGACCAGGATGGCGCGGTCGGCGCCCATGGCAAGCGCGGTGCGCAAGGTTTCCTGCGCCTGCTGCGGGCCGATCGAAACGACGACGATCTCTTCGGCCTTGCCGGCCTCCTTCAGCCGGATCGCCTCTTCCACCGCGATCTCGTCGAACGGGTTCATCGCCATCTTGACGTTGGCGAGTTCCACCGCCGAACCATCAGCCTTCACGCGAACCTTGACGTTCGCATCCACAACCCGCTTTACGGGCACAAGGATCTTCATTGCCTGTCACCTCTTCAAGATAATTAGGCGCGCTATAACAGCCTGCGCCCTTTCTGAGTTGTCGAAAGCCGACATTCCGGATGGAAATTCTGGTCTTTGACCGCCTTGGGCTGCGACGGAGACGTTTCCGTAGTTGCGACGACCCTGCACGTCAATACGCCGCAAGCCGCTCAAATCGGTTCAGTCCGAACTGGAAGCGGTTCCTCGCCCCCAGCGCGGCGTGTTGGCGGATGGGTCGGGCGTAACCGTGTCGGCGGCAACGGGCGGCTGTTCGGGAGGAGCGGCAACGGCAGCATCGTCGTCAGCGCCGGCAAACAGCGGCACGCCGCGGCTGCGCAAGACAAGCACCAGCACGGCGCCGGCAATGATGCCGCCGATGTGGCAGGCCCAGGAGATCTGGTCTTCGCCGCCGGCGGCAAACATCACCACCTGGAAAAGCACCCACAGGATGAGCGGGATGAAGGCCGGAATGCGCAGCGGGATGCGGGCAAAAGCGAGCACCCACACTTTTACCCTGGGATAAAGGATCAGATAGGCGACGACCACGCCGGCGATGGCGCCGGAGGCACCGATCAGCGGCACCTGCGAATCCCAGGCGACGAGGCCCTGGAAGGCGGCTCCGGCGACTGCGCACAACAAGTAGAAGATGAGGTAGCGGACGTGGCCGAGAGCGTCTTCGACATTGTCGCCGAACACCCACAGGAACAGCATGTTGCCGCCGAGGTGGAAAATGTCGGCATGCAGGAAGGAATAGGTGAGGTAGCTCAGGCTTTCGGGGACGACGACAAAGCGAGGATCGAGCTCGGCGGTGTCATGGACGACGGCTGGGATGAAGCCGAGGCCGAGCACGGCGGCATTGGTGAAGTTCTCGCCGCCGAGCGCTGTGGCGCAGTAGACCAGGGCGTTGACCACGATCAGCCCGATCGTCACATATTGCAGGCGGATGTGCCGCAGCCTGTTGGTGTCGTAAAGCGGGATGAACATCGGTCCCTGGCCCCCTCGCGCTTTCGGACAGTTCAGCGGTTCTTGCCGGGAACCCATAGCACGTCGGCATTTCCATTGTCATTGACCGCCCGGGCGGCGACAAACAGGAAATCCGAGACGCGGTTGATGTATTTCAGCCCGTCGCGGTTGACGTGCTCGCTAGGGTCCTGGGCCAGGGCCACCATCAGCCGTTCGGCCCGCCGCGCCACGGTGCGGGCGAGATGCAGGGCGGCGGCCGCCGGCGTGCCGCCGTTCAGCACGAAGGATCTGAGCGGCTGAAGGTCCTTGTTGAGCAGGTCGATATCCTTTTCGATCCGGTCGGTCTGGGTGGCGATGATGCGTAGCGGCTCATAGCCGAGCGGTTTGCCGTCATCGGGCACGGCGAGGTCGGCGCCGAGGTCGAAGAGATCGTTCTGGATGCGGGAAAGCATGGCGTCGATCGCCGGGTGAGTTGTCGCGGTGTGGACCCGAGCGATGCCGATGCAGGCATTGGCTTCGTCAACCGTGCCATAGGCGTCGACCCGCAGATCGGACTTCAGCCGCCGTTCGCCGGTGCCGAGACCCGTGGTGCCATCATCGCCGGTGCGGGTGTAGATCTTGTTGAGCTTGACCACGTCGCCTCCCCAGCCGCCGATATCCTCACTTGCGGGTGAAATACACCGCCAGCAGGATCAGCACCAGCGCCACGGCCTGCAGCAGAACACGCGCCTGCATCAGCTTGTTCGACGTGACGCCGGAACCGCCACGCATCATGTTGATGAGACCGCGGACGAGCACGATCACGACAGCGACCATGACCAGAACGGCGAGGATGTTGAAGACGGTTGCCATGGTGTGTTCCCAAGTTCGGTTGGTTCAGGCGCGTTTGGCAAGGAAGCGGTAGAGCATCGATGCGGGCAGGATGCGTTTGAGCACCGCACCGATCCTGGCCGGCACTGTTACCACATAGTGCGGGCGCGGGCGCCGCGACAGAAGTGCATGGCGAAGCGCCGCATGAACCACTTCCGGGCCAGGTTTCAGCTTCGATTGGCTGCCGCCGGCCCGCAGCCTTTCCAGTTGCGCCGCATAGTCGATGCGGTGGACCGAGTTCTCGTGATCGATGTTCTTCAGGAACCACGGAAGCGCATTGCTGGCGATTTTCGACGTTACCGGCCCGGGCTCGATCAGCGAGACATGGATGCCACTGCCTTGGAGTTCCTGATGCAGGCACAGCATCAGGCCTTCCAGCGCGTGTTTCGAGGCCGAATAGGCGCCGCGAAAGCGCACCGGGGCGAGACCAAGGATCGACGAGCAGTGGACGATGCGGCCATGGCCCTGGCGGCGCATCACCGGCACCAGCCGGCGGGTGAGGTCATGCCAGCCAAAGAAATTCGCCTCGAACTGCGCCTTGAGCGCTGCCACCGGCAGATCCTCGACGGCGCCGGGTTGAGCGTAAGCGCCATTGTTGAACAGGGCGTCGAGCCGGCCGCCGGTGCGATCGAGCACTCCCGTCACCAGGGCGGCGATGGAGTCTGGTTGGGTATAGTCGAGGTAGAAAGCCTCGATGCCGTCAGCCTCGAGTGCGGCGATGTCGTCGGGTTTTCGCGCCGTCGCGAACACCCGCCAGCCTTCGGCCTTCAACGCTCGCGCGCAATAGGCGCCTATTCCCGAAGATGCGCCGGTGACGATGATCGAGCGCAACTCTTCCGCTGGAGAATTCATGGTTTGACGAAGGGTTGCCATTTGCCGCATTCCCTTCCCATATTCGCGGCGTCGAGACAATCGAAGGGAGCGCGGGTTCTTGCTGCGGAATATTGTCGCCCTGCGCCGCGTGCTCTACGACGCACTTGGCCATTTCAACACCGATGACGGTTGGGCGATGGCCAGCCATCTGGCGATCACGTCGCTGATGGCGCTGTTTCCGTTCCTGATTTTCGCCACGACGCTGGCGAGCTTCCTCGGTGCCCAGGCCTTTGCCGACACGGCCGTGCATCTGGTCTTCGACACCTGGCCCGAGCAGATCGCCAAGCCGATCGCGCGCGAAGTGCTCAATGTGCTGACCGTCAGGCGTACCGACCTGTTGACCTACGGCGTGCTGCTTGCCGCCTACTTTGCCTCGAATGGCATCGAGGCGCTGCGCACCTCGCTCAACCGAGCCTATCGAGTCTCGGAAACGCGCGGCATCATCTACCGTCGGGTGCAGAGCATCATCTTCGTGCTGATCGCGACGGCCGGTTTCCTGGCGATCAGCGTGCTCCTGGTGTTCGCGCCGCTGCTGGCGCGTCTGGCCGAAGCCCATATCGAAGGGATCAAGCCCTATATGGGCACGATCACGCTATGGCGTTATGTCATCGCCTCGGTGGTCATTGTCGGCGGATTGTTTGCCGTGCATTTCTGGCTGCCGGCGGGCAAGCGCCGCTTCGTCTCGCTGGTGCCGGGCATCATCTTCACGCTGGCGGCATGGCTTATCGGTTCGACCATCTTCGCCACCTATCTCGATCACTTCTCGTCTTATGTGACGACCTATGCAGGCCTCGCCTCGATCATGATCGCGGTGGTCTTCCTCTACATGGTCTCGGCGATCTTCATCCTCGGCGGCGAGCTCAATGCCGCGATCAGCCGTTACCTGGAGGCACGCGCACGGGTCGGTTGAGATTGGTCGGCTGAGATTTGGTCGACCGAGCCGTTGCCAGGCCAACGCCGAATGTCGTTATCGCCATGCCGGCAATCTGCAGCGCATTGAGTTGCTCGTCGAACAAGGCCCAGGCGATGACGGCCGTCACCGCCGGCACCAGGTAAAACAGCGACGCCACTTTCGACATCTCGCCGTCACGGATCATCACCATCAGCAGGAAGATGGCGCCGAGCGACAGCACCAGCACCAGCCAGGCCATGGCGAAGATCAGCTCGCCGTTGATGACGACCGTGTGTGTCTCGAAGGCGAGCGCGGCGAGGATCATCAAAGCGGCGCCGCCGACATATTGCCACATGGTTGCCGCGACGAGGTCGCCGCCGGAGGCGAAACGCTTCTGCCAGATGGTACCGGCACTCATGCCGAGCACCGAGACCAGAGATGCGGCCAATGTCGCTGCCGTCACGCCGCCGCCGAGCGCGCCGAGCTTTGGCCACAGCACGATGACGATGCCAATGAGACCGATGCCAAGACCGACCCAGTGGCGCGGCAGGATCGCCTCGCCGAGAAACTTGCCGGCAAGCACCGCCGTAATCAGCGGCTGCAGGCCGACGATCAGGGCCGAAAATCCGGCCGGCATGCCTCTGTGGATGGCCCAGAAGACGGCGCCGAGATAGACGCCATGCATCAGGATGCCCGCGCCGGTGGCGTGCAGCGCTTCAGTGCGGGTGGCTCTTTTCGAACCCAGCACGAGCATCAGGACGGCGAGCAGGATGGCGGCCAGGACGAAACGCGCGGCGAGGAAGGTGAACGGCTCCGCCCATGGCATGGCGTAGCGCGCGCCGATGAAGCCGGTCGCCCACAGGACAACGAAGGTGGCGGGGATGAACCGCTTGATGCTGTGCATGTTCCGGAGACCGCCGCGCTGGGGAAGAATTGACCGTGGCGATGCTCTAATGCGGTTCAAGCCGGCGCGCAAAACGAAACGATTGATCCATGCATCACCGGAATTCAACGGCCAACGGATTCGGCAGGCAATTCTCAGACTTCGCCGGCTCAGAGCCCGACCATCCGCCTGATGTCGTCAGGTGACGCGCCAGCGCCGCGCAGCTTGGCAAGGCCAGTGTCGCCGAGGCTCTTCGACAGCTTTCGTCCGTCCGGCCCAAGAATGAGGCGATGATGGAAATAGGCCGGCTGCGGCAGCCCGAGGAGATCCTGCAGCAGGCGCTGGACGCCGGTGGCGGAAAACAGGTCCTGGCCGCGCACGACATGGCTGACGCCTTGCAGCGCATCGTCCATGACGACGGCGAGATGATAACTGGTCGGGATATCGCGGCGCGCCACGATCACGTCGCCCCAATCCTGCGGACGGGCTTCGACGGGGCGCGTCGCAAGGAGCGTCTCATCGACGAATTCGGTCCATGACAGATCCTTGCCGACACGCGCCCTGGCGGCATCGATGTCCAGCCGCCAGGCGAAAGGCGCATTCTCGGCGATCCTCCGCTTGCGTTCCTTCGCCGGCAGCGCCTTGTCGGCGGCGGGGTAGAGCGGCACGCCGTCGGGGTCGCGCGGCCAGTCGCGCCCGCGCTCCTCGCTGTCGGTGATGAAGGCGCGGATCTCGCCACGGCTCATGAAGGCGGGATAGACGAGCTCTTCCTCGATCAGCCGCTCGAGCATCGCTCGGTACTCGGCGAAATGCTCGGACTGGCGGCGTACCGGTTGTTCCCAGCCAAGCCCCAGCCATTTCAGATCGGCAAGCACGCCGGCCTCGAATTGCGGCGTGCAGCGCGTCGTGTCGATATCCTCGATGCGCAGCAGCAGGCGCCCGCCGGTGGCGTCAGCCAATTTCTGATTGAGAAGCGCCGAATAGGCGTGGCCTAGATGCAGGTCGCCATTGGGGCTGGGGGCGAAGCGGAATGTCAGGAGTGTCATCTCTCAGGCGGCAATCCTGTTTTGCGACGCTGCGCCAATTGCTACCTTGTCGAGGGTCAAGGAACAAGAAAGCATGCAACGCATCGCCACATCAGACGATATTGCCCGGGGCCTCGATGCGCTTTGCGTGATCGACCCGCGCCTGGAGAAGGTGCGCGGCATGGCCGGCGAGGTGCCGCTGCGGCTTTCCGAGCCGGGGTTTCGAAGCCTGGCCTCGATCGTCGTCTCGCAGCAAGTGTCCCGCGCCAGCGCCGACGCGATCTTCGGCCGGCTGACAAAGCTCGTCGATCCGCTGACGCCGCAGGCGATTCTCGCCGCCGGCGAAGACATGTTTCGCGAGGCCGGCCTGTCGCGGCCGAAGCAGCGTGGGCTGATTGCCATTGCCCAGGCGGTGTCCGACGGCCTCGACCTGCATCACCTCTGTTCGCTTGATGCCCAGGAGGCGATCGCGGCGATGACAGCGGTGGCCGGGATCGGCCCGTGGACGGCGGAAGTGTATCTTTTGTTTGCCGCCGGCCACCCCGACATTTTTCCGGCGCGCGACGTCGCCTTGCAGAGCGCGGTCGGCCACGCGCTCGGCATTGAGCCGCGTCCGCCGGAGAAAATACTGATCGCATTGGCCGAATCATGGAGCCCGTGGCGAGGTGTCGCATCGCGGCTTTTCTGGTCCTATTATCGCGAAACCAGGGGGCGGGACGCCGCGCCACCCGCCTGAATTCGCGAAAAGCATAAAAATCATGCTTTTTTGGCGCTTCAGCGACGCGACAATCCGCTTCACATCCCTGTCATGTCGGGCTTACAGTATCCGCGCCGATCGGTTCGAGAACTAGGAGGTAAACGAGGTGACGGTTGCCGTATCTCCGGATGGGCTTCCAGCGCTGGTGCTGAATGCGGATTACCGTCCGCTCAGCTATTACCCCTTGTCGCTCTGGTCCTGGCAGGACGCCATCAAGGCGGTGTTCCTCGACCGGGTGAACATCGTCGCCGAATACGAGCACGCGGTGTCCTCGCCGACCTTCTCGATGAAGCTGCCGAGCGTCGTCAGCCTGAAGGCCTATGTGAAGCCGTCCAGGCATCCGGCCTTCACCCGCTTCAACGTCTTCCTGCGAGACCGCTTCCAGTGCCAGTATTGCGGCACGCCTGAGGATCTGACCTTCGATCACGTCATCCCCCGCCATCGCGGTGGCGCGACGACGTGGGAGAATGTCGTTGCCGCCTGCTCGCCCTGCAACCTCAGGAAGGGCGGCATGATGCCGGCGCATGCCAAGATGTGGCCGCTGCAGAAACCGTTCCAGCCGACGGTGCACGATTTGCACAATAACGGCCGCCTGTTCCCGCCCAACCATCTGCATGAAAGCTGGATGGATTATCTGTACTGGGATGTCGAACTCGAACCCTGAGATCGTTCGAGAATTCGGGAGGCTGGCCGTCTGGAGCGATTGTCTGTGCTTCCGATGCTCACGCACCAAATGTCCGCTCCGCTTCGGTTCTCGACAATCACTCCATCCGACCCAGCCTGCCGAATTTTTGCGCGAACTCCGCGTCGCGCTGGTTCAGTCGAACTTTGCTCAGTCGCGGGTGAGAGCGCCGCGGAAGGCGACGGCGGCCAGGACAAGGCTGGCGATGGCGTTCCAGCCGGCCAGCGACAGGCCGAGGATGCGCAGCGCGGCCTTGTCGCAGGACGGTGGCACGAATTTGTCGAGCGCGTCGAGCACGCCCTTGCCACCGGTGTCGACCGGCCCGGCGCCCGCGGTGCAATCGGTCGGACCGGCCCACCACTGCCATTCGACGCCGGAGTGGTAGACGCCGAGATAGAGGCCATAGAGCATCAGCAGGCCGCCGACGGCCAGCAGGCCGCGCGTCAGCCATGCCGGTGCGTGCAGCATCGATGCAATCACCGCCAGCAGCATCAGCGGCGCGCCGATGTAATAGGGCGTGCGCTGTTCAAGGCAGAGATGGCAGGGGATGTAGCCGCCGATGTACTGGAAGCAGAGCGCGGAGCCGACGGTGGCGGCCATGGCGACCGCGAGAAACAAGGCCGTGCGCGTCCGCTGGCGTCCGGTGTCGGCATTCATGGTCGCTGTCATGGGTTTTCGTCCGTTGAGTTCGCCGCCGGCCCTTATCCATGTCGTTGTGCCAAAGCCGCTGGGCACTTTTGGGCGACATGGACTAGAACGCGTATTTGACGAGGATATAGAGCAAAATCAGGGCAGCCGCCGCAGCGCTGGCGATCAGGCCAAGGCGCCTTTCGATGAACTCGCGGATCGGCTCGCCATAACGGCGCAACAGCCAGGCCAGGAACAGAAAACGGCCGCCGCGCGCTACGATCGCCAGCACGATGAACAGCAGCAAATTGACGCCGATGACGCCTGACAGGATGGTCACCACCTTGATCGGCGGCAGATGGGCTGCGCCGGAGGTGATCAGCATCAGGATGATGAAGCCGACTCCCGCGCCTGCGCGCAGTGCCTCGAACTCGTCATACTTGCCGTAGAATTCGAGAATCGGCCTCGCCACCGCGTCATAGGCGTAGTGGCCGATGAACCAGCCGGCGATGCCGCCCAGCACCGAGGCGGCGGTGGCGATCAGCGCGTAGCGGTAGGCGCGATCCGGCCGCGACAGCGCCATCGGCAGATAGAGCACGTCGGCCGGCACAAGAAACACCGAACTTTCGACGAAAGCGATGAAGGCCAGCCACCATTCGGCGGATTTGCGTGCCGCCAGCGACAAGGTCCAGTCGTACAATCCGCGAAGCATCGGCACTCCTAATGCGTGTCGCCCAAAAGTGCGCAGCGGTTTCGGGACAACGGCATGCACAACACAAAACCCAAAGCGCGCGCCATCCATTCCGTCAGACGCGCCGCACTTTGATGCGCCGCCTGTCTAGAAAGATTTTCCGCGCTGCACAATGGCAGCGCCGTCGCGAAATCGAAAGGTGAAGTTTGGTCGCATCCGGGCCGTCGACAATTGGCCAGTTGACGAACAGGCCTCCGACCGTATAGTCCGCGCCCATCCAGGCCTCCCGGCCTGAGCCCCTATGGCGGAATTGGTAGACGCGCTCGACTCAAAATCGAGTTCCGCAAGGAGTGCTGGTTCGATTCCGGCTAGGGGCACCATCCCATTTTTCAGGCACTGAGTTTGTCAGTTCGCCTATCTTTGTCCCACTTTCTTCAACCCCCGCGCCTGTTTGCCCATCTATTAGGGTCGTCGCTTACGGCTTTTCCGGACTCAAGCGGACACACTCCGGCGTCGGACGGTGCGTTGCGCCACTTGCCGACCTCAGGACCTCCAAGC
Organism: Mesorhizobium newzealandense; assembly: GCF_042682145.1. Classification (NCBI taxonomy): domain Bacteria; kingdom Pseudomonadati; phylum Pseudomonadota; class Alphaproteobacteria; order Hyphomicrobiales; family Phyllobacteriaceae; genus Mesorhizobium; species Mesorhizobium newzealandense. The sequence continues at coordinate 41,001 of NZ_JBHUGZ010000018.1, read as the reverse complement.
GCGAACGTCTGGTGCGATGCCGGATACAAAAGCACCGCCCCGGTGGCGTCAACCGGTTACACAGGGCAGGAAATATCTCCGACCTTCTGGGAGTGGCGTGTCAGTGTCCCCAGAGGCTGCGTGGGCGTGTCGCCGGTTGGCTGTTAGTGCGGCGACTGGACCGCTCCACGCCTCGCAAGCGGGATAGCGAAATCTCGTGAAGGCAAGGTCAAGCTGCGTTCTCCGTTCTGTATCGGCGACGGGCGGAGACTGGGAGAGATGGATACCATGCACGGGGGACGTCTGGACGTTGGCAGGACATCGAAGCGGGGCGGCCCGCGTTCGGGCGCTTGGCTGAGCGGTGCAACGACCACGCAGCGCCACCTCGCAGCGATCCTGGCTTGCGATGTGGTCGGCTATTCGCGCCTGACGGAGCGCGACGAGCGCGGCACGCTGGAGCGGCTGAAGATCTACCGCAAGGACCTCCTCGAACCGCTGGTCTCCGAGCACCAGGGTCGGATCGTCAAGCTCACCGGCGACGGCATCCTGTGCGAGTTCGCGAGCGTCGTTAACGCGGTGACCTCGGCGATGGCGATCCAGCAGGCCGTGGCAGAACACGAGGCGGAGACGCCCGAGGAAGAGCGGATTCACTTCCGCATCGGCGTCAATCTCGGCGACGTGGTCTGCGAGGAGGACGGCGACATCTACGGCGACGGGGTCAACATCGCCGCCCGCCTCGAAGGCGTCGCCGATCCCGGCACCGTGGTCGTCTCGGGCACCGCCTACGATCACCTTCAGGGCAAGCTCGACTGCGGCTTCACGCTGCTCGGCGACCTGCGCCTCAAGAACATCGAGCGGCCTGTGCGCGCCTACCGCGTCGAGACCGACGCCAGCGCCTCGATAGCTGCACCGCCTCCGTTGCCCGAGAAACCCTCGATCGCGGTTCTGCCTTTCACCAACATGAGCGGCGACCCCGACCAGGAATACTTCGCCGACGGGCTGGTGGAGGACATCATCACGGGATTGAGCCGGGTGAACTCCTTCTTCGTGATCGCGCGCAACTCGTCCTTCACCTACAAGGGCCGGGCGGTGGACCTGCGCCAGGTCGGGCGCGAGCTGGGCGTCCGCTACGTGCTCGAAGGCAGCATCCGCAGAGCAGGATCGCGGGTGCGCATCAGTGGGCAGCTAGTGGACGCGATCAGCGGACACCATGTCTGGACCGACCGCTTCGAGGGCGACGTGAGCGACATCTTCGAACTGCAGGACAAGGTGACCGAGAGCGTCGTCGGCGCTGTCGAGCCGAGCATCCGGCTGGAGCAGATCAAGCAAGCGCGCATGAAGCCGACCGACTACATCAGCGCCTACGACCTCTACCTTCGCGCGCTGCCGCGCTTCTACAGCATGACGCGCGAAGGCTTTGCCGACGTGCGCCGGCTCACCAACGAGGCGCTCAGCATCGACCCTGGCTTCAACCTGGCGAAGGCACTTGGCGCCTATATCCGCAGCCTATCCGTGAGCCAGTGCTGGCACGAGCCCGACGATACCCGAGTCGCCGCGCGCATGGCGCGCGAGGTCCTGGCGGAAGCGCGCGACGACCCCACGAGCCTACGCTTCGCCGCGCAGGTGATCGCCTACAGCGCGAAGGAATACGAGATGGCGCTGGGCACGATCGAACGATCCCTGCTTCTCAACCCCAATTCGGCGCAGGGCCATACGGGCTGCGGCTGGGTCAACGCACATTCCAGCCGCCCGCTCGTCGCGATCGAGCACTTTCACAGGGCGATGCGGCTGAGCCCGGTCGACCCCGAGAAGGGCATCGCGCTCTCCGGCATCGGGATGAGCTACCTGATGCTCGAGCGCTACGAGGAAGCGCTGGCATGGGGAGAACGCGCGCTGCACGAGATGCCGAACTACGGCTCCTCGCACCGGGTGGTGATCATGGCGCTGGTCAAACTCAACCGGCTGGACGAGGCGCAGGCGGCGGCGCGGCGGCTGATGGAGGCGTTCCCGACCTTCACGCTCACCCTGCAGAGACAGATCAACCCGTGGTTGGACAAGAAGTTCGCCGAACGCTACGTCGAGGCGCTGGGCATCTCCGGCGTGCCGGAGTGATCGTCGCGGTTGCAAGATGCCTTCTCCTGCGCGTCACGTCGGCCAGGCGACGTCCCTTCATCCCGCGTCGCTTCTGGAAGGATAGTTCTCGGGCCGGCTTGTCCGAGGACTGAGGGCGTAGAGCAGCCGTGAACCTCCGGTTTCCACCCTGTCCCACTTTCTTCAACCCGCGCGCCGCGAAGCGGCGGATTGCTTGAAATCAGCGCAGACTGCTGGCTGGCCTATTGCGCCCTCGGTTTCTTGGCTTGAGCGGCAATAGCGCAGAGGAAAGCCAATGCGGCAGCGTCGCATGCCGTCCGCGACGGTCCTTTGGCGAAAAGCACGGCGTCCGCAATTGGGATCGTTAGGCCGTACTTTCGCGCAAAAGAGGCAATTTCGTATGGCTGATCGTCAGATGGATGGCGGATGTCGAATTCCAAATCCATGTCTGCTTCCTCCCAGTTCGCGACCCTTCCACTCCTTGGCTCGATGCAAAATTAAACTACCGACGCATCGCGCGAGTCCAGCAATTGGAAATTGTGTAAAACGATACACTTTCCAACAGCGCCACCATCTCGTTGTTTTCGAGGATGCCGGCTTCGCCGTCGGGAAGCGTGTGACCGTTTGCTGGCCACTTCTCCGATTTAGGATAGCAGCCGGCAGAAAGGCGCGCTGGAGAGGCTCTCATCGGGGGGAACGCCGGTACGGTTTGGGGGGCTGAGTGCGCCAGGCGCCAACGGTGCCTGGCTCTCCGAGCCGGAAACCCTAATCCCTGATCGATGAAAAGCCCGCCACGGGAGCGACCTGCGGCGGGCCTTTGGAGCGGCTACATCCCTAAGGAATCGACCACTTGTAGCTATATTGTGAACTGCGTGATCGCGTTAGCCTATGGTGTGATCGCGGAAGCCTTGGCGAGAGCGCTGCCGCCGTCCGCATCGCTTTCCCAATGGCACCAAACTTTCATCTCCCGCAGCCAATCCATGGTTTGGGACCGGCCCTTACCGCCGTCCCAGCAAGCTCTTCATCCGGAGGCGCAGCAGGCGGGCCATGTTGCGGGTCTCGCGGTAGAGGTGCAGTTGCGAGGCGGCCTGACGGGTGAGGCGGTCGGCGTCCGGCGTCAGCCCGATCACCAGCGTGCCCATCGGCCTGCGCTCGGTCCATAGCCGGCTCATCACCGGATGGTCGGGCATGGCGCAGGAATCGGTCATCATGATGTTGGGATCGTCGAGATGCTGCCTGGTCACCTCGATCATCAGCAGCGTGCCCGGCGAATAGGCGGCCAGCGCCTCGTCATAGGCCGTCTTCCAGGTATAGGCGACGCCGGCTTCGACGAAGACGATCAGGCAGGCAATGGTGCGGCCGTCGAGCGTCAGCGAATGGATGCGGCACATGTCCTGTTCGGCCAGCCGGTGCACGGCTTCGCGGGCGAAGGCAGCGCGGTAGCGGTCGATCGCCATGGCGGTGCGCTCGCGGCCTTTCCAGCCGGCCGCTTCCAGCGTCAGGAAGCTCTCGATCGCATGGCGGATGTCTTCAGGCCCGCGCGCCACCACATGCTCGAGTTTGCCGAGGTCGCCGAGGCGCCGCTTCAGGCGGCGGAACTCGCGGTAATGGTGCGAGCGCAGCGAGGCCTTCAGATACTCGTCCCCGTCGGCTTCGCTGTCCAGCGCCGGGCGCTGGGTCTGGCCGGTGGTGACCAGCATCAGGCCGCGCGTCTCGGCCACGGTGGCAAGCAGGCTCGCCAGCGGGCCATCGAGCCGGATGTCGGGCAGGACGAAGACTTTCGGCAGCTTGAGGTGCGGGCGCGACAGCATCGAGAAGAAATCCTCGACGACGCCGACCGGGTCGTCGCGGTCGACCAGCGGCGTGCCGAGCGGACCAAACGGGCTCGACCAGGTGCGCATGACCGGCACGCCGAGCGGTATCCCCGGCCGTTCCACCGAGAACGGCACCAGAAGCCGCAACCGGTTGCGGTATTCGTCGCCGTCGCGAATTACCGCCAGCCGCACCTCGCGATCCTCCAGCCGGGGCATGGCCGGCGCCAGGAAACGCGGGTTGAAGAACACGTTCGGCTCGACCGTGCGGGTGCAGAGATAGTCCAGTTCCTCGACCAGGTCGAAGCCGGCCGATGCCGGGTAGATGGCGAGTTTGCGCTCGGGCCGGTTGTTGGCGAGGATTTCGATATGGGCGGGATCCTCGTCGCGGGTCAGCCCGGCGAGGCCGGACACCATGGCGCCGGCCGTGCCACCGCTGGTTTCCTCAAGCAACGGGACGGCAGCCATCACGCGGCTCCTTTGGCAGGCACGAAGATCAGCATGACGATGCCGAGCTTGCGCCAGACCGTGAAGGACAGCGCGCAGGCTTCGAAGATCATCGCGAAGGCGGTGGCCATCGCCGCGCCCCACAGGCCGAAAAGCGGGATCAGCACCACGTTGAGGCCGATGTTGAAGGCCAGCGTCATGGCATAGACGGCGGCGCAGATGTTCTGGTTGCCGCTCATCGTCAACAGGCTCTCGCACGGACCGACGGCGGCGCGGGCCACGACGCCGAAGACGAGCAGGAACAGCAGCGGATAGCCGGATGCGAACTCGGGGCCGAACAGCACCAGCATAGGTTCGCCCAGCGCCAGCACCAGCAGCGCCATCAGCAGCGACGGCCAGAACGTCCACGACACCGTCTCGCGGGCGAAGGCGGCGAGCCTGTGCGGCTCGCCATGGGTGAACTGAGCATAGCGCTGGGCAACGCCGGCCTTGACGGCGAAGTAGACGAAATGCACCAGGGCCAGCGTCTTCACGGTGGCGAAATAGACGGCGACGTCGTTAGGATCCATATAGGCGCCGACCATCAGCACGTCGGCGTTGGTGAGCAGGAAGAAGAAGCTTTCGACCAGGAAGATCGGCAGCGACACGATGAACCACCGAGCGAAATGCACCTTGATCGGCCCGGCCGGAATCTGCTTTTCCATGCGCTGGGTGACACCGATGAGCTGACCGAGCGTGGTAACGTAGGTGGCGGCGATCGACGCGAAGATCGCGGTCCTCGCATCGGGCGCATAGCCGGCCAGCAGCATCAGCGCCATGAACAGCAGGATCAGCACCGGCCGCACCAGATAGGTCGGCGACAGGGCAAACAACGCCCAGCTGTTGGCGCGTGCCAGCCCGGACAGAAGGTCGGACATGGCAATCATCGGCAGGCAGATGACGCCGAGGATGAACGGTATCACGTAGTAGTTCTCGATCCAGGGTGCTGCCAGCCAGACGCCGAGTGCGCCCACTCCGGCGATGAGCGTGGAGGCGATCAGCACGAACAGCCGGCTGGTCAGCACGATGCCGCGCAGTTCGGCCAGCATGTTGCGTTCGCGGTATTCGGGAATGAAACGGATCACCGAGGTGTGGAAGCCGAGGCAGGCGAGGTTGCCTACGATGACCATCGTCACCCAGACGAGGACGAAAATGCCGTATTCGAACGAGCCCATCCAGCGCGCCATCAGCACCTGGCTGACGAAGGCGATGACGGCGCTGACGATGCGGATGGAGAAGGCGATGACCGACATGCGGCCGGCTTCGCCGCGCTCGTCGGCGGTGAACAGCACGGCGTCGATGAGGCCAAGCAACGGTCTCATGCGCAGCGCCAAACGCTGCGGCAAGAACCGCCCGGCTGTCGTGGCCGCGGAAAAGCGCACCCCGATTACTCTCCGTTTTCCGCCTCTTTTCAGGCTTTGGTGTATCGAAAACACATTAAGAAACGGTTGGGTGAGCCGCCGGTGCGCGGCACGCGCATTCGCCATGCCGGTGGCATGACGAATGGCGAGCGAACGCCGGGGAGTTGCCGGAGGCAACGGGCCCCTGGCCGGCGGGAGCGGTTCGCCATGCAGGTCGACGGCGAGATCGAAGAGATTATATTTCGCGGGGAGGCGGCCTAGCGGGTCAGGCGCGGCGGCACACCGCCCCAGGCGGAGAGATCGGCTAATCGCGAAGATCCGCGCCGCCCCTCATCCGGCCCTGCGGGCCACCTTCTCCCCGTTAACGGGGAGAAGGAAGAGAGCGTGCTTACGCGAATGCGCCGTGGCAGTGCTTGTACTTCTTGCCGGAGCCGCAGGGGCAGGCCTCGTTGCGGCCGATCTTGCCCCAGCTAGCCGGGTTGTTGGGGTCGCGGTTCTCGGGAGCGACGATCGCGGTCGTCTCGGGGCGGACCAGCAGCGCCGTCTCGCCACCTTCGAAATCATTCTCGCCGGTGGTGCCGTCGATATGGGTGCCGAACATGTCGGGCGCTTCGGGCGGCGGTGCTTCGGCGGCCTGGCGGACCAGTTCGACGCGCATCAGCTGCGCGGTGACGGCCTGGCGCAGATTGCCCAGCATCGCCTGGAACAGTTCGAACGCCTCGCCCTTGTATTCCTGCAGCGGATCGCGTTGGGCGTAGCCGCGGAAGCCGACGACCGAACGCAGATGGTCGAGATTGACGATGTGCTCGCGCCACAGATGGTCGAGCGTCTGCAGCACCACCGAGCGCTCGACATAGGTCATCACCTCGGGGCCGAAGCGCTCGGAACGCTCTTTGGCGGCGGCGTCGGCGGCCTGCGTGATGCGCTCGCGGATGTCGTCCTCGGCGATGCCCTCTTCCTTGGCCCAGTCGTCGACCGGCAGGTCGAGATTGAGGAATTCGGCGACCTCGGCTTTCAGCCCGGCAACATCCCACTGCTCGGCATAGGCGTTTTCAGGAATGGCCTTGGCGACGATCTCGTCGATGACGCCCTCGCGCATCTCGGCGATGATCTCGGTCAGGCCCTCGCCATCCATCAGCTCGATGCGCTGCTCGAACACCACCTTGCGCTGGTCGTTGGAGACGTCGTCATATTTCAGCAGGTTCTTGCGGATGTCGAAGTTGCGCGCCTCGACCTTCTTCTGCGCCTTTTCCAGCGCCTTGTTGATCCACGGATGGATGATCGCCTCGTCTTCCTTGAGGCCGAGCTTCTGCAGCATGCCGTCCATGCGCTCGGAGCCGAAGATGCGCATCAGATCATCCTGCAGCGACAGGAAGAATTTCGAGCGGCCGGGATCGCCCTGGCGGCCTGAACGGCCTCTGAGCTGGTTGTCGATGCGGCGCGATTCGTGGCGTTCGGTGGCGAGCACGTAGAGGCCGCCGGCGGCCAACGCCTTTTCCTTCAGACGCTCGACGTCGTCGCGGATCGCCTTTTCCATGGCTTCGCGCTCGGGACCTTCCGGCATGTCGCCCAACTCGTCGGCGATGCGCATCTCGGCATTGCCGCCGAGCTGGATGTCGGTGCCGCGGCCGGCCATGTTGGTGGCGATGGTGATGACGCCCGGCTTGCCGGCCTGGGCGACGATCGCCGCCTCGCGCTCGTGGTGGCGGGCGTTCAGCACCTCGAAATCCTTGAAGCCTTCCTTGCGCAGGCGGTCGGCCAGCTGCTCGGACTTTTCAATGGAGGTGGTGCCGACCAGCGTCGGCTGGCCCTTGGCGCTGGCTTCGCGGATCTCCCTGACGATCGCCTTGTATTTCTCCTCGACCGTGCGGTAGACCTCGTCGTCCTCATCCTTGCGGATGACCGGCAAATTGGTCGGGATCTCGGTGACGTCGAGATTGTAGATGTTGCCGAATTCCTCGGCCTCGGTCAGCGCGGTGCCGGTCATGCCGGAAAGCTTCTTGTAGAGGCGGAAATAGTTCTGGAAGGTGACGGAGGCGAGCGTCTGGTTCTCCGGCTGGATCGCCACATGCTCCTTGGCCTCGAGCGCCTGGTGCAGGCCTTCCGAATAGCGGCGGCCGGGCATCATGCGGCCGGTGAATTCGTCGATGATGACGATCTCGCCGTTGCGGACGATATAGTCCTTGTCCTTCTGGAACAGCCGGTGCGCCTTCAGCGCGTTGTTGACATGGTGGACGATGGCGACGTTCTCGACGTCGTAGAGCGACTCGCCCTTGAGCAGGCCGGCATCGCGCAGCAGGTTCTCCAGCTTCTCGGTGCCTTCCTCGGTGAAGATCGAGGTCTTCTGCTTCTCGTCGATCTCATAATCCTGCGGCTGCAGCTGGATGATGAAGGTGTCGATGGTGTTGTACATTTCCGAGCGGTCCTCGAGCGGACCGGAAATGATCAGCGGCGTGCGCGCCTCGTCGACCAGGATGGAATCGACTTCGTCGACGATCGCGTAATTGTGACCGCGCTGCACCATCTGGGCGCGCTCGTACTTCATGTTGTCGCGCAGATAGTCGAAGCCGAGTTCGTTGTTGGTGGCATAGGTGACATCGGCGGCGTAGGCGGTGTGGCGCTCCTCGTCGGACAGGCCGTGGACGATGACGCCGACCGTGAGGCCGAGAAACTTGTAGACGCGACCCATCCATTCGGAGTCGCGGGTGGCGAGATAGTCGTTGACGGTGACGACGTGGACGCCGTTGCCGGCGAGCGCGTTGAGATAGACCGGCAGCGTCGCGACCAGGGTCTTGCCCTCACCGGTGCGCATCTCGGCGATGCCGCCATTGTGCAACACCATGCCGCCGATCAGCTGGACGTCGAAGGGGCGCATGCCGAGCACGCGGCGTGCCGCCTCGCGGGCGGTGGCAAAGGCTGGTACCAGAAGGTCGTCGAGCGTGGCGCCATTGGCGATGTCCTGGCGGAATTTCGCGGTGCGGCCGACCAACTCCTCGTCGGAGAGCGCCCGCATCTCGTTTTCCATGGCGTTGATCGCCTCGACACGAGGCCGGGTCGATTTGACCCGACGGTCGTTGGAGGAACCGAAAACCTTACGGGCGAGACCGCCGAGACTGACCATCCAATGGTCCTTTCGATAGAATTCTCAATCTTTGAGATGGGCGCCGGCCGGCCCCATCAAATCCACGTGAACGCACCGCCTGAATACGGGCAAACACAAAAAGCGCCCGGAAAACGGTTCTGGACGCAAAGTCGTTGGACAGATAAGAGGGGGCTCAACTGATGTCAACGCCGCGCTGGCCCTGCCGGTCGCGCCAAATTCCGCCACAATCCGGCTGATCTGGAACCTCCCCGCCCTCATAATCCCTTACCGGAGTCATCTTCATGTCCTTGTTGTTCCGCCGCGCGTCGCTCGCCAGCCTTGGTCTGGCCTTCGGCTTGTCGGCCCTTTCGCTGTCGCCGCTGATGGCGCAACAGACCGCTCCCGCCGCTCCGGCGGACGCAGCAGCACCTGCCGCGGCGCCGGTCGATCCGAATACCGTGATCGCCACGGTCAACGGCCAGGCCTTGACCGAAGCCGACCTTGTGCTCGCCGAAGGTGAGCTGTCGCAGCAGTTCGCCCAGCTGCCGGCCGAGCAGCGCCGCGCCGCGGCCCTTTCGGCGGCCATCGAAATCCGCGTCATGGCCGCCCAGGCGGTCACCACCGGCCTCGACAAGGATCCCGACTTCCAGCGCCGCATGGCCTTCCTGCAGCAGCGCGCGCTGCATGGCGAGATGGTCGAGAAGGGCGTTGTCGACAAGGTCACCGACGCCGAGGTTCGCGCCCGCTACGACCAGGAAATCGCCAACACGCCGCCGGTCAACGAGGTGCATGCCCGTCACATCCTCGTGAAGACGAAGGAAGAGGCCGAGGCCATCATCAAGCAGCTCGACGGCGGTGCCGACTTCCAGAAGCTCGCCAACGAACACACCAGCGATCCCTCAGGCAAGACCAGTGGCGGCGATCTCGGCTGGTTCGGACCTGGCCAGATGGTGCCGGAGTTCGACAAGGCAGCCTTCGCGCTTCAGGTCGGCAAATACACCGAGCAGCCGGTACAGTCGCAGTTCGGCTGGCATGTCATCAAGCTCGAGGACAAGCGCACCAAGCAGCCGCCGGCCTTCGACGACGTCAAGGACCAGGCCAAGCAGGCGGTCATCCGCGACAAGTATTTTGCGCTGGTCAAGTCGCTGCGCGCCGGCGCCAAGGTCGAGATTCCCGATGCGAACCTGAAGAAGGCGGTCGAAACGCTGGAAAGCGCCAAGTAAGCCTGAAAGAATTTTCGAAAGGGGCGCGGCAGCCAGGGGTTGCCGTGCCTTTTTTTATCGGCTGGCGGCAGCCGATTTACTTTCCGGGCACCGCTATGCCTCGCATCACGTAGTTGACTGCCTTGCGTATCGTCGCTTCGTCCTCGTCGAGCCGGTTGGTCAACAGATGCCTCCAGGCGAAGGAGGCGATCAGGTCGGCGACCAGCGCTGAATCGATGTCGGCGGCGATTTCGCCCCTTGCCCTGGCGCGTTCGACCATCTGGCCGGTATGGGACCGTCGGCCCAGCGCATAGTCGGCAAGTGCCGCAGACGCCGCATCATCCGACTGCGCCTCGGCGATCAGCGACCGGAACACGCTGCCAGACGATGTCTCGCGCCAGTGGGTGAACAGGTTTTTCAGGAAGCCGACGAGATCCTCCTCCAGTCGCCCGGTATCGGGAACATCGACGCGTTTCTGGCGCTGGTAGACCTCGAGCAGCAATGCGGCCTTGCTCGGCCACCAGCGGTAGATGGTTGGTTTGCCGGCGCGGGCGCGGCGCGCCACCGCCTCGATCGAGAAACCGGCATAACCGGCTTCGACCAGCACGGCCTCGGCGGCTTCGAGAATGGCATCGGCGCTGTCGGGATTGCGCCGCGCGCCGATCGATTTGCGTGCCGGATCGGCGTCTTCGGCCATTCCTGTCGTCCTCGCCAACAATTTCGCCGGCAATATACGTGACCCGGCGATCAAACGAAACGGCCCGTTTTCAAGGTTCTGGAAGCAGGCGATAATGGCGGCAGGGAAACGAATCCGGGTTAACGGGTTTCCTTCTGAGCCTTCGCCCGCGCGTGGTTGAAGAAGCATCAAAAAGCGAAAAACCCGCCTGTTCGGCGGGTCACTGGCGCAAGTCAGCACCATGGACAAACATGTAGCATAGCTGCCCTCACCGGGTCAAGAAAAAATTCCTATCGACATGAAACGCGACCCGGCGGCAGTGTCTCAGTTTGAAATAATCGAACGCGCGGCATCGGCGGCCCGGTCCAGCAGGATTCTTGCTCGCCCCTGTCCTATCTCGCGTTGATATTCCGCTAGGAACCAGTAGTTTTACTCCCTCTGGAAAGCTCTAGCCACCCGCTTCATTTCAAATTGGACCACGATTTTTGCATCGACAAGAACGACATATTCGTCATCATATTGGTCCGGCACTTCTTCTATCAGGTGGAAAACAGTGCCCTGAACTCCCAGAGAGGAGACGGCTTCGATCAAGGCTAAGTCGCGACTGGAATCCTCGGGCCTTAGCCTCAGCGATTCAACCTCGTAGCGATCTCCGAGTGCCACACAACTGCTCCATGCTTTGCGCCGATGTCTATTGCAGCGCTTGCGATGTCTCGGACTCGATGCGCCAGCCGCCGTCCGCCTTGACCAGGCCAAGCGTGACACGCGCCTTACCGGTCAGGCGCGCCGCCGACTTGTCCTTCGGCACGTAGTCATAGCGCATCGCAAAGACGGCCTCGGCGCGATCCTCGCCATGCGGTGTGACTTCCAGGCTGCCCGGCTCCAGGCCGAGCGACCAGGAGGCCCACTGCGCGAACCAGTCGGCCTTGACCCTGACGATGGCATCGGTGTCGTAGCGGGTGCCGAAAATGGTGGCGGAGGAGCCGTAGAGCCGCTTGACGGTCTCGCTCATCACCTTGGTGTCCGGTGTCAAATAGTCCTGGCGCAGGAATTTCTCGATCGACCCCTTGTCGTCACCGACGGATCGTTCAAGTGCTGCAACTTCCGTGGGGGGTGCCGGAGCCGCGGCCGGCTTCTGCGGCTGGGCGGGTTGTCCGTCCGAGACAAACTCGAAGCGCTCAAGCAGCGAGCCTTGCTCCCAGGGGCGTTGGGCCTCGCGCGTTTGCGAAACCACGTCGCGGCGCACCGCGATCATCATGTCGTTGATGCTCTGGCCGGGTTCGGCGATGTGCCGCAGCAGAGCCTCGGCGAAGGGCGAGTTGCGCCCGCTTCCGTCCATGGCGACGGCACCTGGCGCGGTCGAGAAGGCGATGAAAGAGCCGCGCGTCGAATCGAACTGCGCCAGCCCGGCCAGCGCCGTCGCCGAGCGGGTGGTGGCGGTGCGGCTGAGACTCCGGGCAAATGGGTTGTTGCGGCAGGCGTCGAGAAACACAAGGCTGACCTTGGTCTGCTGTTCCATGATGTCGAGGACTTCGTCGATCGGCACGGCCTCGAGTTGCAGCTTGACCGGCATGTCGAGCCTGGCGTCGACGGGAACGATGTAATTGCGCCCCTCGACCTGAAGGCCGTGGCCGGCATAGTAGAAAAGCCCGACGCCGGCGGCTTCGAGCGCATCGGAGAACTCGCCGATGCTGCGTTCGAGCTCGCGCTTGCCGAGATCATTGCCTTCGATGACCTCGAAACCGATGGAGCGCAGCTTGTCGGCGATGTCGAGCGCGTCGTTGACCGGATTGGCCAGCGTGCCGGCTTCGGCATAGGTGCCGTTGCCGATGACAAGCGCCACCCGCCGTTGCGGCTGCGCATCGGCGCTCAGCAGCAAAAGTCCCAGAAATGCCCATGCGAGGATCGCCAGCCTGCCCATGGGAAGATCATAACGCTAGAGGCCGCGGCGACGCCAACAGATTTGAAATGCAGGCTTAATTCCGATTGGGTTTCCGCCCCTGGCGGGAGCGAAAACGCCCTTGCGCCCGCGCGTCGTATCGGGCAAACCGGCCTTCCCTTGCGATTTTTCCCGCCCGAGGTCCCATGTCCACGACGATTTCGCCGCTCGCGCCGAAGAAATACCCCAAGATGCCTGCCATCGAGGGGGTGCGCATTGCCACCGCAGAGGCGGGGATAAAGTACAAGAACCGGACCGACCTGCTGACCATGGTGTTCGATGAAGGCACCGCGGTCGCCGGCGTGTTCACGAAATCGAAGTGCCCCTCGGCGCCGGTCGATTTCTGCCGGCAGAATCTCGGCGCCGGCAAGGCGCGGGTGCTGGTCGTCAATTCCGGCAACGCCAACGCCTTCACCGGCAAGAAGGGCCGTGAGTCCACCGCACTGACGGGCGAGGCGGCGGCGAAGGCGGCCGGATGCAAGGCAAGCGAGGTTTTCCTGGCCTCGACCGGCGTCATCGGCGAGCCGCTCGATACCGGCAAGTTCAGCCATCTGCTGGCCGGGCTGGTCAGCAACGGCAAGCCTGACCTGTGGACCGAAGCGGCAAAGGCGATCATGACCACGGATACCTATCCGAAAGTGGCGACTGCGACCGTCAAGCTCGGCGACACCGATGTCACCATCAACGGCATTTCCAAGGGCGCCGGCATGATCGCGCCCGACATGGCAACGATGCTCTCCTTCATCGCCACCGATGCGCCGATTGCGGCCCCCGTGCTGCAGGACCTGTTGTCGCGCGGCACAGCCAAGACCTTCAACGCAGTCACCGTCGACAGCGACACCTCGACCAGCGACACGCTGCTAATCTTCGCCACCGGCAAGGCCGCCAGCCGTGGCGCGCCTGGGATAACCGACCCGAAGGATGCCCGCCTCGGTGCGTTCCGCCGGGCGCTCGGCAAGGTGCTGAAATCGCTGGCGCTACAAGTGGTGCGCGACGGCGAGGGCGCCCGCAAGCAGGTCGAAGTCACCGTCACCGGCGCCAAATCGGCGCGGTCGGCCAAGCGCATCGCGCTGTCGATCGCCAATTCGCCGCTGGTCAAGACGGCGGTCGCCGGCGAGGACGCCAATTGGGGCCGCGTCGTCATGGCCGTCGGCAAGGCCGGCGAACCCGCCGACCGCGACCGGCTGTCGATCTGGTTCGGCGACAACCGACTGGCGCATGAGGGCGAGCGCGACCCCGGCTATTCCGAGGCAGCGACGTCGGCCTACATGAAGCGCGACGACATCCGCATCCGCGCCGATATCGGCATCGGCCGCGGCAAGGCAACGGTGTGGACCTGCGATCTCACCAAGGAATACGTCGCCATCAATGGCGATTATCGGAGCTGATGGTTTTGGCTTCCAAGCATCCGGCAAGCATGCTCGCGATCGTGCGCCGCTACGAGGCGGCCGGCTTTCGCGCCTGGCCGGCAGCGGCCGTCCACTATGACGGCACCTGGGTGGTGCGGCTGACCGCCGGCCATCCGGCCAAGCGGCTGAACTCGGTCAATCCGCTCGATCCCGGCGACACCCAGCACATTGCCGACCGTATCGGCCGCGCCAGCCGCCGTTTCGATGCCTATGGCAGGCCGCTGACGTTCCGCATGTCGCCGCTGTCTGGTCCCGATCTCGCCGGCCATCTCGACCGCGAGGGCTGGAGCCGTTTCGACGAATCGCTGGTGATGCGGCTGCCGCTGGGCGACGCGCAACTCGACGCCGCCATGGACCAGATCCCGCTGAAGGACATCAGCCGCTTCATCGGCGCGTCGCTCAAGGTCAGCGGTTCGGACGTTTCGCTGCGGCCCGGCCTGTCGGAGATCATCGGCGCCATCCAGCCCGAAGCCGGGTTGTTCGCGCTCGAAGAGGGGGCCGAACCGCTGGCGACGCTGATCTGCGTCCACGACGGCGACCTGGCCGGACTGTTCGAGATCGCCACCGACAAGTCGGCGCGCAACAAGGGCCACGGCCGCAACCTGATCCTCTCGGCGCTGAAATGGGCGCGCCTGCGTGGTGCCCGCGAAGCCTGGCTGCAGGTCGAGGCCGGCAATGTGCCGGCGCTGGCGCTGTATCGCTCGCTCGGCTTCGACGAAGTCTATCGCTATCACTATCGCCGGCCGCCTGTTCATGGGTGAAGTTGGGCATGAGTGATGTGACGATCGCCGGCAAGCGCCTGCTCCTGGTCGCCGCCTGCGCGCTGGTCGATGCCGATGGCAGGGTGCTGCTGGCACAGCGGCCCGAGGGCAAGCAACTTGCCGGCCTGTGGGAATTTCCCGGCGGCAAGGTCGAGCCCGGCGAAACGCCGGAACAATGCATCATTCGCGAATTGCATGAGGAAATCGGCATCGAAACCGACATTCCCTGCCTGGCGCCGCTCACCTTCGCCAGTCATTCCTACGACGATTTCCACCTGCTGATGCCGCTGTTCATCTGCCGCCGCTTCCGCGGCATTGCCCAGCCCAGGGAAGGGCAGGCGCTGAAATGGGTGCGGCCAAAGCAGATGCGCGACTATCCGATGCCGCCGGCCGATGCGCCGCTGATCCCGTTCCTCATCGATCTTCTCTGAAGGCGCCCGCGCGGCTGCCGGTCGAGGCTTCGTGTCAGCCAGCGTTAATGGAAGATTTATCTCGTCATGAAAAATTGAAGCAAGGTCGTTTCGCGGCCGCGCCGCCGATTCGCTGGGGAGCGATAGCATGAGCCTAGACAGGGATTGGGACTCGATCCGGCCCGAGCGCAGCTTTCGCGCCGCCGACGCGGGCATGGGCATATTGCGCATCACGCTTTTGTTCGGTTCGACCGCAGTGGCGCTGGCGCTGATCGCGACACCTTTCCTCGATAGCCAGACGCGCTCGGTATCGGCCCGCGATGATCTTGCCGGCGGGCTCGACATGACGGCCACCGGCACGATCAGCCATCGCGAGACCTATACGCTGCGTCGCAGCGTGTTGCAGCCGCAGCCCAGTTCGGTCTGCATCATCCGTTCCAACGGCAGAAGCAGCGGCGACTGCTGACATGGTTAAGAGACTTCGGGAAGGCTGCGGTTTCACCGCCTGTTAAGCCTTTGCCGTTAACCTTTCTTAACAGATCGGCGGTAAGGTCCTGGCAAGAGGGATTGAGGTCATGAAAGCAGTGCTGCTGCGATTTCTGAAGGACGAGACCGGCGCCACGGCCGTTGAGTATGGCCTGATCGTCGCTGTTCTGTCGCTGACCATCGTCGGCGGCATCAGTCAGGTCTTCAACTCGATCACCTGGCTGTTCAGCGACAACGGCAGCAGGCTTGCGAACGCCTTCGCACCCTGACCTGGCGGTCCGCGCCTGACCGGATCATTGCCCGTCGGGAGCTTCCAATACCGTCTTCAGCGAGACCTTGGCCGAACCCGGCTTCAACGGTTTTTGCTGCGAGGCGTCGGGCGCCCAGCCGGACATCCAGACAATCGAGAAACTTGCCCTGACGCGGCCGTCGGGGTCGGAAAACCGCTCGGCGTAGATTTCCGCCGCACGGGCAAACAGCTTGCGTGACCCGGGCCGCCGGCTGCGATCGGTGAGCGCGCTGGTTTCGCCCATGGCCCGCAGATCCGCCATCAGGCCGAACAGATTGGCGTAGCGCACCGTCACCGTCTCGACGTCGGCGACCGGCAAAGCGAGACCGGCACGCTGGAGAAGCGCGCCGGCATCGCGCACATCGGTGAACGGAACGACACGCGGGCTGGCGCCGCCGTAAAGCTCGGTCTCGGCCGCAAGCAGGCTTTCGCGCAGCTCGAAAAGCGTGCCGGCGCCGGCAAAGGCGCCGAGGAAAAGTCCGTCGGGCCGCAGCGCCCGGCGGATCTGGATCAACATGCCGGGAATGTCGTTCATCGCCTGCAGTGACAGAAGCGAGACCGCCAGGTCGAGACTTTCCGGTTCGAACGGCACGGTTTCGAACGGTGCAATCAAGCCGGTGCCGCCGCCAATCAGAAAAGCCGTGTCCATCTCGACGCGGACAGTGTCCGCGACCTTGCCGCTCTCGGCGAGCATTTCGGCTGCCGCCGGCGTCTGGCAAAAGAGCACCGCAGCCGTGCCGAACCGGCGCTCGACGGCGCCCAGCCGGTCGGCAAGGTCCTCGGCCGTGCGGCGCATGAGGAAGTCGGCGCCGTCAACCGGATGGGCAAGCGCGCGCCGCTTGCGCGCCAACCAGAGAGAGGTATCCATTATCGGCTGCAACAGGGCAGATCCTTGTTTGTCCACGCTCTGACATCGTTGGACATTAGTTGATATAGTGGGGCGCAGGACCAACCACGTGGCCGATCCGATGCCCAAGATCAAGCCCATCGAGATCAAGAGCCTGGCCCGATCGGCCCTCGGCTGGCCGGCGCGCATTTTGTTTCCGCCGGTCTGCGCCGGTTGCCGCCGGCATGTCTCGCAGCCCGGCGTTCTGTGTGGCGCCTGCTGGACGAAGCTGCGGCTCCTGGAGCGGCCATGGTGCCCGGTGATGGACACGCCGTTCACCCACCATATGGGCGAGGGCTTTCTGTCCGCCGAGGCGATCGCCGATCCGCCACCCTTCGAGCGGGCGCGGGCGGCCGTCGCCTATTCCGGCGTCGCCCGCCAGATGGTGCAAGGGCTGAAATACCAGGATCGCACGGATCTCGCGCCATGGATGGCGCGCTGGATGGTGCGTGCCGGCGCCGATCTCATCGCCGAGGCGGATGTGGTGGTGCCGGTGCCGCTGCACTGGCGGCGGTTTTTCA
This sequence comes from Mesorhizobium newzealandense, assembly GCF_042682145.1. Lineage (NCBI taxonomy): Bacteria > Pseudomonadati > Pseudomonadota > Alphaproteobacteria > Hyphomicrobiales > Phyllobacteriaceae > Mesorhizobium > Mesorhizobium newzealandense. The sequence continues at coordinate 23,612 of NZ_JBHUGZ010000018.1, read as the reverse complement.
GGCGGCGCTTCAACCAGTCGGCGGAACTGGCAAGGGCGGTCTCGGTGCTCAGCGAATTGCCATTCGCACCCTCGGCGGTGCGGCGCGTGAAACTCACCCGCCAGCAGGTCGGGCTGGAGAGGCAGGAACGCGAAGAGAATGTCCGGGCCGCCTTTCGGGTGCCCGCTGAGGCGGAAATCGAGATCGCCGGCCGCAGGGTGCTTTTGATCGATGATGTCTACACCACCGGCGCCACCGTCCGTGCCGCGACCAAGGCGTTGAAAAGAGGTGGCGCCGGGGCCGTCGACGTGCTGACTTTCGCCCGTGTGTTGCCGGGGGACTTTCGGGCGGACGAGTCCGCGACTATATAAGTCGGCAACGAACAGCGGAAATTCGTCATGGTCGATGTCACGATCTACACGCGCATGATGTGCGGCTATTGCAAGGCAGCCAAGCGGCTGCTCGAGAGCAAGGGCGTCGCCTTTACCGAGCACGACGCCTCCTTCTCGCCCGAACTGCGCCAGGAGATGATTTCCCGCGCCCATGGCCGCTCGACCTTTCCGCAGATTTTCATCGGTGACACGCATGTCGGCGGCTGCGACGACCTCCATGAACTGGAGGCCGAAGGCCGGCTGGACAAGCTGCTCGCCAACGGCGCGACAATTTGAGGATATGACCATGGGTGTTTTCAAGGCGGCTGCGATCCAGATGCGTTCAGGCGAAAGCCCCGAGCGCAACGCGGTCGATCTCGAACGGCTGGTGCGTGAGGCGGCGGCCCAAGGTGCGACCTATATCCAGACGCCGGAAATGACCGGGGCGCTGATCCGCGACAAGGAAGCGCGCGCCGCTTCCTTCACCTCGGAAGACAAGGATATCGTCGTCGCGACCGCGCACAGACTGGCGAGCGAACTCGGCGTCTTCCTGCATATCGGCTCGACCGCCATCCTGCGCGCCGACGGCAAGCTCGCCAACCGGGCGCTGCTGTTCGGCCCGGACGGCGCCACGCTTGCCACCTACGACAAGATCCACATGTTCGACGTCGATCTCGACAATGGCGAGTCCTGGCGCGAATCCGCCGCCTATGAACCAGGTACCGAGGCTGTCGTCACCGAGATCGAGGGTGCAAGGCTCGGCTTTGCCGTTTGCTACGATCTGCGCTTTCCACAGCTCTTCCGAGCCGAGGCGCTGGCCGGCGCAGACCTGCTTTCCGTGCCCGCCGCCTTCACCCGTCAGACGGGTGAGGCGCACTGGCATGTGCTGCTCAGGGCCCGCGCCATCGAGAACGGCGCCTATGTTGTTGCCGCGGCGCAAGGCGGCCTGCATGAGGACGGCCGCGAGACCTATGGCCATTCGCTGATCGTCGACCCGTGGGGCCACATCATCGCGGAAGCCGCGCATGACGAGCCGGCGGTGATCGTCGCCGAGATCGATCCGGCGCAGTCGGCCGCGGCGCGCAAGAAGATCCCCAATCTCAAAAATGCGCGGGATTTCGCCGTCAATGCCGGCGTGGGCGATGCGCCGCGTCTCAGGGGTGCGGCCTCTTGATCCGATTTGCCCTGATTTGCGAGCATGAGCACGAATTCGAGGGCTGGTTTCGTAGCAACGACGATTTCGACATCCAGAAGAAGCGCGGCTTCGTCGACTGTCCGACCTGTGGCTCGCACAAGGTGCAGAAAGCCCTGATGGCGCCGGCCGTGTCCACGGCGCGCAAGCAGGAAACGATAGCGCTTGCCATGGGCGAGGCGCAGAAGCAGGCCCTGGCACAGCTAAAGGCTATGGCCGAGAAGGTGCGGGAGAAAGCTGACTATGTCGGCGACAAGTTCGCCGAGGAAGCGCGCAAAATCCATTTCGGCGAAAGCGATGCGCGCGGCATCTACGGCGAAGCGACACTGGAAGAGGCCAAGAGCCTAGCCGAGGACGGCGTCGAGTTCATGCCGATCCCGGTGTTTCCGGACGACCGCAACTAAGCGGTTAGCTCACGCTGCCGATCAATTTCTCAAGCAGGCGAGACAGCGTTTCCCGTTCCGCCGGCGTCAGGCTGGCGAGGATTTCGTGCTCGTTGGCGACGTGGGCGCTGACAGCCTCGTCGATCAGTGCGAGGCCCTTTTCGGTCAGCCGCACGACGATCCCGCGCCGATCGTTGGGGTGCGGCCCGCGCAGGATCAATCCGGACGTTTCGAGCCGGTCGAGCCGGTTGGTCATGGCGCCCGACGTCACCATCGTCGCTTCGTAGAGGGCCGTCGGCGTCAACGCGTAGGGTGATCCCGAGCGGCGCAGTGTTGCCAGCACATCGAATTCGCCGGACTGCAATCCATAACGGGCAAAGAGCGGAGCGAGGCGCTCGCGGGCGATCAGCGAAGAGGCCTCGTTCAGCCGCCCGAGCACGGCCATCGGCGAGACATCCAGATCCGGACGCTCCCGCTTCCATTGCTCGATAGCCCTTGCTGCCCGATCCACTGTCTCACCGTTAAATATCTTGACGTTAAGAATCTTTCCATTATTTTACCTCAAGATGCAATGCCGGCCAAGGGCGCGCGCGACAAGGCTCGATCATGAAATTTGTCTGGGATTCGGCGCTCGGCCTGCTGGTCGTCACCGGCGGCCTGCTCGGCCTGACTCTGCCGTTCGGCAAGCTCGCCACCGCGACCGGCGTGCCGGCCATGGTCTGGGCCTTCGTCATCTCGTTCGGCGCCGGCGGCGTGCTGCTGTGCTCCTTGCTGCTGCGCGGTCAGCGCGTCCGGCTCACTGCGCACAAATTGCGCTATTTCTTCGTCACCGCGGCGGTGTCCTATGCCGTCCCCAATCTCCTGATGTTCTCGGCCATCCCGCACCTCGGCGCCGGCTACACCGGCATCATGTTCACGCTGTCGCCTGTCATCACGCTGGTGTTCTCGATCCTGCTGCGTGTCCGGCGTCCCAACATGCTGGGCATTGTCGGCATCGCCGTCGGCTTCGTCGGCGCTGTCATGGTGGCAATCACACGCGGCGAGGCCGGCCAGCCGGCCGATTTGTTCTGGGTGGTGATGGGGCTGCTCATCCCGGTCAGCCTTGCCGCCGGCAACATCTACCGCACGGTCGACTGGCCGGAAGGCACCGGCCCGATCGAGCTCGCCGTCGGCAGCCACCTGGCGTCGGCGGCGATGCTGTTGGTCGGCATTCTCGCTCTGTTCGGCGATAGGGCTTTCGCTCCGCTCGGCGGCGTGCCGCTGATCGTCGTCGCGCAGGCTGCGTCGGCGTCGGCGATGTTCGCCTTCTTCTTCCGGCTGCAGGCGGTCGGCGGCCCGGTCTATCTCAGCCAGATCGGCTATGTGGCGGCGGCGGTCGGGCTATTTGCCGGTACGGTCTTCCTCGGCGAACACTATCGGCTGCTGACCTGGGCGGGCGCGGTCATCATCACCGCCGGCGTGTTCATCACCACCAGGGCACAAAGCCAGAAGCCGTAGGGGCTCCGGCCTTCAATCCGTGTTCTCACCGCCGGGTTCCCGTCTTGGGCATGAGATACCCTTGGATGTCGGTCGTCGGTCCGGAGCGGATTTCACCTGAATTTGTAGCTGGATTATCTTTATCTTCTTGTTCGAGCATGATCTTTTCGGAAAGCCGTTGCCGTTTTCGAAACCCCGCTCCGGGAGCCAGCCATGACTGAATCAAAGGTTCCGGAGGGAACTCCTGTCGATGTCGCCGATTTTCGAGCCGCGATGCGGCTGATCGTCGGCAATGTCAGCGTCATCACCGCCGGCGTCGGCGAGGATCGCTCCGGCCTGGTGGTCATTTCGGTCGTCTCGCTGTCGGCCGAGCCGCCCAAGGTGATCGCCTGCGTCAACCGGTCGTCGTCGACCTGGCCGCTGATCGAGCGCTACCGGCATTTCGGCGTCAATTCGCTCGGGCCCCAGCATCAGCGTGTGGCCGAGCGGTTCTCCGGCTTTGGCGGTATCAAGGGCAAGGACCGCTACGAGGGCGCCGAATGGATGACGCTGAAGACCGGAGCGTCATTGCTTTCGGACGCGGTAGCCGCCTTCGACTGCAGCCTCGACGAGATGATCGATCGCGGCACGCATTCCATCGTCATCGGTTCGGTCGAGGCCGTGCGCACCCGCGACGCCGGCCAGGCGCTGATCTATTGGCGTGGCGGCTATCGGCCACTCGACGCGTAGGATGTGTTGATATTCAGGTAATGCCGGCCTGCAAACGGTAGCTTCCTGCGCTTTCGGTGCTCACGTACCCAAAAGTACGCTCCGCTCCGGTTCTCGGAACCCATCGTTTTCGACTCGGCCTAACCTGAATCTCAACACACCCGGGAGCAAATTTCAGGAAAGTGCGGTCGTGGCTCAGACCGAGCCCTTTTCCGCCAGCACCATGTAGTTGACGTCCATGTCCTTGGAGCGCGCCCAGCGGTCGGCAAGCGGATTGTAGGTGACGCCGGTGCGGTCGATGATGCTCAGGCCGGCGCCGCCAAGCGCCTTTTCGAGCTCTTCCGGGCGCACCAGCTTGCCGAACTGGTGGGTGCCGCGCGGCAGCCAGCGCAGCACATATTCAGCGCCGATGATGGCCAGTCCCAGGGCCTTCAGCGTGCGGTTGATGGTGGCCACGAACATGATGCCGCCGGGCCGAACCATCTCGCCGCATTTGGCGACGAACAGGTCGATGTCGGCGACATGCTCGACCACTTCCATGTTGAGGATGACGTCGAATTTCTCACCGGCGTCGGCCAGATCCTCGGCCGTCGTGGCGCGATAGTCGACGCTGACATTGCCCTCGGCCGCGTGCAGCTTCGCCACTTCGATGTTTGTCTCGGAGGCATCCGCCCCCACCACCTCGGCGCCAAGCCGCGCCATCGGCTCGCACAAAAGGCCACCGCCGCAGCCGATGTCGAGGATGCGCAGGCCCTCGAAAGGCCGAGCCGCACGCGGGTCACGGCCGAAACGCGTCGCTATCTGGTCGCGGATATAGGAGAGCCGGACCGGGTTGAACTTGTGCAGCGGACGGAACTTGCCGTTCGGGTTCCACCATTCGGCGGCAAGAGCGGAAAAGCGTTCGACTTCTCCGGCATCGATCGTCGATCGTCGGGGCTCTGGCATCGGTTGGTCTCCTCGAACGCTAGGAAGTCGGGCGTGAGGCAGCGAATGTCAAGGCAACAATTTTCCGCTGCTGACAGGGCGATGCATTCTGTCAGGGCATGTCAGTTGCCGAGTACAGCGGTGAAACACAATTGGCCTGGCGGGCGGCGCCGAGCGTGCCGAGGCGCTGCGAAAGGCGATCAAGCAGCTTCATCTCGCCCATCGCGGCCGCACGCTTGGCACCATCACCGCGTCATTCGGGGTGGCTGCCTTTCCCGAGCTTGGCGCCTCATGGGCGGAGATCGTCAACGCCGCGGATCGCGCGCTCTATCAGGCAAAGGCGGACGGGCGTGACCGCGTCGTCGTCGGACTGGGCAAGGCCCATGCCGAGCGGCAACAGGCCAGGCCCAGCAAAAGCGTGGCTTGAGGTCGGCGTCCCGCTGTCGCAGCGCAGCCAGATCGGGACCTCCAGTCATAGCCAGCCTTGCGAAAGCTTCATCATTTGGCTAAGGAGGCCGCGCATTCAGCGGCCGGCGTCAGCCGGCCTTCCGCTTTTCGGGATTCCGCTTTTGGGTTGGGGTCCGGCTTCAGTCAAAGGCATTTCGCTTCCATGGCGCGCATCGTGATGAAATTCGGCGGAACCTCCGTCGCCGACATCGCCCGCATCCGCAACGTGGCGCGTCACGTCAAACGCGAGGTCGACGCCGGCCATGAGGTCGCTGTCGTGGTTTCGGCGATGGCCGGGAAGACCAATGAGCTGGTCGGCTGGACGCGCGAAGCCTCGCCGATGCATGACGCGCGCGAATATGACGCGGTCGTCGCTTCCGGCGAACAGGTCACCGCTGGCCTTCTGGCAATCACCTTGCAGAACATGGGCGTACATGCCCGTTCCTGGCAGGGCTGGCAGATCCCGATCAAGACCGACAACGCGCATGGCGCGGCACGCATCCTCGATATCGATGGTGCCTTCCTGATCAAGCGTTTTGGCGAAGGCCAGGTGGCGGTGGTCGCCGGCTTCCAGGGCATCGGCCCGGACAATCGCATCGCCACGCTCGGCCGCGGCGGCTCCGATACCAGTGCGGTGGCCATCGCCGCGGCGGTCAAGGCCGATCGTTGCGACATCTACACCGACGTCGACGGGGTCTACACCACCGATCCGCGCATCGAGCCCAAGGCGCGGCGGCTGGCCAAGATCTCGTTCGAGGAAATGCTTGAAATGGCTTCGCTCGGCGCCAAGGTTCTGCAGGTGCGTTCGGTCGAGCTTGCCATGGTGCACAGGGTGCGTACCTTCGTGCGGTCGTCCTTCGACGATCCCGATGCGCCCGGAATGGGGGATTTGCTCAATCCGCCCGGAACGCTCATTTGCGACGAGGAAGAGATCGTGGAACAGCAGGTCGTCACCGGAATTGCCTATGCCAAGGACGAAGCGCAGATTTCGCTGCGCCGTGTCGGCGACCGGCCGGGTGTCGCCGCCGGCATCTTCGGGCCGCTGGCCGAGGCCAACATCAATGTCGACATGATCGTCCAGAACATTTCCGAGGACGGCAAGTTCACCGACATGACCTTCACCGTGCCGTCGGGCGATGTCGACAAGGCGCTGGCCGTGCTCGAGCGCCTGAAAGCCTCGATCGGCTACGATGTCGTGCAATCGGAAGCCGGCATGTCGAAGGTTTCGGTCATCGGCATAGGCATGAGGAGCCATGCCGGCGTCGCCGCCACCGCTTTCAAGGCGCTGGCCGACAAGTCGATCAACATTCGCGCCATCACGACCTCCGAGATCAAGATTTCGATCCTGATCGACGGTCCGTACACCGAACTTGCGGTTCGTACTTTGCATTCCGTCTACGGTCTGGATAAGCAGTAGCGAGAACGATTTGAGTTGTTGCGTGTGCGCCGGTCGCAGTGGAAACTGCGGCGGGCAAAATGCCCATTGGAGAAGAAGCCGCGATGCGTGATCAGGCCAGTGGCCCGCGCGTTTTGCTGAAACGGCTCCGCGAGCTCATGCAGGAGCCGCTGGAGCCGCAGGAGCGGCTCGACCGGATCGTGCGCGACATCGCCTCCAACATGGTCGCCGAAGTCTGCTCGCTCTACGTGCTGCGCGCCGATTCGGTGCTCGAACTCTACGCCACCGAAGGTTTGAACCCGAACGCCGTCCACCTGGCGCAGCTGCGGCTGGGGCAAGGCCTTGTCGGCACGATTGCCGCAAGCGCGCGGCCGCTCAACCTTTCCAACGCCCAGGAACACCCGGCCTTCGCCTACCTGCCGGAGACCGGGGAAGAGATCTACAACTCCTTCCTCGGCGTGCCGGTGCTGCGGGCAGGGCGCACGCTCGGCGTGCTGGTGGTGCAGAACAAGACTATGCGCCACTACCGTGACGACGAGGTCGAGGCGCTGGAAACCACGGCTATGGTCATCGCCGAGATGATCGCCACCGGCGATCTGGCGCGGCTGACTCGTCCCGGCCTCGAACTCGATCTGCGCCGCCCTGTCAGTTTTACCGGCCTGTCCTTCAACGACGGCGTCGGGCTTGGCCATGTCGTGCTGCACGAGCCGCGCATCGTCGTCACCAATCTGTTCAACGAGGACAGCGAGGAAGAGGTCCGCCGGCTCGAGACCTCGCTCGGCTCGCTCCGGCTCTCCATCGACGACATGCTGGAGCGCCGCGACGTCGCCTTCGAGGGCGAGCATCGCCAGGTTCTGGAAGCCTATCGCATGTTCGCCAACGACCGCGGCTGGGTGCGCCGGCTGGAAGAGGCGATCCGCAACGGCCTGACGGCCGAAGCCGCAGTGGAAAAGGTGCAGAGCGACATGCGCGCCCGCATGCTGCACATGACCGATCCCTATCTGCGCGAGCGGATGAGCGATTTCGACGACCTGGCTAACCGGCTGCTGCGCCAGCTGATGGGGCGCGGGCCGGAAGATGTCGCCGCATCGCTGCCGAAGGACGCCATCATCGTCGCCCGCTCGATGGGTGCGGCCGAGCTGCTCGACTATCCCCGCGACAAGATGCGCGGGCTCGTGCTCGAAGACGGTGCCGCCACCAGCCACGTCGTCATCGTCGCGCGCGCCATGGGCATTCCCGTCGCGGGCCAGATGAAGGGCGCCGTTTCCATGGCGGAAAACGGCGATGCCATCATCGTCGACGGCGAAGAAGGCGTGATCCATTTGCGGCCGCAGCCCGACCTTGAGGCCGCCTATGCCGAAAAGGTGCGTTTCCGGGCGCGCCGGCAAGAGGTCTACCGAGAGCTGCGCAAGAAGCCGTCGATGACCAGGGACGGAGTCCAGGTCGATTTGTTGATGAATGCCGGTCTTGCCGTCGACCTGCCGCAGCTTGCCGAGGCGGGCGCGGCCGGCATCGGCCTGTTCCGCACCGAATTGCAGTTCATGGTCGCCTCGACGTTTCCCCGCGCCGAGGCTCAGGAAAAGCTCTATCGCGACGTGCTCGAGGCGGCGCGCGGCAAGCCGGTCACCTTCCGCACCATCGATATCGGCGGCGACAAGGTGCTGCCCTATTTCAAGGGTGCGATCCAGGAAGAGAACCCGGCGCTTGGCTGGCGGGCGATCCGCCTGACGCTTGATCGGCCGGGGCTGCTGCGCACCCAGATCCGCGCTTTGCTCAAGGCCTGCGGCGGGCGTGAATTGAAGCTGATGCTGCCGATGGTCACCGAGCTCGGCGAGATCGCCCAGGCGCGCGAGATCATCGACCGCGAGGTGCGGCACCTGTCGCGTTTTGCCCATCACCTGCCGACCAGCCTCAAGCTGGGCGCCATGCTGGAAGTGCCGTCGCTTCTGTTCCAGCTCGATGAATTGATGAAGGCGGTCGACTTCGTCTCGGTCGGCTCGAACGATCTGTTCCAGTTCGTCATGGCCGTCGACCGCGGCAACACGCAATTGGCCAACCGCTTCGATACGCTGTCGGCGCCGTTCCTGCGCGTCCTGAAGCAGATCGCCGATGCCGGCGTCCGCAACCACACGCCGGTGACCTTGTGCGGCGAACTCGCCGGCAAGCCGATCTCGGCGATGGCGCTGATCGGTCTTGGTTTCCGCTCGATCTCGATGTCGCCGGCCTCGATCGGCCCCGTCAAGGCGATGCTGACGGAACTGCCGCTGGATGAGTTGGAGGCGTTTTTCGAGGACAATCTGATGGCGCCGGCGCAGGGGCTGCCGATGCGGGCCTTGCTGCAGGCCTTTGCCGACGACCGTTCGATTCCATTGTAGCATCCTCATCATGGTCAACCTGCCACGCGATCGTATGGATCAAGTCGTCAAGCGTTTCGAGATGCTCGAAGCGCAGATGTCGGCCGGCCCGGCACCGGATGCCTATGTGCGGATGGCGTCCGAATACGCCGAGATTCAGGACATGGTGGCCAAGGTCAGGGCGCTGCGCTCGGCCGAGCATGAGCAGGCCGACCTCGAAGCCATGCTTGCCGACAAGGGTACCGATGCCGAGATGCGGGCCCTGGCGGAGGCCGACCTGCCGGAGGTGGAGGAACGTATCGAGGCGCTGCAGAAGGACATCCAGATCCTGCTGCTGCCCAAGGATGCGGCCGACGACAAGAACGCCATTCTCGAAATCCGCGCTGGCACCGGCGGCGACGAGGCCGCCCTTTTCGCCGGCGACCTGTTTCGCATGTATGAGCGCTACGCTGCCGAACGCGGCTGGCGTTTCGAGACGGTGTCGGCCAGCGATGGCGACGCTGGCGGCTACAAGGAAATCATCGCCACGATCTCAGGCAAGGGCGTCTTTGCGCATCTGAAATTCGAATCCGGCGTGCACCGCGTGCAGCGCGTGCCGGCGACCGAGGCGAGCGGGCGCATCCACACTTCGGCCGCCACCGTTGCCGTGCTGCCGGAAGCCGAAGAGGTCGACATCGACATCAGGGCCGAAGACATCCGCATCGACACGATGCGCGCCTCGGGCTCGGGCGGCCAGCACGTCAACACCACCGATTCGGCTGTCCGAATCACCCATTTGCCGACCGGCATCATGGTGGTGCAGGCTGAAAAGTCGCAGCACCAGAATCGCGCCAAGGCGATGCAGATCCTGCGCGCACGGCTCTATGACCTGGAGCGCAGCAAGGCGGATGAGGAACGCTCCGAATCGCGCAAGTCGCAAGTCGGCTCCGGCGACCGCTCCGAGCGCATCCGCACCTACAATTTTCCGCAAGGCCGTGTCACCGACCACCGCATCAACCTGACGCTCTACAAGCTCGACCGGGTGATGATGGGCGAACTCGACGAAGTGGTCGACGCGCTGATCGCCGATCACCAGTCGAAGCTGCTCGCAGACATCGGCATCGATGGCTGATCAACTGCCGGAGACGCTGGGGCCGTTGCTGCGGGAAGCGCAGGCCCGGCTTGCAGCCGCGGCTATCGATGATCCGGCGCTCGATGCGAGGCTGATCGTCGAACATTTTTCCGGCACGACGCGCACGCAGGCGATTGCCGATCCGGAGCGCAAGATCGATGAAAGCACCATTGCGGCAATTTTTGATGCCTTGAGACGGCGCGCCGGCGGCGAGCCGGTGCATCGCATCCTTGGTTATCGTGAATTCTATGGTTTGCGCCTGTCGGTGTCGCCGGAAACACTGGAACCGCGGCCGGATACCGAAACGCTGGTCGAGGCGATGCTGCCTTTCGTCAGGGCAGTGGCGGTCCAGGAAGGCGAATGCCGCATCCTCGATCTTGGTACCGGCACCGGCGCCATTGCGCTGGCGCTGCTCAGCGCCGTGCCGGCCGCGATCGCCACCGGCGTCGACATGTCCGCAGGCGCGCTGGCAACGGCGGGCCGCAATGCCCGGCAACTGGGCCTTGCAGGCCGGTTCACGGCGCTCCAGTCAGACTGGTTCGAAAAAGTTTCCGGCCGGTACCATGTAATTGCCGCAAACCCTCCCTATATACCGTCCGAAGACATTGGAAATCTGCAGGACGAAGTCCGCAATTTCGATCCGCACTTGGCCTTGGATGGTGGCGCGGACGGTCTGAACCCCTACAGGATCATCGCCGCAGAGGCGGCGAGGTTTTTGGAAACTGATGGTAGGATTGCGGTCGAGATCGGCCACACGCAGCATGACGAGGTCTCCGGTATATTCGCCGCAGCCGGCTACATGCCGGGCGGTGCCTTTCGGGACCTTGGTGGAAACGACAGGGTTATTGTCTTTGAAAGGACAAAGCCTTGACGCAGTGCAAAAAAAGCGCTTGGCAATGCCGGGGAATGCGGCTAGGGTCGCCTTAACCGGATGAGACGAAGCAGGCAGTGCTCTTAGCGATTCGGTTTTTCCTTGGAAATAGCTGCCTTCTTGCGCAAACGATGCCCAAGCTTCGTGCGGGAATCGTCCGGCAAGTGATGTAACCGGAACAGGATGGCACGTGGCGCCAACGCAATCGATGCGGGCGAACGCCGGTGAAGAGACGAAACGGCTGGCTGCATGAGCGCCTCCGTTCGTGAAGAGTTTTTCGAAAATTTCAAAATGAAGAGAGTTTGATGAGGCCACAACAGCAGAACAGGCGCATGCGCGGTCGCAACAACAATGGCGGCGGCGGTGGGAATAATAACAATAATAACAACAACAACCGCAAGGGGCCGAATCCCCTGACGCGCAACTACGAGAGCAACGGCCCGGACGTGAAGATCCGCGGTTCGGCTCAGCAGATCGCCGAAAAATACGCCACCCTTGCCCGTGACGCACACAGCTCCGGCGACCGGGTCATGGCGGAGAATTATCTCCAGCACGCCGAACACTACAACCGCATCATCGCGGCCGCGCAGGCGCAGATGCCGATCCAGAACGCCCAACAGAATCGCGATGATTTCGACGATGACGGCGATGACGATCGCGACGAGTTCGACAATGCCGGCAACGGCGGCAACACGATTTCCGATGCCCAGGTGCCGGTGATCAACCATGGCGCCGGTCCGCAGCCGGTCATCGAAGGCATGCCGGCCGAGGTCGCGCTCAACCGGGAAGGCGGCCGCGACAATCGGGATGGCGGGCGCAACAATGGCGGCCGCGACAACAATGGCGGGCGCCATCGCGATCGTCGTCCCAATGGCGGTTACGGCCAGAACGGCCAGCGCGACTTTGGTTCGCCTGTGGAGCAAGGCGGTCAGCCCCAGCGCAACGAGGCCCCGATCCAGGCCGAAGCTGTTTCGCCGACTGAATCTGCCGAATCCGTTATGGCGGTCGAGCCGGCTCCGTTGTTCGAGAACCTGTCGCCGGCGGGTCTCGCCGCCCAGGCCGAGCTCAACGAGGCTGCCGCCGAAAGCGGTGCTGCCCGTCGCCCGAGGCGCCCGCGCCGTCCGCGCGTCAACGCCGATCAGGTCGAAGGCGGTAGCGACAATGCCGATGCCGGCGAGGTGGCCACGGCCCCGGGTGACAGCGGCAATGCTGAACCGGTCATTGTCGACATCGACAACTGATCGAACGACATTTCTGGACATTGGACGGCGGAGAGAAATCTCCGCCGTTTTCGTTTTGTGCCGCGATGAAATATTGTGCCTTGACCGACATCAAGGCGTCTTGAGACAGCATGGCCCATGCCCCATATCTCGGCTGAACAGGACCCGGCTCGAATGGGCGGGTCCGTCACCGCAATCGGATCCGGTGCCGCAAAGCGGGCCGGTGATGGAAGGAGACAGATATGAACCTTGAGAAATACTCGGAGCGCGTGCGCGGCTTCATCCAGTCCGCGCAGACCATGGCGCTCTCCCGCAACCACCAGCAGTTCACACCCGAACACATCCTCAAAGTGCTCGTCGACGACGACGAGGGCCTGGCCGCATCGCTGATCGAACGCGCCGGCGGCAACGCCCGCGACGTCAAGCTTGGCGTCGAGACGGCGCTTGAAGCGATGCCAAAGGTCGAAGGCGGCAATGGCCAGCTTTATCTGGCGCAGCCGCTGGCCAAGGTGTTTTCGACCGCCGAAGAGCTGGCCAAGAAGGCCGGCGACAGCTTCGTCACCGTCGAGCGGCTCCTGCAGGCGCTCGCCATGGAGAAATCGGCCAAGACCGCCGACATCCTGGCCAAGGCCGGCGTCACCGCGCAGGCGCTCAACCAGGTCATCAACGATGTCCGCAAGGGCCGCACCGCCGATTCGGCGAGCGCCGAACAGGGCTACGACGCGCTGAAGAAATATGCGCGCGACCTGACCGCGGATGCGCGCGCCGGCAAGCTCGATCCGGTGATTGGCCGTGACGACGAAATCCGCCGCACCATCCAGGTGCTGTCGCGCCGCACCAAGAACAACCCGGTGCTGATCGGCGAACCGGGTGTCGGCAAGACGGCGATCGCCGAAGGCCTGGCGCTGCGCATCGTCAATGGCGACGTGCCGGAATCGTTGAAGGACAAGCAACTGATGGCGCTCGACATGGGCGCGCTGATTGCCGGCGCCAAATACCGCGGCGAGTTCGAGGAGCGGCTGAAGGCCGTGCTCTCCGAAGTCACCTCGGCGGCCGGCGGGATCATCCTGTTCATCGACGAAATGCACACGCTGGTCGGCGCCGGCAAGGCGGACGGCGCCATGGATGCGTCGAACCTCCTGAAGCCGGCGCTGGCGCGCGGTGAATTGCACTGCGTTGGCGCCACCACGCTCGATGAATATCGCAAGCATGTCGAGAAGGACGCGGCTCTTGCCCGGCGTTTCCAGCCGGTCTTCGTCGATGAGCCGACGGTGGAAGACACCGTTTCGATCCTGCGCGGCCTGAAGGAAAAATACGAACAGCATCACAAGGTGCGCATTTCGGATTCGGCGCTGGTTGCGGCTGCGACGCTGTCGAACCGCTACATCGCGGACCGGTTCCTGCCGGACAAGGCGATCGATCTTGTCGACGAAGCCGCATCGCGGCTGCGCATGCAGGTCGATTCCAAACCCGAGGCACTCGACGAGATCGATCGCCGCATCATGCAGCTCAAGATCGAACGCGAGGCGCTGAAGGTCGAGACGGACCATGCGTCGAAGGACCGGCTCGCCCGCCTGGAAAAGGAACTCGTCGGCCTCGAGGAGGAATCGACCGAGATCACCGCCAAGTGGCAGGCCGAGAAGCAGAAGCTCGGTTTGGCCGCTGACCTGAAGAAGCAGCTTGACGAAGCCCGCAACGAGCTTGCCATTGCCCAGCGCAAGGGTGAGTTCCAGCGCGCCGGCGAGCTTGCCTATGGCAAGATCCCGGAACTGGAAAAGAGACTGAAGGACGCCGAGGCTCAGGACGGCAAGGTCGGCATGGTCGAAGAGGTGGTCACTCCCGACCATGTCGCCCATATCGTCTCGCGCTGGACCGGCATTCCGGTCGACAAGATGCTGCAGGGGGAGCGCGACAAGCTGTTGCGCATGGAAGACGAGATCGGCAAGCGCGTCGTCGGCCAGGGCGAGGCGGTGCAGGCTGTCTCGAAGGCCGTGCGCCGTGCGCGTGCGGGCCTGCAGGATCCGAACCGGCCGATCGGCTCATTCATGTTCCTCGGACCGACGGGCGTCGGCAAGACCGAACTGACCAAGGCGCTCGCCAGCTTCCTGTTTGATGACGAGAGCGCGATGGTGCGCATCGACATGTCGGAGTTCATGGAGAAGCACTCGGTCGCCCGGCTGATCGGCGCGCCTCCCGGCTATGTCGGCTATGAGGAGGGTGGCGCGCTGACCGAAGCAGTGCGGCGCCGGCCTTACCAGGTCGTGCTGTTCGACGAGATCGAGAAGGCGCATCCGGACGTGTTCAACGTGCTGCTGCAGGTGCTCGATGACGGCCGCCTGACCGACGGACAGGGCCGCACGGTCGACTTCCGCAACACGCTGATCATCATGACGTCGAATCTCGGCGCCGAATATCTCGTCAATCTCGGCGAGGGTGAGGATGTCGACCAGGTTCGCGACGAGGTGATGAATGTCGTGAAGGCATCGTTCCGGCCGGAATTCCTCAACCGCGTCGACGAGGTGATCCTGTTCCACCGGCTGCGCCGGCAAGATATGGGCCGCATCGTCGAGATCCAGCTCAAGCGGCTGGAAAGCCTGCTTGTCGACCGCAAGATCACGCTGTCGCTGGATCAGGAGTCGATCGACTGGCTGGCGGCCAAGGGCTACGATCCGGCCTATGGCGCGCGGCCGCTGAAGCGGGTGATGCAGAAGGAACTGCAGGACCCGCTGGCGGAGAAGATCCTGCTCGGCGACATCCTCGACGGCTCGACCGTCAAGGTGACAGCCGGTTCCGACCGGCTGAACTTCCGCTCGAAGCCGACGATCGTCGCGGCCGAGGCGGCAGCCTGATCCAACGCCGCGTGTCCATCCCGGACGCGCGGCGTTTTCACGCAAATGAGGGCGCCGATGACGCTGGACGACTACAACGGCTTCTGCGCCTCATTGCCTTCGACGACGCATGTCGTCCAGTGGGGCGGCGCCCATGTCTGGAAGGTCGGAGCCAAGGTCTTTGCGATCGGCGGTTGGGACCAAGGCCAGCAGCCCTTCGTCACCTTCAAATGTTCCGACATCGCGTATGATGTGCTCAAGGAGCAGCCGGGCCTGCGGCCGGCACCCTATCTTGCTTCGCGTGGCATGAAATGGATCCAGCGTCAGACAAGCCAGACCATGGATGATGGCGCGCTGAAGGACTATCTGCGCGAGAGCCATCGCCTTGTTGCCCTGAAGCTGACGAAGCAGGCGCTAAGGGAATTGGGACTTGCCGCGAGCTAGCTGATATTCATCGAGGCGCCGGGAAACCGCCATCTTCATGCCCGGTTCATGTTGGAACCATATGGTGGTTAGCTGGTTGCTGGCGAAGGGGTTCGCCGTACAGCGGCAATTACGGACCGGAGAGTTTGGCAACGATGTTCCGCACGATCTTCACCCTCTCGGTGCTCGCCGCCGGGCTTGTGTCTACCGGCGCGATCGCCGCGCCGACGCAGGACAATGCACCGCGCGCCGTCCGCGCCGCCACGACGGGCGGCATCCTAGTCGCACAGGAAGGCAACCTCGACGTCTATTACGACGCCAGGGGCAACCGCGTCATCGTCGATGCCGATACCGGCAAGGTGATTGCCATCCAGCCGCCGCAGACCAGGCTCGACCGGCGCGCGCTGCGTCGCGAGACAAGGCTGCGCGAGCTGGGCCGTGCCCCTGATGACAATGACCGCTACTATCTCGATGATCCGGAAGACATGGCGCGGTTCCGCCGCAAGCAGTTGGAAGAGGAAGGCCGGGTCATCCCGCCGCCGGCGGACGAATATGATCCTGATCGCGACAATTCCGTGGAAGCCTACCCGCCACCACCGCAGGACAATGGCAGCTACGACAACAATTATCCCGATGCGCCGCAGCCGGCAGAGCCGCGCACCATCGAGCGCCAGCCGCTGGATCAGGCCTCGATAGAACCTGTCGAGCCGGCAGTGCCCTCTGATGATCAGGCGGCACTGCCGCCGAAGGCCGGCGGCAAGACCACCGCCGAGCCGTCGCTTTCGCTGGGAGCACGCCAGGATGTCGCAGCGCTGCAGGTGCTGCTAGACCGGGGTGGAGCTTCGCCTGGCGTCATCGATGGGCGCTTCGGTTCGAATGTCGACAAAGCCCTGGCCGCCTACAACCAGATCACCGGCAGCAACCTGCGGTCGACCGATGCGGTCGGCATTCAGGCAGCCCTTGCGCAGTCCGGCGGCGATGCCTTCGCCAACTACACCATCACGCCGGAGGATGCGGCCGGTCCCTATGTCGCCTCGATTCCGGATGACTACAGCCAGAAGGCGCAGCTCGACCGCATGGGCTATACGTCGGTGACCGAAGCGCTCGCCGAGCGCTTTCACATGGACGAGAATTATCTCAAGGCGCTCAACCCGGACGCCGACTTCAATCGTCCCGGCACGATCATCAAGGTTGCCAATTTCGGCAAACTGGTTTCGACACCGGTTGCCCGTATCGTCGCCGACAAGGGCAGGAAAGAGGTCTTCGCCTATGATGCGGGTGGCAAGCTGGTGGCGGCCTATCCCGCAACCATCGGCTCGTCGGATACACCGTCACCGTCCGGCATACACACTGTGTCGCGCGTCGCGCTCGATCCGAACTACACCTACAACCCCAGCATCAACTTCAAGCAGGGCCAGAACGACAAGGTTCTGACCATTCCACCGGGTCCGAACGGCCCTGTCGGTTCGGTGTGGATCGCCCTGGACAAGCCGACCTACGGCATCCACGGCACACCGGACCCGTCGAAGATCGGCAAGACCGAAAGCCATGGCTGCGTGCGCCTGACCAACTGGGATGCGCGGGAACTCGCCAAGCTCGTTTCGCCAGGTGTGACGGTGGAGTTTGTCGACTGAGGGGCTGAGGCGCCCGTTACGCCTCAGCCGATGATCCTGCGCACCCAGTTCGCGCCTGGCGTTGCCGCGTAGATCAACTGCACCATCAGGATGAAGCCGACGCTGAGCAATGGCGTGATCAGGCACAATGCTGCACCGATCGCCCACAGGATCTGCGCCTTGGCGATGCGCAGATAGACCGCGCGTTTTGTATCCGCATCGACGCCCTCTGCCAGAAAGCCGTTTTTGTCCGCATAGCGCCAGCTGGCAAACAGCGCGACGCCGAGCATCAGCAGATTGAGCCAGTAGACGAGGACCGCGGTTCTGAACTCGAGGAAATCGGCCAAAAGGTCGGTCGAGAATGGCAGCAGGGCGATGAAAGCGAGAAAGCAGAGGTTCAGCGTGGCAAGGCGCCGGTCGGATTTGGCGATCAGCCCATGTTGCGCCTGCTGGCCGAACCAGAAGATGGTCAGCGTCAGGAAGCTCAGGGCATAGGTCAGGAAGCGTGGCGCCAGTGCCGCGATCGCCGCGAGCAGATCGTGCTCCGAATGGATCGCCTCGTGCGCCGGCACCCTGATCTCGAGGACGATCAGGGTGAGTGCGATGGCGAACACCCCGTCGGTGATGCCGACGATACGGCCGCGTCCCTCCGCCGATGCCTCAAGTGGCCGCTTCATCGATTTCTCCCCGTCTGCAACTTTCCAGAAAACCTAGCACGACTGCCGCCGTTTGCACCCGGACAGGCCCAACCCTGGCGATAGGGCTGGGTTCAAGGACGGCAAGCCACTGGCCGGTTGTTGGCGGCGGGCATGCGGTCTAAGCAAGGTTCATGCATTCACCAAGTGAAGCCGCCGCCGTCCCGCTCACCAGTCCGGTCACGAATGGTACGTTCTGTCCGCCATCGCAGCGGCGATTTGTGTTGATCGCAGCGATCCTGGCCTCGGCGCTCGGCTTCATCGACGGTTCGATCCTGGCCATCGCCATGCCGGCGATCCGCGTCAACCTTGGCGCCAGCCTGGCCGAGGCACAGTGGATTTCCAATGCCTATGCGTTGACGCTTTCGGCGCTGATCCTTGCCGGTGGTGCTGCCGGCGATCGATTCGGGCTGCGTCGCGCTTTCGTGGCAGGCATTGCGCTGTTCATTGTCGCCTCGCTTGCCTGTGCGCTGGCGCCGAATGCGGTGGTGCTGATCGCATTTCGCGCCCTTCAGGGCATAGGCGCGGCGATCATGGTGCCGGGCAGCCTCGCCATCATCGCCAAGGCCTATCCGAAAAAAGAGCGCGGCCGCGCCATCGGCATCTGGGCGGCGGCCTCGGCGCTGACCACAGCCCTTGGCCCGGTGCTCGGCGGCTTCGTGCTGTCGGCTTTCGGCGACGGCATCTGGCGGGCGATCTTCGCCATCAACCTGCCGCTCGGCCTGATCTCGATCTATCTTTTGCTGGCGAGGGTTCCAGCCGACGCGCCAACGGAGAAACGCAGTCTGGATCTCGGCGGTGCCGCGCTCGCGACATTGGCCTTTGGCGCGCTCGCCTATGGGCTGACCTCGATGAGCGCCAGCGGCGAGGGCCATTTGTCGGGGCCGAGCATTGCCGCCGGCGCCGTGTTGCTGGCTGTCTTCATCGTCTTCGAGCTTAGGCGGCGCGAGCCGATGATCGATCTGTCGCTGTTTCGCGTCGGCGCTTTCGCCGGCGCCAATTTGGCGACGTTCTTTCTCTATTTCGCGCTGTCGGCCAATCTTTTCTATCTGCCGATGCTGCTGATCGCAGGCTGGGGATTGAGCACGGCCGAGGTCGGCTTCATCTTCCTGCCTCTGTCGGCATCGATCGCACTTTTGTCGGGACCGGTCGGCCAGCTGTCGGACCGGATCGGGCCGCGCTTTCCGATCGCCTGCGGCAGCCTCGTCGTGGCTTTCGCCTTTGCCGGACTTGCCTTGCTCACCCATGCCGGCATCCACAATTTCTGGACGGGGACATTCCCGCTGATGGCGCTGATGGGGCTCGGCATGGCGCTGGTCGTGTCGCCACTGTCGACGGCGATCATGACGGCTGTGGAAGACAAGGATACCGGTGCTGCCTCCGGCATAAACAATGCCGTCTCGCGCATTGGCGGCCTGATCGCCGTGGCAGCGATGGGCTCGCTTGCCGCCCGGGTCTATGCGAACGCACTGGATGGGAATGCGACGCCCGCAGTACCGGGCTTTGGCGAGCCGTCGACGGTTGGGCTGGCGCCGGCCGTCGATGCGGCAAGGCTCGCCGCCGGCGACGCCGCGTTTTCGGCCGTCTCTGCGATGACGGCGCTGCTGTGCCTGCTTTCGGCTGTCATCGCGTGGACGACCATTTCCGGTCAGCGGCTGCCATGGCCGTGGCGTGCGGAAAATCCGCAAGGCTGATCGGCAAGGCTGGGCTTAAAAGGCTGACGGATCAGCCGTCGATCTTGGCGCTCGCAACCTTCAGCGAATCACTGTCTTCCTGCTTCAGCAGGTCGTCGATGCGCTCGCGTTCGCGCTTGAAGGCGACGAGGTCATCGCCCTTCAGCACCTTGCCGACCGGCAAGCGGACACGCATCGGATCCACCTTGGTGCCATTGACGATCAGCTCGTAGTGAAGGTGGGGGCCGGTGGCGAGGCCGGTCTGGCCGAGATAGCCGATCGTCTGGCCCTGGCGAACGCGCACGCCCGGTTCGATGCCTTTGGCAAAGGCGCTCTGGTGATTGTAGGACGTCTCGTAGCCATTGGCATGACGGATGATGATCTGTTTGCCATAGCCGCCAGCCCAGCCGACCTTCTCGACAGTACCGTTGCCGGCGGCGATGATCGGCGTGCCGATGGGCGCGGCCCAATCGACGCCGGTGTGCATGCGGACATAGCCAAGGATCGGATGCCTGCGGGCGCCGAAACCGGAGCGGAATTTTCCGGCGGGCAGTGGATTGCGCAACAGGAACTGCTGGGCGCTCGAGCCGTCCCCGTCGAAATAGTCGGTGCTGCCGTCCTGCATCTGGAAGCGATAGAAGTTGCGCGTCGTGCCGCCGAACGTCGCCGAGACGTAGAGAAGGTCGGAGCTGTCCGACGTCTGGTCGTCGCCATCGGGCTGCGAGAACAGCACTTCGATGCGGTCGGCGGGGCTGAGTCGGGACTGGAAGTCGACGTCGGACGCCAGCAGCTTGATCAGCCGCTGGGTCATCGCCTTGGACATGCCGTAGGAATAGGCGGCGCGGTAAATGCCGTCATAGACGTTGGGCAGGTTGCCGCGCACCACCACCGGCGCCGACGAATCGTCGAATGCCGTCAGCAATTCGGGATTCGGCTCCGGCTCCTGTGCCGGCACATACTGGCCGTGATCGTCGAGCGCGATGGTGACGATGTGCTGCGTTCTGTCGTAGACGCTGGTGCGCACGACCTTGGCGGCATCGCCGTGAACCTCGAGGCCGACACGCAGCACGGTTCCGGCCTTGAGCGCCGTCGCGTTCAACAGCTTGGCGATCGCTTCGGCCATGCCAGTGGCGTCTTCACCCGTATAGCCCGAATCAGCAAGAGCTTCGGTGACGTCGAGATCCTTGGTAAAGGGGATGATTTCCTCGGCAAAAGCCGGCGCCTGGTCGTCGGCGGCGGCGCGCGGCGCCACCGAGACGTTTTCCGGCACGATCTTGACGTCGTAGGAGCCGGCCATGCTCTCGGCAAAAGCTTCGCCGAATCGCTGCGGGTCGACATAGTGGAGTGACGCGACCTGGACAGCACCGTCACTGAGGTCGGTGCCAGCTTCGCGCACCACCTTTTCCACCTCGTCGGCGGACAGGTCGCTCTTTTCGTCGAAGGCCGCCGTCTCGATCGGGAAATCGACGGTCTTCAGGCTCATCTCGCTTTCGACCTTGGCGCCGTAGATCTGGCCGGCAGCGGCCGAGGCTGTGGCCGGCTGAGCCGCACTGTCGTCGCCGTCGTCACCGAACACCTGCATCGGATCGAAGGGCGGGTAGGCGCGGTTGGTGGTGTGACCGGCGGCAAGTGCCATCTTGATCTGCACGAAAGGCATGGTGTGGATGACGTCACGGTCGCCGACCTTGGTCACCATCGACACTTCCATCCGGCGGCGGTCCTTGGCCTTGGCGATCTGGCGCGGCGGCACCAGCCTGGTCGTCTTGGCCACTTCACCGGAATCGCCATTGCTGGCAAGGCTGATCAGTTCCGCAATCTCGGGTGGCGTCGCCAGCTGCTGACGTCCGTCAAGGGCGGCAAACAGCGCCACGCCCATCAGCACGCTCGAGGTCACGCCGGTGAGGAAGGTGCCCGACAGCCAGCGTGCGGAAACCTCGCGCCGGTCGGGCGGGCCGCTGCGGCCGTCCGCGATAAGCGGCGGCTCGTTGCCGAGTTCGGCTATGACATCTTCCGTGTCTGGCATCCAGAAAGGCTGCTTCTTCCCCGGGCGGAACGGCTTGTCGCTTTTGTTGTGGCCGTGACATTTGCCTGTCATGGCAGGTGAAGTCAACGAAGCCTAGGCCCCGGCCGAATTCCCCTCGCGCACTTCTCTTGTATGGAGCGCTCTATAAAGAGGAGCGGTGCGCCTTCTCTGCAAGGCTCATCGCGCACCCCTGAATGAGGCTCCTGAAGAGGCACCGCGCCGTCGGCGCTGCGCCTCTTTTGTTGGCTTGGTGTCGAACGGCAATGCGGCGGCAATAGGGCTCCTTCGTGGCCGCCCACCCCGTGTTGTCCCGCTTCCCCAGGGGCAGTCGGCTATCAACAGATCGGCCCCGAGATTTCTGTCGCAAAAAGTTCAAAAACTTTGAGATGGCTGTTGACAGTTCTTGTTGGTGGCGACTATATACGCCTCACCAACGAGGGCGGCTCGCCGCTGGCGACGAAGAAGTTTGCTTCTAAGCCTGCCCTTTGCGAAATTCAAGAGAGCCGCGTAAGCGACACTCGGACGGCCCCGGAGCCAAAAGCGAAACGGGCCACGACACTGCGTCTGCGGTGTCTGTTCTTTGAAAATTGAATATTGAAGAAAGAGAAACGTGGGCGGCAGAGTCCTGCTGAACCTCTTATCCCGCCAGGGATAGAAGGTTCGAACGAGACTTTGGCGGACACGTTTTGAGAGAATAAAGTCTACCAAGACACGCGAGTGTCTAGGTGTGAATGTTCTCGTCAATTCAAAGCGTGACCAGATAAAAGCCAATCAAAGTTTCAAAACTTGAGAGTTTGATCCTGGCTCAGAACGAACGCTGGCGGCAGGCTTAACACATGCAAGTCGAGCGCCTCGCAAGAGGAGCGGCAGACGGGTGAGTAACGCGTGGGAATCTACCCATCTCTACGGAACAACTCCGGGAAACTGGAGCTAATACCGTATACGTCCTTCGGGAGAAAGATTTATCGGAGATGGATGAGCCCGCGTTGGATTAGCTAGTTGGTGGGGTAATGGCCTACCAAGGCGACGATCCATAGCTGGTCTGAGAGGATGATCAGCCACATTGGGACTGAGACACGGCCCAAACTCCTACGGGAGGCAGCAGTGGGGAATATTGGACAATGGGCGAAAGCCTGATCCAGCCATGCCGCGTGAGTGATGAAGGCCCTAGGGTTGTAAAGCTCTTTCAACGGTGAAGATAATGACGGTAACCGTAGAAGAAGCCCCGGCTAACTTCGTGCCAGCAGCCGCGGTAATACGAAGGGGGCTAGCGTTGTTCGGAATTACTGGGCGTAAAGCGCACGTAGGCGGATTGTTAAGTTAGGGGTGAAATCCCGGGGCTCAACCCCGGAACTGCCTTTAATACTGGCAATCTCGAGTCCGAGAGAGGTGAGTGGAATTCCGAGTGTAGAGGTGAAATTCGTAGATATTCGGAGGAACACCAGTGGCGAAGGCGGCTCACTGGCTCGGTACTGACGCTGAGGTGCGAAAGCGTGGGGAGCAAACAGGATTAGATACCCTGGTAGTCCACGCCGTAAACTATGAGAGCTAGCCGTCGGCAAGTTTACTTGTCGGTGGCGCAGCTAACGCATTAAGCTCTCCGCCTGGGGAGTACGGTCGCAAGATTAAAACTCAAAGGAATTGACGGGGGCCCGCACAAGCGGTGGAGCATGTGGTTTAATTCGAAGCAACGCGCAGAACCTTACCAGCCGGGCTCATGTCTGCCAATGGTGTGTCCACGGCTGATGGCGCACCAGCGGGGTGGCTGCCCAATGATCTCGGTGAGCGGATGCCGCGAAGGCCAGCAACCAGGCTGTCGGCCACCGCGAGTCATGGAGCGCCGGCATGCCAGACATAGGCCACATCACCGGGAAACAGCGCCACGCCTCGCGCCCAGTCCGGGCAGCGATCAAAAAAAAAAAAAA
>NZ_JBHUGZ010000017.1:735000-739258 GCF_042682145.1 Mesorhizobium newzealandense | reverse complement strand
ACTCGGAAATAGCTGGTTCTCCGCGAAATCTATTTAGGTAGAGCGTCGACCGAATACCCCAGGGGGTAGAGCACTGGATGGGCTAGGGGTCCTCACCGGATTACCAAACCTAACCAAACTCCGAATACCTGGGAGTACTAGTCGGCAGACACACGGCGGGTGCTAACGTCCGTCGTGAAAAGGGAAACAACCCTGACCTACAGCTAAGGTCCCCAAGTTATGGCTAAGTGGGAAAGGATGTGAGGATCCCAAAACAACCAGGATGTTGGCTTAGAAGCAGCCATCATTTAAAGAAAGCGTAACAGCTCACTGGTCTAAATAAGGGTCTTTGCGCCGAAAATGTAACGGGGCTAAAGCCATACACCGAAGCTTAGGGTTCGTAGCAATACGAGCGGTAGCGGAGCGTTCTGTAAGCTGATGAAGCCATACCCGTGAGGGGTGGTGGAGGTATCAGAAGTGCGAATGCTGACATGAGTAACGTAAGGGGAGTGAGAGACTCCCCCGCCGAAAGACCAAGGGTTCCTGCTTAAAGCTAATCTGAGCAGGGTTAGCCGGCCCCTAAGACGAGGCGGAAACGCGTAGTCGATGGGAACCACGTTAATATTCGTGGGCTTGGAGGTAGTGACGGATCATTGAGGTAGTCCAATCTTATCGGATTGAACGGGCTGCTGCGTGGTTCCAGGAAATAGCTCCTCCTTATAAACCGTACCCGAAACCGACACTGGTGGTCTGGTAGAGTATACCAAGGCGCTTGAGAGAACTATGCTGAAGGAACTCGGCAAATTGCACGCGTAACTTCGGAAGAAGCGTGACCCTTTTCTACGCAAGTAGAGGAGGGTGGCACAGACCAGGGGGTAGCGACTGTTTATCAAAAACACAGGGCTCTGCGAAGTCGCAAGACGACGTATAGGGTCTGACGCCTGCCCGGTGCTGGAAGGTTAAGAGGAGGGGTGCAAGCTCTGAATCGAAGCCCCAGTAAACGGCGGCCGTAACTATAACGGTCCTAAGGTAGCGAAATTCCTTGTCGGGTAAGTTCCGACCTGCACGAATGGCGTAACGACTTCCCCGCTGTCTCCAGCATAGACTCAGTGAAATTGAATTCCCCGTGAAGATGCGGGGTTCCTGCGGTTAGACGGAAAGACCCCGTGCACCTTTACTATAGCTTTACATTGGCATTCGTAGTGGCATGTGTAGGATAGGTGGTAGGCTTTGAAACCTGGGCGCCAGCTCAGGTGGAGCCACCCTTGAAATACCACCCTTATTACTATGGATGTCTAACCGCGGCCCGTTATCCGGGTCCGGGACAATGTATGGTGGGTAGTTTGACTGGGGCGGTCGCCTCCTAAAGAGTAACGGAGGCGCGCGATGGTGGGCTCAGAACGGTCGGAAATCGTTCGCTGAGTGCAATGGCATAAGCCTGCCTGACTGCGAGACTGACAAGTCGAGCAGAGACGAAAGTCGGTCATAGTGATCCGGTGGTCCCGCGTGGAAGGGCCATCGCTCAACGAATAAAAGGTACGCCGGGGATAACAGGCTGATGACCCCCAAGAGTCCATATCGACGGGGTTGTTTGGCACCTCGATGTCGACTCATCGCATCCTGGGGCTGGAGCAGGTCCCAAGGGTATGGCTGTTCGCCATTTAAAGCGGTACGTGAGTTGGGTTCAGAACGTCGTGAGACAGTTCGGTCCCTATCTGCCGTGGGTGTAGGAATATTGAAAGGATCTGTCCCTAGTACGAGAGGACCGGGATGGACGGATCTCTGGTGGACCTGTTGTGGCGCCAGCCGCATAGCAGGGTAGCTATATCCGGACGGGATAACCGCTGAAGGCATCTAAGCGGGAAACCCACCTTAAAACGAGTATTCCCTGAGAACCGTGGAAGACGACCACGTTGATAGGCCGGGTGTGGAAGAGCGGCAACGCTTGAAGCTTACCGGTACTAATAGTTCGATCGGCTTGATCGTTCTCATTCCTTATGCCCATCTCGGCGCAATCGGAAGGATTGCCGCCAGAAGATGTGAAAGCACAACAAAGACCAGCGAACAGCTCCGAGAAAGCATGATAGGTTAACCCCTATTGGCTATCTCACGCAGAGCTCTTCGCTCAAAAAGCTTCTCGAACAACGTGCGTTTTGCCGACCTGGTGGTTATGGCGGAGCGGCTGCACCCGATCCCATTCCGAACTCGGCCGTGAAACGCTCCAGCGCTGATGGTACTTCGTCTCAAGACGCGGGAGAGTAGGTCGCTGCCAGGTCTGCTAAACGCACGTTGATCTCACATCCAGTATCGAACTGGACGGTGAGAAAATCTTCTCCTTACGAACAGGCCCGCCAACGGGAACACGGGCCGCGAAAGCGGCCCTTTCATTTGGTGAGACATCGACCTATCTGTAGGCCATCCTATTGCTTGGGCTTACATCCAAAGGTGACGCGGGGTGGAGCAGCCCGGTAGCTCGTCAGGCTCATAACCTGAAGGTCACAGGTTCAAATCCTGTCCCCGCAACCAAATCCAAAAACAGCCCGGCCCAGCCCGGGCTGTTTTTGTATCCAGCCGACCGTCGCCCACGCATTTGAATCCCCTCAGGGGGCCCGCTAGGCGGCCAAGCCGACGCAGCGGGACAAATAAGACAAATCCTGTCCCCGCAACCAAACCTTCAAAACACCGCCAGCAACCAAGCCGGCGGGCGTTTGATTTTGAAACCTGCGCGGGGCCGCGGTTTGGCCCCCCTCAGCCGCCCCCAAACCACGCCACATCACAACGCCCATCACGCACCAAGCCGGCGGGCCGGCCGCGTTTGTACGCCTCTCTCGATCAATCCCAAGACCCCAGGGGCCCTGACCCCGGAAGCGGTTTCTGGGGTGCATGCAGTTCGCGACCTGCACGGCCATCGGATGGTACGGAAATTGGAAGTAGGATCCCATCCCTGCGCTCGTCACCTGGCGCGTCGGCGATGGCGATGCTGGATGAGGGAGCCTCGTTCTGCAGGCCATTGACTGAAGGCGCCGGCTAAAGACCAGTCCTGCAACCAAATACGAAACGACTTTAGCCAGTTGGAGGTCTCGAAAAACCTCCCCATTTTGACCGGTTTGTGATTCACTGCCGTTGCGATTTGGAAGGAGGGATTGGATGCGGGGACAGGCCGGGTTCTGGGATATCGATGAGCGCTATGCTCGGCTAAGCGAAGCCGGCGATCCCCTGGAGAAGTTGAACGCCGTTGTGCCGTGGGAGGTTTTCCGCAAGCCTTTGGCCAAGGTGCTGAAGCGCTCGGACGGCGCCAGGGGCGGTCGTCCTGCCTACGACCCGGTGATGATGTTCAAGATCATGGTGCTGCAGGCGCTCTACGGGCTGTCCGACGACCAGGCCGAGTTCCAGATCCAGGACCGGCTGTCCTTCATGCGCTTCCTCGGACTGGGGCTCGGCGACAGAGTGCCAGACGCCAAGACGATTTGGCTGTTTCGCGAGCATCTGACGCAGGCCTGCGCGGTGGAGAACCTGTTTGCCCGCTTCGACAAGCACCTCGCCAAGGCCGGCTATCTGGCGATGGGCGGGCAGATCGTCGACGCCACCATCGTGGCGGCGCCGAAGCAGCGCAACACCGACGCCGAGAAGGCCGACATCAAGGCGGGCAAGGTGCCGGACGCATGGAAGGAGAAGCCGGCCAAGCTGCGCCAGAAGGATCGCGATGCCCGCTGGACGGTGAAGTTCTCCAAGGCCAAGGTCGCCGAGGAGGGAAAGGCGCAGCAGCGCGACATCGCCATTCCCGCTTTCGGCTACAAGAACCATGCCGCCATCGACCGCCGGCACGGCTTCATCCGCGGCTGGAACGTCACGAGCGCATCCGCCTATGACGGCGCGCAGCTTCGCAACGTGCTCAACCGCGCCAATACCGGGTCTACGGTCTGGGCCGACACCGCCTATCGCTCGAAGAAGAACGAGGAGTGGCTCGACCGGAACGGATATGTCTCCGAAATCCACCACAAGAAGCCGAAGGGCCGGCCTATGAGCGAAGCGACGTCGCGGGCCAACGGCCGGCGCTCAAAGACCCGAGCCTTCGTCGAGCACGTCTTCGCCCGTCAGAAGGCGCAGATGAAACTCTTCATCCGCACGATCGGCATCGCCCGCGCCAGGACCAAGATCGGCATGACGAACCTCGCCTACAATCTGATGCGCTACGTCTGGCACCAGGGGCGAACTGCGCCTGCATGACGCCAAAAGCGGCGGAAAACGCCGCCGCGACGCCAAACTCGGCACCCAGCAT